>NZ_DOTK01000065.1:0-83805 GCF_003521185.1 Brevibacillus sp.
AACCGCTTCACCAACGGGCCATGCGTAATGGCGGATGGAGTGGGATTTGAACCCACGAGACGAGTTAACCCCGCCTACACGATTTCCAATCGTGCTCCTTCGGCCGCTCGGACATCCATCCATGTATATATGAAGGGATCGAGTTGATCACCTTGTTTGCCTTCCAGACTTCATATGTTATCACAAGCTTCTCAACTTGGCAAGAACTTTTTTCAATACTGCTTAAAAAGTTCACTTTCATATAACTTTTCTGCTAGGCACAATAGCCATTGTAGCGCGTGAGCCATGCCCTGTCAACGATAAAATTATAAAAATCGCTTTTCGTTTTCCCGCTTTTGTTTGCATTCGCCTACCACGCATATATCATTACCCGTCAGCACAGATTTTAGTCGCGGCTCTACACTGCGATTTGCACCCCTAGCTTCAACATAAAAAGATACCTCCATTCATAAAATGATATACTTTCCCTAAATCAAAATTGGCGATGAATTACCTCGGCGCTACATACCTACAAATAGAAAGCCTCTGATGATCTCGCTTGACTTTGAAAGCGCGAAAAGGCGCGAAGAACAAGCCAGGCAAGCGATAACCAAATGAGAAAAGGAGTGAACCCCTGTGGTATTGCTTCGACAAGCCACGCTGCACGATCTTCCTGCTGTCTGTAGAATAGACGCCCTCGTTCTAGGCTCAACCAGCCGAGCACATGAGTTGCAAACGGCTATTGCAGCCGGTCATTGCCATGTTGCTTCCCTCGACATGGACATCGCAGGCTTTGCCGTCATGAATCAATCTTTTTTTCAGCAAAGCTTTATTCACCTTGTCATCGTACATCCTCGGCATCAGCATCAAGGAATCGGAAAAGAGCTAATGCTGTACCTGGAAAAGCTATGTCCCACCGATAAGCTGTTCACTTCCACTAACCTTTCCAATAAGAAAATGCAACGCCTTTGCCAAAAGCTTGGGTATGCCTACAGCGGAACTATCCAGAACCTTGATCCCGCTGATCCGGAAGTGTTTTACTGCAAAAAAATATAGCAAAAACAGCCGCAGCATCAACTGCCACGGCTGTTTTTTACTGATTCCGCTCGTAAACCAATCGCAACCCTTTTAACGTCAAATAAGGATCGACGACCTGAATGCACGATGTCTCATCTGCTACCAAAGAAGCCATCCCACCTGTTGCGACGACAGTCGGCTCGGTCTGGTACTCCGCTTTGATTCGACGAACGATTCCCTCGACCTGCCCCACAAAGCCGTAATATATGCCTGCTTGCATGGCTGCGATCGTATTTCTGCCGACTACGCTCCCCGGTTTGGCGATCTCTATGCGCGGCAATTTTGCAGCCCGACTAAACAACGCCTCCGTGGAAATTCCGATGCCCGGCGCAATCGCTCCGCCCCAATATTGGCCCCGCTCATCCACGTAACAAAAAGTCGTAGCCGTTCCAAAATCAACAATGATCAAAGGCGCCCCGTATTCATGAATCGCCGCCACTGCATTGACAATCCGGTCCGAGCCTACTTCTCGCGGATACTCGTACTTGATATTCAGCCCGGTTTTGACTCCCGGGCCGACGATGAGCGCTTTTTGACGCAAGTATTTGCCGCACATGCGTTCAGTCGCCGTATTCAAAGGCGGGACAACCGAGGAGAGAATCACTCCGCTGACCTGCTCAAGCACAAGCCCTGCGCTGCCAAACAAACTTTTCACAAGCATTCCGTATTCGTCTTCCGTCTTGTTGCGGTCGGTCGCGATCCGCCAATGATGGCGCAGCACCTCGCCCTCATACAGACCAAGGACGATATTGGAGTTGCCTATGTCGATCACCAGTAGCATACAGGTCGCTCCTTACCGTTTGCGCGTATTCAAATCCAGGCTGATATCAAACGCCGCAACGGAGTGGGTCAACGCTCCAACAGAAATGACATCCACGCCCGTTTTGGCAATATTTCCGATCGTGTCCAGGTTTACCCCGCCAGAAGCCTCTACCACCGCTCGTCCATCAATCAGAGCTACCGCTTCAGCCATTGCTTCCAGAGACATATTGTCCAGCATGATAATATCTGCGCCTGCTTCGAGCGCCTCGCGCACCTGCTCAAGCGATTCGGCCTCCACCTCGACGGTCATGGTATGAGGAATAGCGGCGCGAGCCGAGGCAACTGCCTGGGCAATTCCGCCCGCTCCTTTGATGTGATTGTCTTTGATCATCACGGCATCGTACAGGGCAAAGCGATGGTTATGGCCGCCCCCGACACGAACGGCGTACTTTTCCAGGAAACGCAGCCCCGGAGTCGTCTTGCGCGTATCTACTACCCGTGCTTTTGTGCCCGCTACTGCCGCTACATACTCGCTTGTTTTCGTCGCGATGCCGGACAGACGCTGCATCAAGTTGAGCGCAAGCCGTTCACCGCTCAAAATCGAACGCACAGAACCACTGACTGCTGCCAGCTCCTGACCGACTTCGACCCGCTGCCCTTCCGCTACTTTTGCCGTGAAAACAAGCTCAGGATCGACCGTCGCGAAAACTTGCTCGGCAATCGGCAAGCCTGCTACCACACCTGCTTCCTTCGCGTACAAAATCCCGATCCCTTGCTCGGAATCCGGAATCGTGCTCATGGTTGTCACGTCGCCAAAGCCCACATCTTCGTGCAGCCATTCTTCGATTTTGCGTTGAAGCTCCCGTTTATTCCACATCGTTTTGTCCACACTCCTCTTGAATGGCGTTCTCGAACGTCTGGATGAGATGCTTGCGCCACAGCAAGTCATCTTTATTCGGAAAATCTGTGCGATAGTGCCCGCCACGGCTCTCTTCCCTAAGCAGCGAAGCTCTTGTCGTCAATACCGCTGCATTCAGCAAGTTTAAAAATTCAAAGGCTTCCCGGTCTTGCGCGATATACTGGTAAAACTGTTCCATCCGTTCCAGTTCGGCCAGCGCCTTTTTCAAACCTTTCTCGTCGCGCTTGACGCTGACGTGTCTCAGCATCAGCTTTTGCAGCTTCAGTCTTTGTTCACGTGTATTGAACGTGCGCGTTTGCCGATATTTGGAGACGACGCGAATCGGCTGAATTGCTGGCAGTTCAGTCAACTCCTTGATTCGCTGCGCGATCCGATGTCCGAAGACGACCGCTTCCGACAAGGAATTGCTCGCCAGTCTGTTCGCCCCATGTACGCCTGTGCAAGAAGCTTCGCCGCAGGCAAACAGGCGGCTGGTGGTCGTCTCGCCGTTCAAATCCGTCTGGACTCCGCCCATGATGTAGTGGCACGCAGGGGCGACCGGAATCCAGTCCGTTACCATGTTCAAGCCGTATTGCAGGCAAAAGTTGTAGATGGTCGGGAAGCGATGCTTGATCAGTTCCTCAGACTCGTGGGTGATATCGAGATAGACAAACGAAGACTTGGTCTGCTCCATCTCGGCCACAATCGCCCGCGCTACAATGTCACGCGGCGCGAGTTCTTTTTGCGGGTGGTACTTGTCCATGAAGCGGTCGCCATTGGTGTTGCGCAAAATGGCCCCTTCTCCCCTTACCGCCTCCGATATGAGGAAACGGGGTGCTCCTGGATAGTACAACGCGGTCGGGTGGAACTGGATAAACTCCACGTCTTTGATCCGCGCGCCAGCCCGATACGCGATGCCGATCCCATCCGCAGTGGCAATCTCCGGATTGGTGGTGTAGCGATATAGTTGTCCCGCTCCGCCAGTCGCCAGCACGGTCGCTTTTGCCTCGAGGAAAAACAACTCCCCGTCCGGCTTTTGCACGATCATCCCGACGCACTCGCCATCCTGCGTAAGCGCATCAATCGCAAAATGATGCTCCAGCACATGAATGTTCTCTTGCTCCATGACCCGTTTGGACAAGGCACGCACAATCTCGGCCCCTGTTGCATCGCCATTCGCATGCAAAATGCGTCGCTTGCTATGCGCGCCTTCCTGCGTCAGCTCATACTGCCCTTCTGCATCGCGGTCAAATTCCGTTCCGTAAGCAATCAGTTCCTTCAAGCGATCAGGGCCTTCATGCACAAGCACTTCCACCGCATCGTACGAGCAAAGTCCCGCTCCGGCGATCAACGTGTCTTGACGATGCAAGGCAGGAGAATCCGATTTGGCCGTAACGGCGGCAATCCCTCCTTGCGCCCAGCGGGTATTGCTGTCATCCAGCCCTTTTTTGCTGATCAGAACTACATCCGCATACTCACTCGTTTGCAACGCCGTGTACAACCCGGCTATCCCTGCTCCAACAACAGCTACATCTGTTTTCATTCGAGGCAATGCCTGCAAATCAAAATCCGCGATATAACGGGGAATCATGGCTGTGTCCCTTCTCTCCGTAACTGATGATTTCCCACCCATTATAGCAAATACCTACCAGAAGAAAACCACATTGGAAAAGTTCCGATTGCAAGAAAAAAGAGCATCCGCTTTTTGCGAACACTCTTGGCAAGTCACTCGTTTAGTTCGATTGGGCGACGCATTCCTTGCAGGTTCCGTACACCTCAAACTTGTGTCCGGTTACCTGAAAATCCTCTGGCACAGAAGCCATGACGTTCATCGGACAGCCTGGCAAGGAAGAAGTTTTCCCACACTCCGTACAGATTACATGGTGATGGTGGTGACCGTCTGCCGAGCAAGCCAGGCGAAAACGCCCTTCTCCCTCCAGCTCCGTCTCTTCCAAAATCCCCAGTTCAACAAAAGTGGAGATATTGCGATAAACAGTATCGAAGCTGAGAGTCGGATACTGCTCCTTAATTCGCTCCATAATATCTTTGGCAGACAAGTAGCGCTTCTCGGCAGCGCAGATGCGGATCATCTCCTCCCGCTTGCCGGTATATTTGTACCCGTGCTCCTTTAAAATTTGCAGGGCTTCTTCCACCTTCATCGACAAACACTCCTTCCTTTTGTCTTAACCAGATGACTTTATCGCATGATCGCACGCAGCTTTTTCACACCCAAAACAATGAGCATAATCAAAACAGCCATCAACACAATTGTACCACCAGATGCCCAGTCAAAGAGATAGGCAAAATACAATCCGCTCAGCACGGATATTTCCGCGAACAGAATCGAGAAAAAGATCGTCTGGCGAAAGCTCCGGGCAATTTGCAAGCTCGCCGCAACAGGCAGCGTAATCAGCGCGGAAATCAAGAGCACGCCGACAATGCGCATGGAAGCGGCAATCGTAAGCGCGACGAGAACCATGAACCACAGATTGATCGATCTGCGCGCGACACCGGACACCCGGGCAAATTCTTCATCGAAAGACACGGCGAACAGTTCCTTGTAGATCAGAAAAACCGTGCCAAGCACGACTACCGCCACGCCAACGAGCGCGTACAAATCTTCAATCGATACCGTGACGATTTTCCCGAACAAATACGAGTACAAGTCGGCGTTAAATCCGTCAGCGACACTGATCAAAACGGTAAACAGCCCAAGTCCTGTCGACAAAATGATCGGAATCGCCAAATCTTGATACGCTTTGTACACCTTGCGCAAGCGCTCAATGAACAAAGAACCGATCACCGCGAAAAGCATCCCGAAAAACAACGGGTTCACAGCGGAGAAAAACGCAATCTTTTTGGACACCAGCATCCCGGCAGCCACACCGGACAGTGTGACGTGAGACAGACCATCGGCCATCATCGACAAGCGGCGAACGATGAGAAACGTCCCGAGCAAGGGACAAATCAGGCCAATCAAAATCCCTGAAAACAGGGTATACCGCAAAAAATCATACTGCCACCAATCAGCCAGCATGTTCATACTCCTTCGTCATTATCTCGTTTGCAACGGCTTAATGGTGATGGGACAAGAGCCGGACGGAATCACCATACATGCTTTGCATAATTTTTTCCTGATTGTGCTCAAACTCGTGAGCGGTTCCGTGAAAATGGATTTTCTTTTGCACGCAAGCTACTTTCGTTACCCATTGCGACATCACTCCGACGTCGTGGCTCACGATCATCATCGTCAGGCCATTCTCTTCCTTTAGAGAACGCAACAAGCTGTAAAACTGCTCGATCGATTCCTGATCGACGCCGACAGTCGGCTCGTCGAGAATCAACAGCTCCGGCTCAGCGACAAGCGCCCTCGCAATAAACACACGCTGCAATTGGCCGCCAGACAAACTTCCGATCCGCTGGTTCAGCTTATCCGTCAAACCTACCCGCTCAACAGCAGCCCGTACGCTTTCATGATGCTTGGCATTCAGTCTGCGGAAAAGGCCAACTTTTCCCACGAGACCAGAAGCAACGACTTCCTGGACTGTCGCGGGAAACCCGCCCGCACCGTGAGCCACTTGCTGCGCCACGTAGCCGATCCGGTTCCATTCGCGGAACTTGGACAAAGGCTGTCCGAACAGCTCGACCTTCCCTTTGCTCGGGGGCAAAAGACCGAGGATCAGCTTCATCAGCGTTGATTTCCCCGATCCATTCGGCCCGACAATCCCGACAAATTCGCCGCGCTCAAGCGAGAACTCCACTCCATCCAGAACCACTTTGTCGTCATATTGAAAGGAGACACCTGACAGCTTTACCACAGGCACTCCTTGTGTTGTTGGTTCCATGATATGATCATCCTTTAAATCGGATTTGTTCTGATTTGTTACCTTTCATCCTACTACGATTTTGCCCGAACTACAAGCCTCCTATGGAGCAGAAATCTTGGGCTGGCCCGATACAAAGAAAAATGCCGCCAGATTCAGCGACATTTTCTTGATCGTTAGTTCAATGCTACTTTCAATGTTTCCATATTGTCACGCATGATGGACAAATAATCACGGCCTGCCTTCACATCGTCCTCTGTCAGACCTTCGAGCGGATTGAGCGTAGCTGTCTTCACGCCCGCTTCCTTCGCAATCACTTCCGCCACTTTTGGAGAGACAAGCGTTTCAAACATGACGTAGGAAATGTTGTGCTCCTTCACATGCTCGACCAAGCTTTTCAGCTCGCCCGGAGATGGTTCGTCGGCCGGGTTCAATCCGGAAATCGCCACCTGTTCCAGACCATATCGTTTCGCCAAATAGGAAAAGGCGCTATGCGAAGTCATAAATTCCTTTTTGGGAGCCGCTGAAACCATTGTGTTAAAATCTTGATCCAGCTTATCCAAATCAGCAGCCAGTTGCGCAAAGTTCTTTTCAAAATCGGCAGCATGCGCCTGATCTTTTTGCGCCAGCGTATTTTTCACTTTTTCCGCCTGCGCCTTCAGCTTCATCGGGTCCAGCCATACGTGCGGGTCAAATTCCCCGTGGTCATGGTCGTGCTCCTCTTTTGCATGCTCTTCGGTCGCAGCTTCTCCCTCATGCTCGTGTTCATCCTCGGAGGCTTTCAGCAAATCGAGTCCTTCCGAGGCGTTGACGATCACTGTCTTGTTTTTGTCGAGGTTGCTGACGGCTTTATCCACCCACAGCTCCAAACCGCTGCCGTTGTAGGCGAAAACGTCTGCGTTCGCCAATGCTACCATGTCTTTGGCAGTCGGCTCGTAGTCGTGTGGTTCTACGCCCAAGGGGATCATGTTGGTCACTTCTACATGCTCTCCCCCGATGCGTTTGGCTACGTATTCCAATGGATATATGGTTGTATATACTTTCGGCTTGGCATCGCCCCCGGATTGAGGGGTGCTTGTCGTCTGCTCAGCTGCACCGCATCCGGCAATACTGACAGCCGTAACGAGGCTCAGGATCGCCAACAGGCTCTTTTTCATCTCTATGTTCCTCCTACCCAATTCAAAATGATTCCGATTTAGTTGCTTGATCGTTTTTCATTATACGGACAGTGACCCAAAAAGTAAATAGGATTTATTACGATTTAATTGTCATATGTTTGCATCGCCGATCGCAGCTACACAATTTCTCCATGTCGTTATGATAAGATATAAGGCGGGAGGTATGTCCAAAATGAAACGTCAATCATGGTTGGCCATAAGCATTTTTGCCGCAGCCCTGCTCACTGGTTGTGGCGCGACTGATCAAGCTGGTCAGGATCACGCGAATCACGCAAATCACGCTCCTAACGGCGACCTGCAAGAACTGACAGCTTCTGTTGATCAGCTGCCGAAGTTTCTCGATAATCAGGACCCCGTCATCATCGAATCGTACAAAATCGCAGGGGCAAACCGCGAGCTGCTCAAATCGATCCCTTGTTATTGCGGTTGCGGCGAAAGCGCTGGACACATGCACAACGGCAACTGCTTTATCAAAGAGGAAAAGTCGGACGGCTCGATCGTCTGGGATGACCATGGCACGCGCTGCGGTGTCTGCATGGAGATTGCCGTGATTTCGTCCAAGCTGAAACAGGCTGGCAAATCGACAAAAGAAATCCGCGAGTACATCGACAACAACTACAAAGAAGGCTACGGAAAACCGACGCCCACCCCTATGCCCTCCTGAAATCCAGCCTTTTTCTATTCCTGACAAAGCTTCCTTAAAACTGGAAGCTTTTTTTGTTGTAAAAGACAGGAAATGTGATTACAATTATACCTAGATATTCGATGCATCTATATTCGATACAAAAGGAGATTCCTATGGCGATCAGCAAGGAATTGATGAAAGGCAGCACGGTCATCCTGGTTCTCACCTTGCTCGAACAAAAGCCGATGTATGGCTACGAAATGATCAAGGCGATGGAAAAAAGCTCGAATGGGGTGCTGACGTTGAAGGAAGGCACGCTTTATCCGATCCTGCACACCCTGGAGTCGGAGGGGAAGGTCGAGGCGTTTTGGAGCGAAGGTGAGGGCGAGCGGAAACGCAAATATTATCAAATCACGCCCGAAGGCAAGCGGCATCTCAAAGACAAGAAACAGGAGTGGATCTCTTTTCGCA
Organism: Brevibacillus sp.; assembly: GCF_003521185.1. Taxonomy (NCBI): domain Bacteria; kingdom Bacillati; phylum Bacillota; class Bacilli; order Caryophanales; family Paenibacillaceae; genus Brevibacillus; species Brevibacillus sp. Next base: position 8,815 of record NZ_DOTK01000065.1, read on the forward strand.
CCGCAGTAGACGGAGTGTTGGGCGGTGAGCCGACGTGAGTCAACCAGACAAAATCGCCCGTTACATAGATGAAGTCTGCAAGCAAATAGCCAGCAAAGAGGTTCATCCCGCAATCCGGTTGGAGCTGGAGGGTCATTTTGCCGAAAAGATAGCGGATTACCGCGACGCTGGACACACCAAAGAAGCTGCCACCGCCCAAGCTATTGCCGAGATGGGTGATCCCGTCTCAATCGGACGCCAGCTGCACGAAACCCACAAACCGCGTATGGAATGGAGCATTGTGGCGATGGTTGCCGTTCTGCTCGGCGTCGGGCTGCTCACCATGTTCTCGCTGCAAACAGCCATGGGCAACGAAAAACTGGTCGAGCAAAAATGGATCGGCATGCTGATTGGCAGCGCCCTCTTTTTGCTTGTGCTTTTTTCCGATTACAGCAAGCTGAAAAAGTACAGCCGCTACCTTTATTTTGCTACGTTCATTCTCTTGCTGTTCACGCTGCGCACTGGCAAACCGATAAACGGCACGCCTTTTCTCGAAATTGGATCAACTATCGTCAATTCCATCGAGCTGAGCGTCTTTTTGTTCACGATCGCACTGGCGGGCATCTTCGCCCAATGGAGCTGGAAGGAACGCTTCGTCACTTTGCGGGTACTTGCTTATTTCCTTCCCCCCTGCTTGCTTCTGGCATCTTCGCACCAGACCTTTGCTGCCATCTTGTTTGTGGTTTCTCTGCTCTTTCTTTTGTTGGTTTCACCAGTCAGACGGGCTACGTTCTTGACCGTAATCGGCTTGGCAGGAGCATGCATCGGCAGCTGCTTCTACCTGTTCGGCAGCCGTTATATGCTGGAACGGTGGAGTGCGTATCTTAACCCTTATAGCGACCCGAACGGAAGCGGTTATCTCGCCATTCAGCTCATGGATGCCGTTCGTTCAGCCGGGTTATGGGGACAAGGCTTTGGTTCGCAACTTGAAACTGTGCCGCTTCCTGAAACTGATTTTGTTTTTGCCTACATGATCTACAGCTTTGGTCTAATGACAGGTGCAGCGCTGTTCGCCATCGGCCTTTTATTGGTCAGCCGCTGGATACGTGCCATCAATCGGGTAAAAGATACATACGGTTCTCTGTTGTTGACCGGGATTGCCGTACTCATCTTCCTCCCCTACTTCTGGAGCATGTTTATGACAACGGGCCTGCTGCCACCAGCACCGATCAGTTTGCCGCTGATCAGTCACGGGAATGCTCACCTCATTTTGAACATGGTTTTGCTGGGGATGGCCCTGAACGTTTACCGTCGAAAAGACATCCAGCCCCTCGTCCAGTCCTAAGCCTGGCACCGTCTTAATTACACTTGGAAAAAACAAAGGGAACAAAGCTCATGACAAGCTCTGTTCCCTTTTATTGTTCGCCATTAAGCCGGAGCTACTTCCAGCATGCGCTCCAAAGACGCGCGCGCTGCGTCGGCAACATCTTTTGGCACATAAATTTCCGGTTTCATCGTTTCCAGCGCTTCGACGCATTTTTTCAGGTTGTTTACCTTCATATTCGGGCAAACGAGGTATTTGGAGGCGAAAATAAACGTTTTGTCCGGGCTGTCCTTTTCCAGCATGTAGCGCGTGCCGTCCTCGGTCCCGATGATGAACTCCTTGTGGGACGATTCGCGGCAGTATTTGAGGATTCCCGTAGTCGAACCTACGTAGTCAGCCAAAGAAACTACTTCTGGACGGCATTCTGGATGGACGACAACCACTGCCTCTGGATGCTGCTGCTTCAACGTCATGATGTCTTCTACAGACAACTGGTCATGCGTGTTGCAGTAGCCTTCCCAAATGATCATTTTTTTGTCTGTGAACTGGGATACGTAGTGGCCCAGATTTTTGTCCGGCACCCAAATGATCTCCTCGCTGTCCACAGATTCGATCACCCGCTTGGCGTTGGACGACGTACAGCAGATGTAAGTCTCTGCCTTGACGTCGGCAGATGTGTTGATATACGCCACTACTTTTGCGTTCGGATGCTGTGCTTTCAACTTGCGCAGCCCTTCCACGTTCACCATGTCCGCCATCGGACAGCCTGCACGTTCATCAGGGATGATTACCGTCTTTTGGGGATTGAGAATTTTTGCACTTTCTCCCATGAAGTGAACTCCGCAGAACAAAATCACATCTGCATCGGTTTCTTTCGCTTTTTGCGCCAGACCAAAAGAGTCGCCAATGAAGTCCGCTACTTCCTGAATCTCGGGGCGTTGGTAAAAATGAGCAAGAATGATGGCGTTCCGTTCTTTCTTCAACTGCATCAGTCGTTCACGTAACTCAGCGTTGCGCTGGGCTTTTTTTTCTAACGCTAAAGCGTCCATGGAAAAAATCCCCCTACGGTGGTGTCATAATTTACGGTCATTGTAAGCTGATTACTTGGTCTTGTCAATGTAAGCGTTGTTACATGATTTGCCGATCCTTGCCTTTTCGCGAAAGACACGGAAACAAAAGGCTCATACCCGAAAAGGATATGAGCCTCGTTCTTGTCGCTCTTGTTTATTTTGCCCGAAACAACCATTGCAGGGCGTCTGGAACATATTGCACTCCCAGGTCAAACGAGTGAAACTCGCTCTCGTAAATCACCTGTCGCACGGTGCTCTCTGTAAAGCCGTTTTGCAATAAATGTTCGTACACCTTTTTGCTGTTTGGCACCATCCATTGCTGTCCATTCGTACGGGTGGCCCCTTCGGCGTGGCCCAGGTTCATGTACAGGCGCTGGCCAGTTCCCTCAATCGTCAGTTGCTCCAGCCACTCGATAATGCCCGGGAACCAGAACGATCCGGAAAAGCTCCCGATCCGCCCGAAAATATCGGGGTAGGATAAGGCGGTGTAGACCGAAATCAGTCCTCCCAGAGAAAAGCCCATGATTCCCGTATGTTCTTTTTCCGGCAACGTACGATATCGACCGTCGATATACGGCTTCAGCTTGTGCGCGAGAAACTGAGCGTAGACAGAGGCGCTGCCTCCAAACATTTTGCCTGGCTCAAACACGTTTGGCGAAACAAACGGCGTGTATTCGTCGTTGCGATCAAAAGAAGCCACTCCGACGAAAATGAAGCCTGGCAGCTCGCCCTGCGCCGTCAGCTCTCGCACTCTCAGCAGCGTGTCGCTATCTTTTGGCTCAATCAAATCGCCGCTGTCTTGCAAATAAATCACGGGATAGTGCTGATCGCTGTCCGCATAGCCGTCAGGCAAGTAAACCAGCAACTGTCTATCGTTAAACGTATCGTGGATCACGCTAGGCTGACTCATCTGAGTCTCTCCTCTCCGTCAGTGCGATTGATTTCTCGGTGCTATTCCGAAAGAACCCGGAGCAGCTCCTTCGTCGTATACTCAACCGCCAACGGACCTTTTGTGCTGATCGAGACATCCAGCGGATATACGTGCTTGGCTTTGACTGCTTTCAGCGAGTTCCAGACTTTGCTTTTGTTCAACTCGGCGAGCGTAGTATCGACGTTGTCCAAGTAATCGACGAGGAAAATGTAATCGGGATCGAGTACAGTCACGCCTTCCAGCGACACAACATCGCCCTCCAGCTTGTACTGGCCGGGAGGTTTGAGTCCCAGTCCTGATTTGTCATCAAAAGCGTAGGACACGTCATTGTCGTCCAGCACGTAAAAAGTGTTGCCGTCTCCCGAAGCGCGCAGGAACGTCACGGTCTTATCTTTTTTCGCAGCCATCTTGCCTCTCGCTTCAGCCATCAGCGCTTCCAGCTTTGTAATGTATTCCTCGGCCAATTGCTCTTTGCCAATCAGCTTGGCGTATTCACGAAGCGTCTGTGCCCAAGTCCGTTCCTCGGTATTGTTAATCATGGCAACGGTCGAAATATGGCTCAAATCTTCGTAAACGTCGTTATGCGTACCGGAAAAGGCGACGATCAAATCTGGCTCAAGCTCCGTCATCAATTCCAGATTCGGCGTGGTCACTTCCCCGATGTCTTTGACAGAAGCCGTTTTGGCGTAAGGCTTCAACGTCTCAAACGAACCCAGCATGCGCTCAGCCAAAGTAGAAGCGATCGGTGGAGTCTCCAGGGCAAAGAAATATTCCATCATGCCAAAATGAGTAACGACAACGCGCTGCGGCTGTTTGGCAATCACCACTTCTTTCCCTGTCGCATCGACATATGTTCTCGGCCATTGCTGCTTGGCCGATTGCGTACTAGCTGTAGTGGACGCGGAGGTAGCTACTTCTGTTGACTGCTGGGTCGACTGTGGAGGACTGCTGTTGACTGCCCCTCCATTGCCGGTACCGGAGCATGCGCTCAAAAGCAGGGCAAGCCCCAGCATAAGTTTATGCATTTTGCCTTTTGTTCCGTTTCTGAATAGCTGCACACTCTCTCCCTCACCTTTTCGATAATGATTTTCATTATTAAACAGATTGTAGTAGCGGGGCGAGGTTTGAACAAGAGATGATCTTAGCCTTTTCACAGGATATTCTGAGCCTGCTTCCCAGAGTGCCGCTTCCGCTTGCTCCTTGAATTGCCCGGGTGTTACTCCCGTGTGCTTTTTGAACGCCCGGATAAAGTACGAAAGATCGCTGTACCCGACTCCTTCGGCAATAGCTTGCAAGGAAGCTTCGGTGCGCATCAGCAAAGCTTTTGCCTTGTCCAAGCGCACGCGGATCAAGTAATCAATCGGGCTGTAGCCTGTCTGTTGCTTGAATTGCTTGGACAAATACGGGACGCTGTAGCGCAGCTTTTGCGCGATGGCTTCCAGCGTAATCGGCTCGCTGTAATGGGAGTGAATGAATTGCTTGGCCTGCCAAACCAGATCGCCACTCTCTCCCCCCTCCTCCGTCCCATGCATCTGCTCCAGCAATTCGGCTACAAACAACTGGAACAAAGCTTTGGCGTAGAGCGGCTGTACAGCAGTATCGGTGACTTGTTGCCATATGTCCTGGAGTTTTTCGAGCTTGTCGAGCAACACAATCGACTGCTGTGGCACAAAGTCATACGACAGCAAAAACCAGTTGCGCGTCTCCAAAAGGCTCTTGATTTCCTGACGGCACGGCAGAGGAATCACCGCTTTATAGAAAAGAATGTAGAACTCAAATTCCGTTTTCTGGGGAACGATTTCGAGGGCCTGTCCCTTTCCGCCGTGAATCACGTGGCATCCGTTAACCGAATACACGAGTTCATCCAGCAGCACTTCCGCCTGGCCACGAACAGCATAGACAAACACACTGGAAGGAAGAGAGGAATAGCTGAATATATCCGTGGGCTGCACAATTTGATGACGCACATCCATGACTTTTACGGAAGCATGATTCCATAGATTCACTAACTCGTTTCGCCTCATGCGAATCACCTCTCCCTGCCAGATCACTACGCTCATTATAATTGATAACAATTCTCAATAACAACAAAAAAACCGTCCACTGACGAACGGTTTCTTCGTGTAAAAGCCTTTGGCTCGATTTGTCCATTATCGTGAAGGCGTCTCACCGAGGACGTGCTGCCAAATAAATTGGGCGACACCATCTTCATTGTGATGTGGTGCGGTGTATTTGGCGATCTCCTTGATCTTGGACGAGGCATTTTCCATCGCCACCGAATAGCCAGCCTCGGTCAGTGCCTCCCGATCATTTTCCGCATCGCCAAAAGCCATCACTTTCTCCGGTGCTATCCCCCATGCTTCGCAAAAATACAGCAGCCCTGCCCATTTGGAAACACCGTGCGAATTGATTTCAATGTTGTGCTGCCCGGATGAAGTAATCGAAATCTGCTCTTGCCATGGGGCAAACTGATCGGCACTCCACTTCAGGCGCTCCTGATTGTTGTCCCAAACAAAAAACTTCACAATCTCCACTTCGCCAGTCTCGATTTTTGCCAACATTTCCTCAAGCGGCGCCACGCGCGCAAGCCTGTAAAAGGCGAACTGCCGCATGGAAACTCCTTCGAGCGATGCATCCTGCTCAATGATCGCCTCCAGACGATCCCGATCCTCCTGCACCATCCAGCGATTGCTGTTTGTATCGTGCATTTCGTAGTAAACCGGCTCTTGTCTCAGCCCATGAATCGCACCGATCACCAGTTCTTTTGCCAAGGAGTAGCGGCGGACCAGTGTGCCGTCTTTTTCGTAAAGGGCCGCCCCGTTGCTACACACGTAACCATCGAACGGAAACGAATCAATCGGGATTTGTGCGGAACCAAACATCCTTCCTGTCGACAGCACCAGCTTGCAGCCTTTTTCCTGCAGCTTGAACAGTGCTTCCCTGTTTCCCTCGCTCATTTGTGATGCCTCATTCAACAATGTACCATCCATATCAAATGCTGCCATCCCCGGTGTAAGTAGCATCATTTCTCCTCCTCCACTGATTCGGTTGACTATGCTATATGTTGGGCTAGACAAATGCCCCTTGTCCCTTTATGAAGAAAAGAGGCACCTGAGGCGCCTCTTATTGTTTCGGTTCTTCGTTTGTTTCTTCTTGTTTTGGTTGAATGTTCACGACCACATCATTGTTTTCCTGATTAGCCGGATCGTTGTCCATTTTTCCCGTTTCGATCAATTGCTTGATCTGCTCAGCATCAAGTGTCTCTACGCGCAGCAATGTGTTAGCAATCAGATCCAGCTGATCGCGGTGCTTGGTCAGCAGTTCTGTACACTTGGCGTAGCATTCGTTGATGATGTTTTGCATTTCAAGATCGATCTCGTACGCGATTTTGTCCGAGTAGTTGCGCTCGTTGCCATAATCGCGGCCCAGGAACACCTGTCCTTGGCTTTTACCGAATTGCATCGGACCGAGCTTGCTCATTCCGTATTCGGTAATCATGCTGCGAGCAATTGCTGTCGCACGCTGGAAGTCATTGTGCGCCCCGGTACTGATATCCCCGAGCACCAATTCCTCAGCCACTCGTCCACCCAGCAGGCCGACGATTTTGTCGAGCAAATCGCTTTTGGTTGCAAAGAAACGGTCTTCTTTTGGCAGCATCACTGTGTATCCGCCAGCCTGGCCGCGCGGAATGATTGTTACCTTATGTACCATTTCTGCATTTCTCAAATGATAGCCGATAATCGTGTGACCAGCTTCGTGGAACGCAACCAGGCGTCTTTCGTCTTCGCTGACTACGCGAGACTTTTTCGCCGGACCAGCAATAACGCGGTCGATGGCTTCGTCTACTTCCTTCATGCTGATTTGCTTTTTGTTTTTGCGGGCAGTGAGAAGAGCTGCTTCGTTCAGCAAGTTCTCCAAATCTGCACCAGTGAAGCCCGAAGTACCACGGGCAATCACATCGAGCTTCACGTCTTCGCCAAGCGGCTTGTTGCGGGCATGAACCTTGAGCACCGCTTCACGGCCCTTGATGTCAGGACGATCCACTGTGATTTGACGGTCAAAACGTCCTGGACGCAAAAGCGCCGGGTCGAGAATGTCAGGTCGGTTGGTCGCAGCTACCATGATGATACCTTCGTTGCCGCCGAACCCGTCCATCTCTACGAGCAACTGGTTGAGAGTTTGCTCGCGCTCGTCATGACCACCGCCGAGTCCAGCACCACGCTGGCGACCTACGGCGTCAATCTCATCGATAAAGATAATGCACGGAGCATTTTTCTTCGCGTTTTCAAACAGGTCACGCACGCGGGATGCACCGACCCCGACGAACATTTCCACGAAGTCAGAACCGGAAATGCTGAAGAACGGAACGCCTGCTTCACCAGCGACAGCGCGGGCGAGCAATGTTTTACCCGTACCTGGAGGGCCTACAAGCAGAACCCCTTTCGGAATACGAGCGCCAACAGCGTTAAATTTGCGCGGGTCTTTCAGGAACTCAACAACTTCCTCCAGCTCCGCTTTTTCTTCATCTGCACCCGCTACATCGTCAAACGTAACGCGCTTCTTCTCTTCGTTGTACAGCTTCGCGCGGCTTTTTCCGAAGTTCATGACTCGGCTTCCGCCACCCTGAGCGTTGTTCAGAAGGAAGAAAAACAGGATGAAAATGATGACAAAAGGAATGATCGAGGTCAGGAACGTGAGCCAAATGCTGTTGCCCTCCGCTGGATTGAACTCTACCTTTTTCAGTTTTTGATCATCAATTTTCGTCTCCACAAGTTTTACAACATCGGAGTCGTACAAAGGAACGTTGGTAAAAAATTTGTTGCTTTCCTGTCCCGGAATAGCTTTAGCCAGTGTACCCTCTACCCTGTATGTGCCATTTTCAGGGCGCATGGATAGCTCTGTAACATTGTCAGCCTTCAGCTGTACCCGGAAATCCTGATATGTAAGTTTCCCAACCTTATCAGTACCGGAGAGGATGAAATTCACGATCCCGACCGTGACAAGAAAAATCAGTAGGTAGAACCCGGTATTACGAAAAAAGCGATTCATTCCTTACCTCCTCTCACGAACAGACACTTTTCACATTTTATCATATTTTGCAGGGTCTCCACAACAAAGCTACTTCGTGTAGACTTCAGGTTTCAACACCCCGATATACGGCAAATTACGATAGTGCTCGGCATAGTCCAAGCCGTATCCAACAACAAATTCGTCAGGAATATCGTAACCGCTGTAATCCGGTGAAATATCCACCTTGCGACGCTCTGGCTTGTTGAGAAGTGTGACCACTTTCACAGAGGCAGCTTCGCGATGGCGAAGCAGCTCTACCAGCCGGCTCAATGTCAGTCCGCTATCCATGATGTCTTCTACTACCAGCACGTGTCTGTTTTGCACGGAAGTATCGAGGTCCTTGAGGATTTTCACCATGCCGGATGACTCTGTTCCGCTGCCATAGCTGGAAACCGCCATGAAGTCCATTTCGCATGGAATGTTCATGTGACGGATCAGGTCAGCCATGAAAACAACCGCGCCTTTCAGTACGCAAATCACCAACGGATTTTTGCCCTGATATTCGGCAGCCAGTGTTTCGCCCAGCTCCTTTACCTTTCCTGCAATATCTTCTTCTGATAGCAAAATCTTCTCGATGTCTTGATTCATGAAAAAACCTCCCGCCAATCTTCTCCAAACTCAACCCGCACGTGTAGAAAACGCCTGGTCTGTCCATTTACAGGCGCTACGGCGGAACGGCGCACACCTGGTACCAAAATCACCTCATCGCCCGCCGTCAAAAGCGGAAGTTTGTCCCGCCATGCTCGCGGAAATTTGGCATCAATTAGTAGATCCTTCAGCTTCTTTCCAGTTGCAGAGCCAAACAGGGTGAGACGATCTCCTGATCTCCGGTTGCGCAAATAAAGCGCTCCCGGGAGCTGATCGGCGTCGAAAACCGCTTCATTTTCAGGGAGTCGTCCCCAATCCATGGGACTTTCAAGGTATGAAATATGTACCGTGGCATTGCTCTCGTCGATCCGGGTCACCCCTGGAACTGCGAGTTCGTAACTATAGGTATGTATGCTGTCTTGCCGCTTTCTACGACTAAAAAGGATTCGTCCGTACATCCGGCTTACGACCAGTTTGTCGGGCAAATGAACTTCCGCAGAAGGGCGACTTCCCCCTAGCATGTGCAAAACGGTCTCCACATGCTGCGAAGACCATTCGGTATGTTTTGAGAGATAACTTAATATTAGAGTAATCATTCTCCTTTGTAAAGCAACGTCACAAGTTTGAAACTTGTCTTTGTCAATGACAAATGCTTCCTGTTTCTTTTCGATCACAGCCTCGTCCAGACGCTCGCGAGCCAGCCTGGTCAAAAACGCCTCATCCTGCGAAACCGCGCCTGCCAAATCAAGAATATGCTCGCGGTACTTCTCGTTTACCTGAGCCAAGAGCGGCATCACATCCAGACGCAGCAAATTGCGCTTGTACTTGCGCGAACGATTGCTGCTGTCCTCTCGTGGAGCAAGACCATTTTCCTGGCAATAGGCTTCCAGTTCCTGACGCGTTTTATGCAACAGCGGACGCACCAGTTCAATCCCAGTATCTTCCAGCATGCGACGCTGCGGCATGCCAGCCAGTCCTTGCAACCTGCTGCCGCGCACGAGACGGAACAAAATCGTCTCCACCTGGTCATCGGCATGATGCGCCAACGCCAGCTTGGTTGCCTGATGAGCAATGCCTACTTCGCGATAAAAGCGGTAGCGAAGCTCGCGGCTTGCCTCCTGGCCTCCCTTCCCCGTCTTTTTCATATAGGAAGGGACATCGTACTCAAACAGGTGAAAAGACACGCCAAGCTCGCTGCACAACGCTTCTGCGTACTGTGCATCCAGCCTGGCCTCCTCTCCGCGGAAGCCGTGATTCAAATGAACGGCATGCAGCTTCCAGCCGTATTGATAGTGTTGATTTAGAGAAGCCAATATATGCAAAAGAGCTGTAGAATCATTGCCGCCGGAAATTCCGACGACAACCGTTTCTCCGGGGAGAAGGAGCCTTAGAGCCTCAATCTCGTTGCGTACGCTTTCCAGCATAACGGGCTCCTTTCCAAATCGTCACGACGGAAATACCAAAAATAAGTCCGGATGCAATCGCCCCAGCCACCATCAACGTCTTGGTAGCCAGCGTGATTCCCTCCACGTAGTTGTTGTTCACGAAAGCCAGCATGGATTTGTAGGCCAGCGAACCGGGAACGAGCGGAATAATGCCCGCGACGCTAAAGTTGGTCGAGGGAACACGGAGCAAAATCGATAAAAACTGGCTGAGCAACGAGACGATCGCTGCGGAAACAAATGTCGACAGCAGCACTTCCGCCCCCCAGATCGGCAAAAGCGAAAACACGCAAAATCCGACCATCCCGGCCAAGCCACCGGCCAAAATCGTGCGAACCGGGACGTTAAACAGCACGCACCACGCCATTGATGAGAAGAAGCTCAGCGCCAAACCTTGAACAAACATACTTACTCACCTCAACCAGAGAATAATCGCTGTGGCTACCGCTACGGAGACGGCCGTCAACATGGCCTCGACTCCCCGGGAAACACCCGCAACCAGATCACCTGCCAACAAATCCCGCAGCGAGTTGGTGATCGCAATCCCTGGGAACAATGGAAGCATGGCACCGATAATGATGATGCTAATGTGCAGCTGTGGGAAAAGGGCTACAGCCAGCAAGGCAAACAGCCCGCCCAGCAAAGCAGCCGTAAATTCGGTAAAAAACTTCATTCGAACAAACTGTTCCAAATATTCGAGGCTCAGATTGACGATCAGTCCAGCCAGCGCCGACGGGACGAGATCAAACCATGTACCTCCGGCAAGCATGGCAAAGGAGCCGCTGGCGATGGCTGCTGCCATATGCTGCATCCACTTCGGATAAATCGGCTTTTCCTGGTCGATTTCACGCAGCCTTCGATACGCTTGCTCCAAGGTGATCTTCCCGCTGACAAAGCGCCGGGATACGTCGTTTACAAGTGTGATTTTATTCAAATTGGTGGTTCGCTTTGGCGTTCGGACCATGCGGGTATGATCCAGCCCGCTACACCGAAAAGACAAAATGATGCTCGTAGGTGTAGCCGAGCTGTTGACGTCATCCATCCCCGCAGCCACGGCAATCAAAGCCATCGTCTCTTCCGTCCTGTATGTTTCACCACCATTTTTCAATATGATTGAGCCTGCCAACAAGCAAGTATCCATCACCAAATCCGAGGACACAAACCGTCACATCCTTCACATGAACCATGCATAATACAAAGTTCCAGCCAATAGCAGCAAAGAGGCGACAAACAAGCCGCTTATGCCTCCCCCGACTTTGCCTGGCTTCGGCGCCTTTTTTCGCGGCTGCGCGACAGTGCGCTCCCGCAGGACTGTCAAAAGCTCCGCTCTCATCTCGCCCGCCGAGGCAAACTTCCCGTGAAAAGCCTTTAACAAAGGCACTCGGTAAGGGTACAGGCTGTCACTTTTCCGTATTATATCACAGAGCAAACCCGTATGACGCGGTTCACTAAGGCTGCTTTTCCACAACTCTTTTCCAACGGTCAAACGCACCATGATCACAGCTGCACAGAACAAGTCGTAGCCTGTGTCGGCCTTTCGATCGCCGGCATGCCAAAAGGCGCGATCGTACTCTTCCGTGAATTGGCGAACGGCACTTCCTTGCTTGGTAACACCGCCAAAATCAATCAGCCGGACGGTTTTGTCCGTCTGGCTCACCATGATGTTCTCCGGTTTCAAATCACCGAACGTGTAGCCGTGCTTGTGCAGCACATCGAGCCGGGCTAACAGCTGCACGATCAGGACAGGCACCCATTCCGTCCCTGCCTGCTGGATATAGCGATCCAGCTGTTCGCCCTCCAGGTACTCCATGGCATAAAACGTACACGCTTTTCCGTTGACGACCAGGTCGTCCACATCACAGAGGAGCGGTCCCACTTTGGAATCCCGCCCCTGTTGTACGCTTTTCAACACGTTCACTTCCATTAAAATGTCCATACCTTCCACGCCTACCTTGACAGCACGGCGCACACCGTCCTGGGAGACGAGGTAAACGGTTCCGTTCGCACCACGCCCCAACTCCCGCAGAACGTGGTACGACTTCCGATTCCACTTGCCCTGAAAATACTTGGGCAGATCTGGAGTAGCTGCCTTAGAAGACATGGTCGCGCAGACTTCCGTTCATGTCGTCGTTTTCTTCTTCGTCTGTATAGCGATCTTTCAGCGTGCTTGGGAGTTTATCCTGCTCAAACAAAGCAATCGCTTCAACGATCGCAGGCCCGGTCGGCGTAATGCCGCTCATTGCCAGATCACTGGTCAACTGATGAGCCTGCTGTACTTTTTCTGTCCAAGGAATGCGTATATCCAAATGCTTTTGTTTCCCAGGAAATGAGCCGACAGCCATTCTGCTTTGTCCACTTCGGGAGTGCAAGCTAATGCTAAAATCGTGGATCGCTTGCTGAACGGCAGACAGTTTTGGCTTCATACTGCCGGATGTATCGACAAGCATCACGACATTCAGACTGCTTTTTTCGCCCAGATCGTCGACCATGCCTGCTACTTGAACGCGTTTGTCCGGGGCCAGTTCATCTATTCCGGAATCGCCCAAAATCTCTTTCAATTCTTTATTGACCACTTGATGGATGGTTCTTGTCATCGCCTTGCGCGTCAACATTTGGACTGTTTGCGCCAATTGCTGCGGATAGACGATATCGCAAAGCCCTCCTCCCGCCTCGGCGATATCGCGGATTTCCCGCTCCCCTTTTTCGCCAAGCTCGCTTTTGTCAATGACTCCGATCACGTTGACCGTGATTCCTTGCTCACGCGCCAGTGCTGCTGCGGCAACCGGGCTTATTCCCGAATTGGAGCAGCCGTCTGTTACTACGAGAATTTGACGAAGTGTCGCTTCTTTCACAAATAATCTCCCCATTCAGCCTGTTTTAGCAACAGTATCGCCGCGCTGATGGGAAAACATACTCCCTAGCTTACAATCCGTGGCCGTTCCAGCTTCTCCATCCCGTGTACCTGGATCGCTGACCATTGCGGAACGAACCGATCAATCCGCGCCACGAGTACCGTCATGTCATCCACGATTTTCCCGGAATGCTGACGAATGACTTTTTCCAGGAGCAGGTCGGCTACTTCTTGCGGATCATCTGTTTCCAGCTCGCTGATGATCCGCTTCATCCACGCCTGCCTGTTTTCGATATGGCGGGGAGCCTCGTAGATGCCATCGGACATCATGACCAAAAGATCGCCTGGCTTGAGCATTCTCGACACGACATCGACCTCGATTTCTTCCAAAATGCCCACGGGCAAGTTGTTGGCTGTAATCGTGATGACGTCGTTTTTTCGTTTGACGAAGCTCGGTGTCGAACCGATTTTGATAAACCGGGTATGCGCCGTCTGCAAGTCAATCAACGCCAGATCAACGGTGGCGAACATTTCATCTGTAGAGCGCAAGGCCAGGATAGAATTGACGGTCTTGATCGAAATTTTTTCGTCCATGCCGGAGCGAAGCAGTTGCTGGAGCATGTCGAGGGCAGACTGGCTTTCCAGAAAAGCCCGTTCCCCATTGCCCATGCCGTCGCTGATCGCCAGCGCCATTTTGCCATTGCCCAAATCCATCGTGCGGAAGCTGTCTCCAGACAAGAGCTTGCCATCTTTCGCTGCGCCAGCGACGCCGATTTCGATTTCAAACGTTTTGGCGGAGGCAAGGCACATCGTGCAAGAGCCGTCTTTTTGCGCTTCGCATTGACGCTCGCGAACCACGATGTTCTCGCCCAAAATTTCCGTCAGCATCGGAGCGACGATTTTCCCGCATTCATCATGTCCAAAGCAAGTCGGCTGACTGATTTCGATATCGACCTTGCCTTCTTCCAGGCTGTGAATTTCGACCCGGCGAACCGATAGCCCCAATCCTTCCAGCGCTTTGGAAACTTGCTTTTCCTGAAAAGACAGCTCCATGCCTTCCCGCTGAATTTCGCGGGCAAAATCGCTCATGACCCGGGAAACTCCCGACAGTTGGTCAGCTACCAACTTGCGGCTCTCCTTCACCTGTTTTTTCAACTGGTCAAAAGCTTGCTGACGGTCGTACTCTTGTTCCATGACCGTCATCACCTTTTCTGTCTTGACGCACTTTCGCTCCCAGTCGCGTGGCGGAGTGACACCCGCGAGCGTGCCATTTTCGTACACTTTTTCCATCAGGTAGCGCATGCCTTGATACGTAGCTTGCGTGTCCTTTTCCCAGCATTGTTCTTTTTTCCAGCACTTTTGGCACGTAAATTCGGACACCCGGCTGAGAAAGGCATCGGCTTGTTCCTCGATCTCCTCCTGATCTGCGGTTTGGGCAAAGCTGCGGGACAATTGGGTAAACAAATCGGAGAACTGTTGAATTTTGCCCGCCGTCACATCGCGGACTCTGCGCATATATTCCTGATGAGATTGCAAATTTTCGGGGGTACCCGGAATAAATCTGGCTACTTTTTTCCAAAGTACAGCAGGGGTGAGAATGAAGCAGACAATCGCCAGGGAAGTTTCAATCAAGGAGTAGTAAAGCGTCTCTTCCGCCCCGCCGTAAATAGCCAGGATCGCTGTTCCGATCAGCAGACCTGCGGAAACGCCTACTTTTCCGCCTTCTTTCAGCAGTCCTGCCAAAAGACCTGAAAAGGCCAGCAAATTGATTTGCAGAAGGGCACTTACATTTGCCAAACTGAGGATAAGACCAGTTACGACGCCAACCGCTGCACCAACGGTTCCACCGCCGACGAAGGCGAAGACGAGCAGCAAATAGCGAGAGAGTACGTGTTCCATCGAGATGCCTTCGACCATCCAGTCCACTGTACCTGTCATCACAGAGGCGAGCAGGATGACGAGCGACACGATTTCCTCGTTTTTCAGCGGCTCATAGGGCTTGGCCAAATGAATGATCGAAAGCGACTGGATGAAGATGAGCGTTAGCACGAAGCCGAGTACAGCTTCTACAGCCACCATGATCAGCTCGTACGTATTTACCTGATTGGTAAGCACCGCGTACAAGAGCCGACTGACAAAGATCGTGACGACCACGAGCAGCGGAGTGCGCGAAAAATCTTTGCGCCGCAGCCGCTCCATCATTTTGCATGTAAACAGAGCGAGGACGATGCTGAGGATCGTCTGTAGCCCGATCGGCACCGATTGGGTAAAAGCCCCGAGAATCAGCGCCAATCCGGTAACGAGCAGGCAGTCTCTGCGAATATAGAACATGACGATAAAATACGGTATAGCAAAAGGCGTCAGCTCTTCCAAGATCAAGGCCCGCCCGAGCAAAAACCCCATCAAAAGTGGAAGCACATTCCATCTGCGTACGGCATCAGCGACTTTGTCTCCCCATGTTCGTGCGGTCGTATCCATTCGTTCTGACACTTGGCGCGCCCATGCTTGCCCAGCTTGGGTCACATTTTTGTTTGCGATCATTTTAGCTCCACCCCGTTCTTGTTCAATGTGTTTCTCCATTATACGGAGGTGGTATTGTAAAATTTGTCAAAAAACCAGCGAATATTCACAGAATCGTGCGACAAATAAACCTGCGAATTTGGACAAAAAAAACCGACGTTATGGCGGATAACGTCGGCTGACAGGTGATTCGCGCTTTGCGAAACGGGCTTACGATACCTTATTCGTCACTACTTCAAAATGACCTTCCTCTTTTTTCTGTCAAACTGTGCTTTTAACAAAGAAAGAAAAGTCATAATTTTCCGATCAATATTCACCGGCCACGTCCCTTTTTATCTCCGCTCTTTTTCAGAGAGGACTGGCGGTCTTCGCTTTCTTTGAGGAAGCGATTGAGCTTATCTTCAAAGCCTTCTGTGCGTTCCCGCTGTTGGCGGGGCTGGCGCTCTTTTTCCTGCGCCTTTTTGATAGACAGCCCGATCTTGCCTTCCTTCACACTGAGGACTTTTACCGTTACGATATCGCCGATTTTCAAAAATTGGTGAATATCTTTCACATATACGTCGGCAACTTCACTGATATGCACCAGTCCGGTCACATTTCCAGGCAACTCTACAAACGCGCCAAATTTCGTGATGCCAGTGACTTTTCCTTCCAGTTTGCTCCCGATCTCGACTCCCATGTACGTGGAAAGCCTCCCTCTCCTAGAAGATCACACTGTGAGCTTATTCCGGAATCACGTAAATGCTCTCGCCCTGCTTGGTGTAGTAAATTCGTTTGCGCGCCAGCTCGGCCAAATATTCCTGGTCGTTCAAGCGGCTTGCCTCATACGTCAGTTCCTCTTCCTTTTGCTTCAAGACAACCGATTCCTGCTTGAGTGCTTCCAGTTCGCTGCTCTTTTCAGCCAACACTCCGCTCTGCAAGTAGAGTGTATAGCCAGTCCAGACGAAAAAGCACAGGATAAAAAAGAAAAAGAGCCGCATTCTTCGTCTTTGTCCTTTTCGATTGGTTGGAGAGGTCGTTGCCTGTTTCATCATTTCGCCACCTCGGATTACTCCCGCTTTCTCTTTGAGTGAAACCAATTCTTCCAATTGGTCCAGATTCCTGTTGTTTTTCCGAACATTTTTTTCCCCAAATGTTGACCCCATTTGGCAAAAGGAGAGATGACAAAACGTGTCACTTTCCACAAAAAGCCGAGGATCATGAGCAACATGGAATAAAAAAATGCCAGCACCATCAGGATCACTCGGTAAATAAAGAGCACGGGACGTACAACCAGGGTATCAATAATTTGTATGACCGTTCGGTATAACCACTGACAAAATTTTATCATGCGGTTTAAAAAAAGGATATACTTCTTACTTCCTAATAAAAAATACAGCCACGCACCGAAAATCATTCCAAAAAAGATGGGAAAACGAATTATCCCGTCGTTTACTTTTACTAAAATCCAGAAAACGGCTCCCATACTGCCAACCCAAAACAGGACATCAAAGAAGAAGACCAGCCAGAGCGGCATCCTGCTCTTCCCTTTGAACACATGATACGTATCAAATCCCATTCCCATAAGAGCCCCGCACGTCGACATGGCCAAAACCGTCTGCAACTGAAGGATGATGTTCACTTGAACAACTTGCCGAAGAATCCTCTCGACCGATCTCCGGCCTGACCTTGTTCCAGATACGCCATTTCGTGAACCAGGCCCTCGATCGCCACTTCTCCGGTTTCCAGACTCAAATTTTTCATATGCAGGTTTTGGCCTCGTATGGTTAAAAAGCCGCCGTCCGTTTCCAAGAGGAATTCTTCACTGTCAAAGCTTTCGACGTTTTTTACTCCCGAAATCGCTAAACTGCGTCGATTGATCATCACGATTTCGTGGCGCGGCCGCTTCGTGTGGTCGTTCATGATTACTCCCCCCTAACGTACCCTTCTTGTACCATCGTATGGAGGGGGATGTCCTTTTAGAACAAAAAAACCCCGCTGACCTGCGGGGTTGCTTTTGCCACTCTTATTTGTACACGGTATAGTTGCCGTTCACATAAATGATTTTGTAGCCGGTACGATCGGCAATCGTCTTGAGCGGCAAGGTAGGAATGTTGTTTTTCAACTGAACCGCTGCCGGCAAGGTAACGTTTTGTCCGTTGACGTTCACGATGTTGGAGCCGACCTTGAACTGCATCACCGTGTTGCCGCTGACGACTTTTGCTGTCGTTTTCGTGTAGCTGACCGAGAAGCCGAGAGCATCGCGGAAAAATGTAGTCGGCATGAGCGTGTTGCCGTTTACTGTATACGGAGCAACGGCCAGTTTTGTCGTTTTGCCTGCTTTCGTGAAGGTCGCGACGTTCGCCTTGAAGCTCACACCGTTCAGAGCCACTACATTGGCAGGACGGGCGAACAGCAAGCCCTTCTCTTCAGAGGTATAGACGCCGATGCTGTAGACGCCCGGCGTACCCGGATTTACAATCCCCGCCGATTCAGCCACGTTGACTTGCACCGCAGCACGCGCCGGGATGTCTGTGGAAGGCACGATGATCAGATTTTGTCCGCGCGCGCCTACGTAATTGGCTGCCACGCCGTTCACGGTTACTGTATTTGTTGGCACATAAGCTGGCACCTTGAAGCCGACAGGAAGAACCACTTCAATAAAGCCCTGGCTGCGGACAATCGGAGCGCCCAGTGCTTTGATGCCAATCTGCAATCCGGCCGGAGTCGATGCGGTAGCTCTGGTAAGCCCGATCGTAGCCTGCGTGTTGTCTACAGGAACAGGGGCAACTACGCCGCTAATTTGAAAATCTTTGGACTTGTATGTTTTGTTATCGACTTTTGCCGTAATCGTGTAGCTCCCTGCGGATTTCGGGTTGACCAGATAGCCGTCGTACGCGAATTTGACACTCAGGCGATTCGAGCTGGAAAAGCCGCTGGGCGTGCGAAATGACACCTTGTTCCCGTTCACGCTAAGTCCCGTCACCTGATCGCCGTTGACGGTCACATTGGAGCTGGAGAGAACAGGCGGCACCATTCCCCACTCAGGGAACTCGACCTGAATATCCGAATTGCTGTACAGCTTGCTGGACAAATCGAAATCAAGCGTATAGCTGCTTCTCGCTCCCACGGAGCTATCAGACAAGGAAACTGAGAAAGGCGTGCTGCTGGCGCCTGAGATTTCCACGTCCTTGGATTTGTACTTTTTACTGTCGTACTCCAATGTGTAATAGTAGGACTTGCCAGGATCGGACGGATTCACAATGCCTGCCGATGAGCTGAACTCCAGTTTGATATAGTTGTCTCCGTCAGCACCGCTCGGCACTTCGATTCGCACGGTATCGCTGTCGATTATCGTCACGTAATCAGCCTTGTAACCGTTGACCTTTACATCGGACTTGCTGATGCTTTTCGGCAGCATGTCTCTCGTTGGGAAGTCTACATAAATGTATTTGCCCTCTTTGAGCTTGCTTTTGGAAGCCAGAGTGAATTTGCCGAGCGTCAGCGAAATGCTTTCTTCTGCATTTTTGTTGCTGTGAGAAGCTTCGAAATCCCCCTTGCTGCTACTGCTGCTGGAAGAGGACTTGCCAATCGAGATTTTTTTGCTTTTATAGGTACTTTCGCTGCTTGTTTTGACCTCTATGGAATAGCTGCCCTTATCATCGGGGTTGGTGATGTTATCGATTTCCACAGTCACTACGGAGCCTTTTTTAATGCGATCCCCGATTTCGATTTCCACCACGTTTTTACTTACAGATACGCTGTCAATCGTAACCTTGTCGCCGTCATCCTTAACCGAAACGTCGGATTTTTTCAGCTTTTTGTCTACGGAATAGTCAGAAGGGAACCGAACGTAGATCGTGTCGCCTGATTTCAGTTCCTTGTCGATTTCAAACTCAATCGTATATTCCGTTTCTTCTTCCGCACCTGTATCATCTGCTGAAACCTCTTCGATGGAAAGAGCTTGAGCAGCTTTTGGCTCCATCACAAACGGACTTGTTAGCACCGTAGTCGCCAGCAGGACAGAGATCCCTTTCTTCGCGCTTTTGTTCAACGGTAACGCCTCCTTCTCCTCTGAAAAACTTCCCCGAACGGGGTGGCGATTCGCTCGCCGTTTTTCCAATATGGATGTGACCGCAAGCGGCCTGCAGCACAAAATCAAACCCTGCGCTGCAATTCCTTCTATGATAGGAAAAGTAAGGCAAGAAAGGGTTACAGACTGGTAACGAATGACTTAACCCACAGTTTTGAAAAATCAATCCAGCCAAAAGAATCCAGCGTGATCCCTTGCAGAGCCGGATGATAGCGGTCAATGCGCCTTGCATGGTGAATAAATAAAATCCACAACTCATCTCTCAGCATGTCCTCGATGCGTGCCAAAGCTTCCAGGCGCTCCTCCTGCTGTTCCAAACCGAACACCCCAGCCAATTGCCTGTTCACAATCTCCCGCTTTTTGTCATCGAGGAAACGGTACACCATCGTGCATTTATTTTTGTAGATTTCAATCAAGCCCAGCTCAATATCGCGTTGCAGCACTTCTCCCATCATGCACATATCCGCATGTTTTTCAGCAAAGTCGGACAACGTCTCGGCTTTCGTCGCGCTCCTCGCTTCAAGCCGGATACCGATTTGCTCACATCTTTGCCGCAGCCATTCCGCCTCCTCGCCATATTGTTTTCCTTCCCCGTACAAAAGAACAACCGTCTCTCCCTGGTAGGCGCTTTTTTGCAAACAAGCTGCCGCCTCTTCTATCGTTGATGATTGAAAAGTCATTTGCTGGCTTCGGGACGGGAGGAAGCTGCCTGCGGGAGATCGGTTTTGTGTTCTCAGCTTTTCGATCATCTGAACGGGATCGAGCAGATGCTTGATTGCCTGCCGAAAATAGAAGTCATGCTGAATGCCTGGTTTGTTAAAGTTGAAGCTCAAGTAATAACAACCGATCTCTTGAAACTCGATGTTGTTGCCGCCATCGCCATCGCCTTGCAAAACTGTTGAGGACGACACTGTCTGCTCTGTCTGCTCCGGCAACTGGTACCGCATCTTCGTCTGTTCCGCGCCCGATACCCGCCAAATTTCTACCCGATCCAATATCGCTCTCTCCCGGTAATAGTCTTCGAAAGCGCCAAGCACCAGCTTGTCCTCGGTAAATTCCAGCATGCGAAACGGCCCCGTTCCTACTATCGCACGCTCGGAAAACGGCACATCATGCGGCAAAACCGACAGTGCGATAGACGCGGCATAATGCAGGAAAAATCCGTTCGGCTCCCGCAAATGAAAGATGACCGTGCAATCGTCAGGGTGCTCGATGCTCACGATGTCCTCGACCTGCCAGCGATAAGGCGAGTCGAGGTCGACGAGGCGCTGAATCGTATAGGCGACATCTTTTCCCGTAAACACGCGCCCATGGTGAAACCGCACGCCTTTGCGCAAATAAAACGTCCAAGTCCGCTTCTCCTGATCGCTTTCCCAGGCGTAGGCTAGTTGAGGCTGAAAGGACTGGGAAGCAGGATTGAAAATAATGAGTGTATGGCAAATTTGTTGAATAAAGTGACTCTCCGCCGATACAGCAACAAATGCCGGATCAAGAGTCGAAAGCACGCGCTCCCGCGGAATGCGCAGAACATCCTGGCGTCTGCTCTCGCCTTCCTCTGCGACAAAGCCAAATTGAGCGTCCCACACTTCCTGCAAGCAGCGCCGGACGTTTACAGGCAAGCTTTTATGCTGTAAAAGCTCCACCGCCTCC
Organism: Brevibacillus sp.; assembly: GCF_003521185.1. Lineage (NCBI taxonomy): Bacteria > Bacillati > Bacillota > Bacilli > Caryophanales > Paenibacillaceae > Brevibacillus > Brevibacillus sp. Next base: position 30,312 of record NZ_DOTK01000065.1, read on the forward strand.
CGAACGTTTCCTTGTGAAAGCAGCTCGTGAAAGGAATCGGTCAAAAACTGGCTGACATCACAAAGAATCGTCAGCGTAGAATGGTTGCCTCTGCCCACGCCCGGCTGCCATCTCAGCAGCCCTTCCCTCTCCCATTTGCGTAAGATCAGCTTCACATTGCGCGGTGTGCAACAAAGCAGCTCCGCTAATTCCGTAATTCCGACCGTCAGCTCTGCCCCCGGCTCCCAAGCGGAAAAACCGAGCAACATTTGCGTAAAGTGTTCATGACTTTTCATGTTCATCCATCCTAAAAGGTGAAATCATTACTGCGATCTTACTCTTTTTCTTCTCCTTTTAACAGCTACAATTTAGTCAAGAAAAAGGAGAGGTGGTCTGCACATGAGTTTGTTTGAACTACACCCGAATATCCGCATTCGCATCGTGACTTCCTTTCTGACGAAACTGGTTGGAAATATGATTTTCCCGTTCATGGCCATCTACTTTTCTGCCAAAATGGGGTTGGCTTTGACAGGGTTTTTGTTAAGTCTGACGTTGCTCACTCAGATTTTGCTCGGTTTTTACGGGGGCTATCTGGCTGATCGCTGGGGCAGAAAAAAAGTAATGGTATACGGTCAATCGGTCCAATGTGCCGCTTTCCTGATCATGACGCTTGCCAATTCACCGTGGCTCGATTCCGCTTGGCTCACTTTTGCCATGATGCTCTTGCAAAGCGCGAGCAATGGGCTGATTAGTCCAGCAGCCGATGCGATGCTGATTGATGTGAGCACCGCGGAAAACCGCACCTTCATGTACAGCATCAATTACTGGGCTTCCAACTTGTCGATTGCGATCGGCTCCGTTCTCGGCGGACTGCTGTTTGCCACGCACCGTTTCGAGCTGTTTATTGCCCTAACCTTGGTCAGTTTGTTCACGCTCTACATGATGTCTGCGCGCATGCAGGAATCGTATTTTCCGCAAAAGGACAGGGCGCAACGAACTCCTTTTGCAGGCGCAAACGTTCTCGTAGATGTCATAAAAAGCTACAGGCAGGTAATAACGGATCGTCGCTTTTTGCTGTACTCGCTGGGAGGTCTGTTTATCTTTTCCCTGGAGTTCCAGACTGCGAACTACGTCGCTGTAAGGCTATCCCACGAGTTCCCGTCCCAAAGCATCTCGCTTTTCGATTGGTTTGCCGTTGAACTGACTGGTCTGAAAATGTTCAGTCTCATTCAGTTGGAAAATACGCTCCTGGTGGTCTTGCTCTCCCTCTTTATCACGAGGCTGATCCGCCATGCGCGAGAAGCTTCTGCCATGTACGTTGGCGGGCTGTTGTACATCGTCGGCTATACGGTAATCCTGTACAGCAATTCCCTTTTCCTGCTGATGGCGGCTATGCTAATCGCCACTTGGGGGGAGCTGATTCACATTCCGACCAGGCAAACCTTTCTCGCCCGGATTGTCCGCGATGACGCCCGCAGTTCCTACATGGCAGTGAACGGCCTTGTGTTTCAGGGCGCCAGAATCATCGGAACGGCTGGAATTACGCTGGGGGCTATTTTCCCTTCCTATCTGATGGCGCTGCTGTTTTTCCTGCTCGGGGTTACGGGCATGTTGATCGTCCGCCATGTCGTATCGCAACTGGAACAGACTCATGTCCCGATGACCCATGCAAAAGAAGCTGCCCGATAATGCTCGGACAGCTTCTTGCTGTTTCTTTTCAAGATGCTTCATCTTTATTCCGACGACAGGCTCTCCAGCAAGGCATCGCCCTTGGCTCCGACTCTGATCGTCGCAAACTTTGCATTTTCCTGTACTTCCAATCCTGTTCCTTCAGGGACAAAATAGCTCTCGATTCCGTACTCAACCTGGCCCCATCCGACTGTTTTCCCATTGATGACGACATCGGACGGATCAGCCGTATAAGGCTTGTTCCAGACGCCTGCTTTTTCATAGTAGCCACTGTAGCCGTACACATTCTGTTCTTGCTTCCGTAATACGACACGGACTTTTTCCCCGGAAGGAAGCTCCTCGTCTGCAAGTGTCGATATGTCGTAGTTCAATCTCACATAATCGCCTTGCAACAGCGAGCGTGGGTCGACTGGCGCCAGCTTCAGCTTGACGGAGGTTCCTTGGGACAAAATCGTCTCGCTGCTGTACACCTGGTAGCCTGCCAAAACAAGTTGAAGCAGCATAATCATCAGCAAAATTAGCGGCCGCTTCGCAAAGACTGGCGACATTATCGGCGTGTCTGACTGTACGCGCCGCTCCAGCCAATAGCTGACGAGGAAAAAGACGATGCTCAAAAGCAGCAGACTCAACGATTTATGCAGCAAGCTCCACAACAGGTCGTAATACTTCATCAGCAAAAAGGCAAACCAGAAGGCGAGAACGATGCCGAAAGCGCTTTTGCTCTTCCTGTGCAAGGTCTGATAAAGCAAATAAGTCGTGAAGACAAAGAACCCGGCTTGAATCAGCAAATTCACGGCAAATGATTCAAAATGAAGCTCGGTCAACGCAAGCAAGGACAGCAAGCCGTAGACGAGGGAGCTGTTTCGCAAGACGGTGGGCAGGCTTCGGACGTAATACATCCCCATTTGGAACACAAACAGGATCAAAAGCACCGTCGTATCCTGCATGAACATGTTGTTCGTAAGCTTGAAATAGAGCACGAGCAGAAAGGCGAGTTGGGTCAAGAGCCGCGCGGGAATGCCAGCTGCCGCCTTCCACACGTAGAGCAAAACGGCGAGGAAGACCACCCAATAATAGCCTTCCAGAAACAGCGAGGAGCCGATTCCGAGCAAATAGCCTATCGTAAGCAATGTATAACGAACCGTTGCATTCATTTTCGGAAGCAACAAAGCCGGGGCAAGAAACCCGAGCAGCGACAGGAAAAAGATAAAATACAACACCGATTCGTCATCGAATACAAGAACGAGCAGCCCGGTCAGCGAGATGGCTCCAATGAATGCGGCAATCGTCGTTACCAGCACCGTAAATGCTTCCTGGAAAAATTGCACCCACTTGCTTTTTTGATGCGCCGATTCCTTGCGCAGCCAGTTGATGCCCACGACCGCCCCCCAGACAAGACCCGCAGCCGCCAACAGCGCCACGAGGAAAAAGCCCTCAGAGTAATACTCAAGCATATACCAGAAAAACTTCGCGAGCAGGAACAAAGACAGCATGGAAGCTGTCGCAATCAGCAGTCCGCGGTTGGGCAGCCATTTCAAAAAGGTTACGAACAGGACGGCTCCGACCAAAAGATACAGAATTTCAGGCAATGCATCGTACACTTCGACAAACGATGAGATGAACAAGCTGACGGAAAAGACGAGAAAGGACAAATAATAGATCGGTTGAGACGGCAGCTTTCGCGTCGACGTCAGCCAAAAAAGCACCATATTGCCAAGTGCGACCAGCCAGAAAATCATGTACCACCATTCGCTCTCGCGCGATACGTGAACGACTGTCGGTTCGAGGAAAAAGATCAGGGCCAGATGCGCCAAAACATAGCTGATCACGTAAAAAGGCTGGTAGCGCGTAAAAATCGCGAAGAGCAGGTTAGGAATCAGCCAGACGACAAACAGCATGTAGCTATCGGCGTGAGAGTTGTAAATCTGCCCTAAAAGAGCGACACAAAGTCCAAATGCCAGACCTCCGGCAACCAGCAGCCAATTGCTGAGGAAAGCATGACGTTTCAACAACACGGACGTGACATAGGATGAGAGATAAAAAAGAACCAATACAGTGACACTGACACCTATTTTCTCCCATCTGTCCAGCATCGGCCAGTTGGAGGCGAAAAAGTAAAACAGGGCTGAAAGCAAAAGTGAAATGGCCAAGAAGTACCCCGTCTGAACTCCCCTTTGTTCCATCTGCACCACCATCCCTTCTGATTTGCTTTCATGTATTTCCATTATATCCTTCTTTTGCAGAAAAAACGTCCTGCGGTTTTGTGCCACCAGCAGCCTTGTCAAAAAAAAGACTGCCGTAATGGCAGTCCAAGTTGCAATCCTGGGCACGTTACCCTTTCAAGTAAGCGTCCTCTTCTTTTTCGTCACGTGGCACGGGAACTTCACCAATGACCGTATAGAGCGACGCTGCTTCTTCTTTGCGCGGATTTTCCTTGATGTCTTCTACTTTTACGGAAACGATCTTTTGTCCGAAACGGATCGCCAGCTTGTCGCCAATTTTCACGTTGCTGGATGCTTTGGCCGGACGATCGTTGATTTCTACCCGAGCTTTGTCGCACACTTCTTTTGCCAGCGTACGGCGCTTGATCAGGCGGGATACTTTCAAATACTTATCCAGTCTCATCCTTACTCTCTCCCTTTTGTCTGGTGTTTGGCTTCCTCCCACCATTTGTCCATTTCCTGCAAATCGGTTTGTTCAAAGGTGCGGCCAGCTTCGTGCAGCTTCCCTTCGATATAGGAAAAACGCTTTTTGAACTTGTTGTTTGTCAGTGCCAGCGCTTCTTCCGGATCAATTTTGAGGAAACGAGCCAGATTGACCACGGCAAAGAGCAAATCGCCCAATTCGCCAGCGCGCTCTTCTGCGGACGCTTCCCGCAGCTCGTTGTATTCCTCTTCTACCTTTTTGTACACATCTGCAATATCGTCCCAGTCGAAGCCGACTTCCGCTGCTTTTTTCTGAAGCTTGTAAGCGTACATCAGTGCTGGCAGATCGCGCGGAATACCGGAAAGTTTGGACGCGGCGGCCACGTCGATTCCTTTTGCCGCTTTTTCCTGTGCCTTGATTTCTTGCCAGTTCGCGAGCGCTTCCTCTGAATCATTGGCACTCTTTTCTCCGAATACGTGCGGATGACGGCGCACCAGCTTCTCATTCAAAGTCGCAACCACATCGTCGACGGTAAAATATCCATCTTCCGCTGCGATTTGCGAATGCAGCATGATCTGCATCAACAAATCACCCAACTCCTCGCACATCGCATCCGGGTCTTCGTCATCAATCGTTTCCAGTACCTCGTACGTTTCTTCGATCAAATTTTTGCGAATGCTTTGATGCGTCTGCTCGCGATCCCACGGGCAGCCATCCGGACTGCGCAAAATGGCGACGATCTCTTTTAAATAAGAAAACTGACGGTATGATACGGTGTCGTCTGTAGTTGGCGGCACGTACACCAAAGACAAATTGCCGAAATGCTCGACCCGGTCCAGCTCGTACAGCGGAACGCTCTCGATCCGCTCTTGGCCCGCTACGCCGACAGCTGTAGCCACCGTTACCACGTAATCATCCGGCAACACTTCCATCAAAGTCAGCTTCACATCCGATGCGACGAAAGCATCGTATACTTGCGCGATAATCGTGTGCAGCCCTGGCGACACTTGATGCGCCGAGAGAGCCGTCCCGTCGAGCAAGGAAAAGCCCTCGATCGGGTCGATGTGCAGTCTTGCGAAAAGGGGGTCGATAAAGCTTTGCCCGCCGCCGATCTCAATCTGCACGCCGCGATTCGGGCCTTCTTCAAGCAACAACTGAACCGTGCGTTCCGCCACCAAAGGATGGCCAGGAACGGCGTACACGATATGACCTGCTTCCTGCACTTTGCCCAACAGCCGTTCGACGATGTCTGCGTACACCTCGGCGAAGCCGTCGTGCTGCTCGTACACTTCGTCAAAAGAGGTCAGGGCGACGCCTTCGCTTGCCAACTGCGCGACAACAGGATGCTCTTTCGTTCTCAAGTACAGCTGGTCAGCCTGTTTGAGTGTCCGATAAATCCCATACGGAAGCTGATCGAGGTCACCTGCGCCCAGCCCCACTACCGTAATCGTATTTTTGTTCTTATCCAATCGTTTCGCCTCCACTCGACTACCTCATGCCTTTTATTTGGGGAGAAGCTGGAACCGTGTCAACAGCGCAGCAATTCGTTTTCCTTTTGGCAGGAAATGAATGTCGTTTCTCGTAAGCCCGCCTGTTTTCAAAAGCGCCAGCACATACACTACTGCCCCTGCACCAACGGCAAGCAGTCCAACCAGCGTCTGGAACAGTCGTTCAGACATGCCTGCCTTCCCGAGCAAGGCCGTTGCTCCCCATTCCACAATCAGGACAACCACTGACATGACGATGACAGACAAAAACGGCTTTTTGACTGTTTGGCGCAATCCAATCTGCGCCCCTGTATATTTTTTCACAGCGAGCACGTTCAACCCCATCGCTACGAGATAGGCAATGACCGTAGACAGTGCCGCGCCGGAAATCCCCCAAAGAGGGACGAGCGCAAGGTTTAATATGAGTTTGACGAGCACACCGATAAACAAGTTGCGCGCAGGCCGCATGACGCGCCCCAACCCTTGCAAAATTCCCGCGCTGGCAATGCTCAATGTGGCAAAAATAATCGTGAAGGATTGAACCGCAAGCGCTTCGGTTCCGTTTTTATCGCCGTACAGCATGACGTTGATCGGCTCGGCAAGCAGGGCCAACCCAAACGATGCCGGGAGTCCCAGCAAGAATGTCAGGCGAATGGCGATTTCGGAACGGTTCGCAATCATTTGATGCTGACGCTGGGCGACTGCTTCGCTGATCGCAGGCACAAGCGCCAAAGACAGCGAGGTGGCAAAAAATGTACCGAACTGAATGAGCGGTTGCCCGCGGTCAAATGCCCCTTTTGCCAGTTTGGCCAAACCTTCCGGGGTCCCGCTGATTTGCAGCATGTTCACGACGGTAACAGAATCGACAAGCGGGACGAGCGGCAAAACAAGCGCCCCCATGCAAATCGGAACCGCATACATCAACAGGCTGCGCAGCACCTGACGGTTGGTCCAGGCGCTCACTCCTGCTTGCTGAGTCCTTTCCGGAATCAGTTGGGCGCCCTGCTTGTCTCTTCTCCAGTACCAAAGCAAGACGAGGATGGCGGCAATACCGCCGGGAAATGCGGCAAACACCGCTCCCGTACCAGCGAGATAAGCATCCTGGTAAACGTTCATCGCCCAGAAAGCGGCGACCAAAATGAAAATAACGCGAATCAACTGCTCAATAACTTGTGATACTCCTGTTGGCATCATGTTTTGATGTCCTTGAAAATACCCGCGCAAGATCGCTGCCATCGGCACGAGCGGCAGGGACCAGGCAACAGCACGCAGCGGAGTCGTCAAATGCTCATCCCCCATGAACCGGGCAATGACTGGTGCTCCTGTGTACAACAGCATAAAGAAAAACAAGCCGAGCACGACCAGCGCAATACTGGCAACACGGAACGCTCTTCGCGCTCCCAGCGTATCGCCGATTGCGACGCGCTCCGAGACGATCTTGGAGATGGCGATAGGAAAGCCTGCCGTCGCCAGGATCAACAACGTGGTATACAGCGGGTATACTTGCATATATACGTACAAGCCGATATCTCCGGCAATGTTTTGGTATGGAATGCGGTATACTGCGCCAAGCAGCTTGGAGACAAGACCGGCAACCCCTAATATTGCGGCGCCTTTCACAAATTGAACAGATGCCTTTTCTTGAGCCATGTGCGTGAAATTTCTCCTCTCCAACCAGAAACTTCGTCCATTATACCACAAGCAAATCGGCGAGAAAAAATTTGCCAAGCCCTGAACGCAACAGGATCAGCTGATTTTTTTACGACAAAAAAACAGCCTCTTTTGTCCGAGGCTGTTTTTGTTCTTGCTATTGTTCCATTTGCTTTGCCAGGAAACCGGCCGCTGTTTCCGACATTTTCATCTCCAAATCACTCATCTTCGTCGATTCATTTTTGTTGAGCAGGATGACAGAACCGATCGGGTCCCCTCCCGCTACAATCGGAGCGACGACAAAGGAACCGTACGTTTCACTCATGTCGCGGCAAATTTCATAAGAACCGGCGTTTTTCTCCAGTCGCGTCTTGCGTTCCTCCAAACACTTCTCCACAATGCTGCCAATCGCTTTTTCCAGATATTCTTTTTTCGATGCGCCAGCGACAGCGATCACACTGTCACGGTCTGAGATTAATACCGTATGATTCATGCTTTCGTACAGGGAGTCAGCGTATTCTTTTGCAAAATCACCCAGTTCTCCAATCGGTGAATACTTTTTGAGAATGACTTCTCCGTCACGATCCACAAAAATCTCAAGCGGGTCGCCTTCACGAATGCGCAGTGTACGACGAATCTCCTTAGGAATCACGACCCGACCGAGGTCGTCAATTCGACGAACGATACCAGTTGCTTTCATGTCATGTTGCCTCGCTTTCCCTGAGAAGTGGGTAGTGAATAAATGGTGGTTGGTTACTTGTATTTTTTCCTCAAATTCTAATTTTAACTATGGGTGCTTGCATCAATTTTTACCAATTGCTTTGTTACTCTCCCCCGGGTGGTAGCGAGTGATAATAGTATTTGCCCACGCTTCAAGAATATGCGAGAAAACGAAAAAACAGGGAAACGGATTCCCTGTTTTTGATCAGACGACTTATTATTTTGGAGCGGCCTCGTTTTTGGATGCAGGCACGTTGTATTTCGTGATCAGCTTGTCCAGCTCGTTTTTGCCAAAAGCGTCATAGCCAGACTCCAGCGCACCTGCGCGAAGCTGCTCCTTCATTTCGTCGAAGGTTTTTTCTTTGCGGTTTTCCACTTTAATGATGTGGTAGCCAAAGCTTGTTTTCACTGGCGGGCCTACTTCGCCCACTTTTTGTGTAATCGCTGCGTCCTTGAACTCAGGCACCCATTGGCTTACGTCGGCATCTGCGTACAGACCGCCGTTTTCCTTGCTTCCAGGGTCATCGGTAAACTCCTTCGCCAGCTTGGCGAAGTCCTCACCCTTTTTCAGACGCGCTTCGAGGTCGTTGGCGATTTTCAATGCTTCCTCAGGCTTGCGCTGTTCTGTCGAAATCAGGATGTGGCGTACGGATGCAACGGTGCGCGATGCCTTATCCATTTTGTCAAATTCTTGCTTCAGCGTATTGTCGCTGATGTTCTTTTTCAGAACGGTAATCGATTCGTTGATGAGCGCCATTTGGTTGGTTACCATTTCTTTGGTGACCCCTTGGCCTTCCATCAGCTTTGTGAACTTGGCTTCATCCTTGCCCAGGAAGCCCATGTACTGACCTTTGATTTTTTCAAAGGTTTTATCCGCCAAGTCCTTGGCTTCTTTTTTCATGGCATCGTCTGAGCGACTGGCCAAAATTTTCGTTGCCGTGTACTCGCGTGCAAAAGCTTTCAGCGCTTGATTGTCGGCAGCCTCGATCATCGTGCCTTGTTGCGGGTTCATGAAGTTGATTACGCGCAGGAACTCTTCGAACTCCTGACCTGTAATCGTTCCACCCTGATACTCAACAACCACAGCCTTCGCATCTGCTGTATATGGCAGAGTCAGCTTAGGAAATTGTGTCAAAGGATCGTTGGCATCAGTCGCTTGGTTTCCTTGTTTATTACCGTCTGTCTGACTGGATGGATTTTGGTTTTGCTGAGCATTTTCTTCTGCCTTGCCGCAGCCCGTCATGAGCGCCACGACCAAAACAGCAGAAGACAAGATCGCTACAGAACGTTTCATAGAAATCTCCCTTCCTGGCAAGTCCTCTGCCCATTAGGACACAGGACTCTCCGTACCGGTGTCTTTACGCACCTGGTGAAATTGACGAAGCAGCTTCTCGATCAGCTGTACACCTTCGTCTTCCCTTAACCCCTTTACTTTAACAGTAATCGTGATCTGTTGTCCACCTGAGAGCCCCAACCTCCGGCTCCAGTTGCTGGCAAGCGCAAACAGAGCACCGCCATCAATGTTGTTGTTTTGGCTAGGATGGAGAACGAGCTTGATTTCATCCGGATTTTTTTGGCTGATCTCGGTGATGTGGTGTTGCAGCGCATAGACACGCAAACGGGAAATGGTCAGGAGATTGTCAACCGGCTGCGGAACAGGGCCGAAACGGTCCAACAATTCCTCTGCCAGATCGTCGACATCCTCCAGCGTGGATACCGCCACAAACTTTTTGTACATCTCGATCTTTTGCCGGCTGTCGGTAATGTACATAGACGGGATGTAAGCATCGAGCTGGAGATTGATTTCCACAGGCGTAACCGCTTCCTGTTTGACCTCTCCCTTCAACTCGTCAATCGCTTCCTTGAGCATCTGGCTGTACAGGTCGAAACCGACTGTATTGATAAACCCGTGCTGCTCGGCACCGAGCAAATTACCAGCCCCCCGGATCGACAAGTCGCGCATCGCGATCTTGAAGCCGGAGCCGAGTTCCGTAAATTCCTTGATCGCCTGAAGCCGTTTTTCTGCGACTTCTGTCAGCACCTTGTCCCGTTGGTATGTGAAGTAAGCATAAGCAATCCGGTTCGAACGTCCAACCCGTCCGCGAAGCTGATACAGCTGGGACAGGCCCATTTTGTCGGCATTGTGGATGATCAGCGTGTTCACGTTCGGGATGTCCACCCCGGTCTCAATGATCGTCGTGCTGACCAACACGTCAAAATTCCCTTCCAAAAAGTCGAGGATGACGCCTTCCAGCTCGCTCTCATTCATCTGGCCGTGCGCTACCGCGATCCGTGCATCAGGCACGAGCATGGATATTTGTTCAGCCATCTGCTCAATGCCTTGCACCTGATTGTAGAGGAAAAATACTTGGCCGTCGCGCGCCATCTCGCGCTCAATCGCTTCTCTCACCAGCGCAGGACTGTATTCCATTACGTACGTCTGCACAGGGAAACGGTTTTCTGGCGGTGTCTCGATGACAGACAAGTCGCGCACACCCAGCATCGACATGTGCAGCGTCCGCGGGATTGGCGTCGCGGTCAACGTGATAACATCGACATTTGTCTTGATTTGCTTCAGCTTTTCTTTGTGACTCACACCGAAACGCTGCTCCTCGTCGACGATGAGCAGTCCGAGTTCGCGGAACGTCAAGTCTTTGGACAGCAGACGATGCGTTCCGATGACGACATCGACAGTGCCTTCCTTCAGTCCTTTTAACGTAGCGTTTTGTTCCTTGCGCGAGCGAAAACGGCTCAACACCTCAACCCTGATCGGGTAGTCGGCAAAACGCTCACGAAACGTCTCGTAATGCTGCTGCGCCAAAATCGTCGTCGGAACGAGAACAGCCACCTGTTTGCCGTCCATGACAGCCTTGAACGCTGCGCGAATCGCCACTTCTGTTTTTCCGTAACCCACGTCTCCGCAAACGAGGCGATCCATCGGGCGTCTGCGCTCCATATCGCTTTTGACCTCAGCGATTGCCCGCAACTGGTCGGGAGTCTCCTGATACGGGAACATCGACTCAAAATCGCGCTGCTCGGTTGTATCTGAGGAAAAGGCGTGACCGACCGCTGCTTCGCGCGCAGCGTACAGCTTGATCAAATCCTCGGCAATGTCTTTGACGGAAGACTGAACTTTGTTTTTGACCCGCTTCCATTCGCTTCCGCCCAAGCTGTAGATTTTCGGCTGGGCTTCTTCGCTCGCCACGTACTTTTGCACATGGTCGATTTGATCGATCGGCACAAACAGGCTGTCGCCTGCTGCGTATTGAATGTGAAGGTAATCTTTATGAATTCCGAGTATTTCCTTGGTTTCAATTCCAAGGTATTTCCCAATCCCGTGATTGATGTGCACCACAAAATCGCCGGGCTTTAGCTCCAAGTAATTTTTGATCCGCTCCGCATTGTTCATCGTCTGCTGAACTTTGCGCGCTTTACGCTGCTTGGCGGTAAATACTTCGCCCTCCGTAATAACGACCAGCTTGTTCAGGGGCAGCTCGAAGCCTGTCTGGAGGTTCCCCAAGATAATCGTAGGACGCCCTGGCGGCACCACCTCAACCGCTTCGGTCAACACATCTGCTTCCATCTCATAATCGTGCAGGACGCGCTCCAGACGTTTGGCACGCTCCAGATCGGCCGCGACAAAAACGATCTGGTCCTGAGACTTTTTCCAGCGGGCCAGCTCTGTTTTCAGCACATTCATCTGTCCGTGGAAGTTCTGCATAGTGCGACAGGTCAGGTTGACGATGTTTTGCGGCTGGGTCTTGGGAGATTGTCGGAGGAACAAAGACAGGTGGACAATCTGCCGCTTCTTGTGGGAAACGATGTCTTCATAAGTGCGGGACAGGCTCAGGTTAGCCATGTACTCGCCCTGAATGATTCGTCCGGTCAGCCACTCTGCTTCTTCTTTTTGCAGCTGTGCTGCCGTATCCAAAACGCGGGAAGGCTCATCCATGATCAAGAGGGTTTCAGACGGCATGTAGGAGATCAGCGTGTCCTGTGACGGATAAATGACGGAAACGTACGAGTACAGCTGAGCAAAACGCTGCCCTTGTTTCATACGCTCGACATCCGAACCAATCCGCTCGACCACTTTTTCCTTGGCGGCGCCATCTTTCAGCTTGGCAACGGTTTCACCGAGCTTCTGCTCTAAGCGAACAGCCGCTTCCATCAGCAAAGGCGTAGAGGCGATCATTTCTTTTGCCGGGCCCAAAATGTAGGTTTGCACCGATTCAAGCGAGCGCTGGGAAAGCATGTCGAACGTACGGATCGAGTCAATCTCCACATCGAACAGCTCGATGCGCACAGGCCACTCGGAATCAATCGGGTACAGGTCGATAATTCCGCCGCGAACGCTCAGTTCGCCTTTTCGCTCGACCATATCGACGCGCTCGTAACCAAGCTCGATACAGCGGGACAAAAACGATTCGATATCCAGCTCGTCACCGACAGACAGCGTAATCTGCGCCTCTTTCCACACTTCGGGAGGCACAACCAGGCGGCGCAATCCGGCGAATGGCGCAACCAAAAAACCCGTAAAGCCTTGGGCCAGACGGTTGAATACATGAATGCGCTGCGCCAGCATCTCGGGACTGGCGATGGCAAGCTCAGAGCCAATCAGCTCGTTTCCCGGATAAAGCAGCACTTGATCAGAAGGAACCAGCTCAATAAGATCCTCGTATACTTTTTGTGCTTGGTACATGTTATGCGTGACGACACAAACCGGACGCCCGGTCATCTGTTTCAGTGCCGCCATCAGTGTCTGTCGGGCTGAGCCTGCTAGACCGGAGACAAGCTGCTCATGCAGACCTTTCTCCAAACCAGCCACAATTGTCCCGACGTTCGAGTCTTGTTTCATCGGGTTAATGATGACTTGCATTCACTAATCCCCTCTCTAATTCTTCTGTCATCTACAGCCAGAGCATGACTGGTCAAGCGATTTGCCCGCGGGTCGACCATGCGAAAAGAAGCCTTAGCTCCCCAAGCTAAGGCCTTGTCAGTGCAAGCCTTCCTAACGAGTATCCACTTATTTATTGAAGTGGGTTTCCAACTAGCGAAAGCTCTGGATGCTGAATCAGCGCTTCACGGCAGTAGTCGCACGTGATGCTGACGACCGTATCTCCACTTTGTTCTCTCGATATTATAAGAGCACGCTCCTCCGGGGTCAAGGAATCAAACCCGAGCTGCGCTTCTGTCACTTGCGATTCGTCAAATTCCGCGATTTTCATGCCGCAGCAACGACACGTATAGCGAATGCTCATGCATATGCCACCCCCATACCTTTCATATCGCTTAGTATGGTCGGTTGGGTGGAAAATCATACTAGCGGCAAGCCTGACTCCTGTGTGCCGCCGCTTATTTTTGCAGGCTGTTAAACTGGTTCATCACTTTAATAAAAGGCTCTCTCGTCCACATCGCCGCTGCATCAGCAGCATGCTCCACAGCTTCCTGAATCAGCGTTCTCTCCGCAGCAGGGAACGATTGCAGCACGTAGTCGCTCACACTGCGCCCTGGCTCTGGACGGCTGATCCCGACCTTGATGCGTTTAAATTCCTGGGTTCCCAAATGTTGAATCATCGACTTGATGCCGTTGTGACCACCAGCACTGCCTTTTTCACGCAGGCGAAGCTGTCCGGTCGGCAAGTCGAGATCGTCAAAAATGACAACCAGATCATCCGGAATCAGCTTGTAAAATTTCAAGATTTCTGCGACTGACTCACCGGACAGATTCATGTACGTCTGCGGTTTGACAAGCAGCACCTTTTCGCCTTCCACCCGGCCTTCGCCGACAAGAGCGCGAAACTTGTTTTGCGTAACGGGAATGCCCCATTTGTCGCTAATCTTATCTATGGCCATGAATCCGGCATTATGTCTGGTGTCTTCATATTTTTTACCTGGATTGCCCAATCCAATGATTACTTTCACGTTCATTCCCTCCTACTCTCTCCCCATTGTACTAGAATGACATCGGTAACAAAAGAAAAAGGGCCCGCAGTCATCAACTCGGCCCCTTCTTTCCATCATTCGACTTTTTTCTTATTCAGCCGCAGCCTTCTCTGCTACGGCTTCCGCCTCTTGCTCCGCTTCGATCGACTCTTCCGACTTGGCCTTCACTGGCAGGACACTGATCAGCACTTCTGTAGGGTCAACCAGCAGCTCTACTCCCGCCGGAACTTCCAGGTCGGCTGCCAAAACAACGTCTCCAATCTGGAAGCCGTCCACGTTCACCAGGAACGATCCCGGAATATTGCTTGGCAAGCAGTTGACCTCTACGTTATGGCGCACAAGCGTCGCTACTCCCAATTCAGGATCTCCCGTCATGAGGACAGGTACCGACGTCTGCATTTTTTCGTTCATATTGATTTTCTTGAAATCGGCATGCAAAATGTTGCCCTGCAAAGGATGGCGTTGCAATTCGTTTACCATCACATCATGGGTAGTTCCATCCACATCCAACCGGAACGGCTTGTTTGTCGTCTGGTGACGCAAGGCTGCATCCAGCTCCCGTCCATTGATTTGAATCGACTGACTGCTTACATCGCTTCCGTACACGACACCAGGCACCCAGCCTTCACGCCGCAGCACCTTTACGGAATTGCCTGTTGTTTGGTTGCGCACTTGAGCCTTTATCGCTTCCACAAAAAAACCTCCTCGGACCCTAGCTAGTAAAAGTTTCCTCACTAGCTTGTCCAAAGGAGGTTTATTTCAATCCCCTAAAAGGGGATGCTTGCCTTAATCGAACAGCTTGCTGACAGACAGTTCTTCGTGTACGCGAATGATCGCTTCGCCAATGATCGGCGCTACGGACAGAACGGTGATTTTGTCGATAATTTGCTCTTGGGTCAGCGGGATCGAATTGGTTACGATCAACTCTTTGATCTTCGAGTTGGCGATACGCTCGATTGCTGGACCGGACAGAACAGGGTGTGTGCAACATGCGTAAACTTCGCGGGCACCAGCTTCTACCAATGCATTGGCAGCCAGGGTGATTGTTCCCGCTGTATCAATGATATCGTCAATAATGATGGCAGTCTTGCCTTCGATATTACCGACGATGTTCATGACTTCCGCTACGTTTGGCTCTGGGCGGCGCTTGTCGATAATGGCGATTGGCGCTTCCAGACGCTCAGCCAGCTTGCGGGCACGAGTTACGCCGCCATGGTCAGGCGATACGACTACGATGTCCTTCAAGCCTTTTTCGGAGAAGTGTTTGCCCAAAATCGGCACACCGAGCAGATGGTCCACAGGAATGTCGAAGAATCCCTGGATTTGTGTTGCGTGCAGATCCATGGTAATTACACGTTGCGCTCCTGCGGTTTCAATCAGGTTGGCAACCAGTTTTGCTGTGATCGGATCACGTGCGCGCGCCTTGCGATCTTGTCTGGCATATCCGTAGTAAGGAATAACAACGTTGATGCTTTTTGCAGATGCGCGTTTCAGTGCATCGACCATTACCAAAAGCTCCATCAAATGCTCATTAACGGGAGCAGACGTTGGCTGAATAACAAATACGTCACAACCGCGAACGCTTTCATTCAATTTAATTTGGCATTCGCCGTCACTAAAGCGCACAGCTTGTGCATTTCCGAGCGGTACACCAATGTGTTCAGCGATTTCTTTTGCCAATTCAGGGTTTGCGTTGCACGTAAATACCTTCAGTTTGGGGTCGCGGTAATTAGCCATGATCTTCTCTTAGAACCTCCCGTTATGATTGCTTTTTGCCCTTGCGAGGCATTTTGTTAGCGTAATCTGGTTTATTCACTTGACGCTCACGTGCGATCGCAAGCGCATTGTCAGGCACATCCTGAGTGATGGTCGATCCTGCTGCTACATACGCATTTTGTCCAACGGTAACGGGAGCCACCAGATTGCTGTTGCAACCAATGAACGCTCCGTCCTGGACGATTGTCTTATGCTTGACTGCCCCGTCGTAATTGACGGTTATCGTACCACAGCCGATGTTCACGCCATCGCCAATTTCCGCGTCACCTACATAGCTGAGGTGAGGTACTTTGCTTCCGTCGCCGATCTTTGTATTTTTCAATTCGACGAAATCACCGATCTTCGCTTTGCGGCCAATTTGCGAGCCTGGACGAATGTAGGCGAATGGCCCGACTGCCGACTCTGCTTCCACACTTGACTCTACCATGACCGAATAGGAAATGGTGACGCCGGAACCAACCTGCACATCGGTCAAGTCAGCCTGTGGCCCAATGACGCAATCCGTGCCAATGGTTGTCCGTCCGCGCAAAAATGTACCCGGTTGGATAACCGTATCGGCCCCGATGACGACATCTGCCTCGATATACGTAGAAGCCGGATCAATGATGGTAACACCATTGCGCATATGGCCGTTGGCAATCCGCTTCCGCATATACGCTTCCGCTTCAGACAGCTGCACACGATCATTGACGCCCATCGTTTCCTCAGGGTCAACCGCTTCGTACGCCACTACCTTTTCGCCCGCTTCCCGCAAAATGCCGACAACGTCTGTTACATAGTATTCGCCTTGCGCGTTGTCATTTTTCACTTCCGCCAAGGCTTTCCATAATTTGCGATTGTCATAACAGTATATGCCCGTGTTAATTTCCTGGACCGCCCGTTCCGCTTCTGTGGCGTCCTTATGTTCCACGATTCGCAATACTTCGCCCGCCTCGTTGCGCACGATGCGCCCGTAGCCTGTCGGATCGGGGAGCACGGCGGTCAATACAGTTGCAGCCGCTTGCTGCTCTTCGTGATAGGTCAGCAAGGCGGACAACGTCTGTTCAGACAAGAGGGGAACGTCTCCGTACAAAAGAAACGTAGTGCCTTCTTTATCCTGTAAAAACGGCGCTGCCTGCGAAACGGCATGCGCCGTTCCCAATTGTTCTTCTTGCAGTGCGTAAGTAACGCCCTCGCCTAGTTTGGCGCGGACCACGTCAGCACCATGACCTACGACGACAACGATGTCCTCAACCTGCATAGAAACCATCGTATCCACAACATGCTGAACCATTGGTTTCCCACATACAGGATGCAGAACCTTGTACAGCTTCGATTTCATCCGCGTACCCTGACCAGCGGCCAGAACCACGGCATGGATCTTAGACATGTCAACCCTCCATCGTAGAAGTTCCACAATGACTATATCTTAATCATATGTGGATTTCAAGACAATCGATGCAGGATTATCGCCGTTTCCCTGACATTGCCTGAAAGTTGTTCATCTAACAGACAACATTTAATAATCTGACAAAAAGTGATATATTGATGGGCGAAAGAGGTTATATAAAGGAGGCAGGAAGGAATGCCAGCGAATGTCTACTTGCTGACCGGATACTTGGGCAGCGGAAAAACGACCTTATTGCAAAAATGGCTGACTCATCTACGCGTCCAGAACGAAAACGTAGTCGTCCTGATGAATGAAATGGGCGAGGAAGATATTGACGGCGAACAGCTGCAAGGCTTTGGCTTCCCCGTAAAAAAGCTGCTGGACGGTTGCATTTGCTGCTCGATCAAAGGGGAACTGACAGAAGGCTTGCGGGATATTTTGAACTCCCTGCAACCCGATCGCATTTTGATAGAAACAACAGGAGTCGCCGACCCGATCGATGTCATCGATACGCTTACCCATCCCGAGCTTTACGATCGCATCGAGCTGAAAGGGACGATCAGCGTCGTGGATGCTTCCCGCTTTTTGGATCTCAATTCGCGCTTCGCCTCCACAGCGGCTCTCGTGAAGACCGTCCGCAATCAGGTCAAATACGCCGATCTCATCCTGCTCAACAAAACAGATATGGCGAGCGCAGAACTGGTGGAGCGCGTCAAGCAGAAGCTCGCGGAGCTAAACCCGAAAGCGCCGATTCACCAAGCGGTGCAGGCGAACATCGACCTCTCCTGGCTTCAGGCTGTGAAACGAGTCGAGCATGTAAGAGAACCCGATTCTGCCTCCCCTGCTCCCGTCCAAACAACGATCGGCCGCATGTCCACAATGGACAGGCTGAAACAATCGCTCGGCCTGAAAACGAGCACACCTTCGCTTTACAACAGCATCGATACGTTTTCCTACACTTTTACTGGGCCGGTAGACGAGAAAAAATTCGAGGATTTTTTGTATGATCTGCCCAAAAACGTGTATCGGGCAAAGGGGTATGTGCTCTTTCATGGAAAAAAAGAACTGATTTCGTTCCAGCACACGGACAATCAAGTGCTGTTCTTTCCATTCGAGAACTTCGGACCGAAACTGGTCGCTGTTTTTATCGGGGAAGGAATGGATCAACAGGAAATTACAAGAAAATTATCCAAATGTTACGGGTAATCAGACGCCGAAGCACCCTGCCAGAAATGACAGGGTGCTTTTGTATTGGGTGCTATTTTACGCACCCGCTTCGATCGTGCTTTCTTCTTCTTGACCTACGCGTTCATACTCGGTCAAAACAGCAGCTTGGATCTTTTCACGGGTAGTCGAAGAAATCGGATGGGCGATATCGCGAAATTCTCCGTCTGGTGTGCGCTTGCTCGGCATTGCAACGAACATGCCGTTGTTTCCGTCAATGACACGGATATCATGAACCACAAATTCATGGTCAATTGTAATGGATGCAATCGCTTTCATCCTACCATCCGTATTCACTCGGCGCAGTCTTACGTCTGTAACTTCCATCTAGTTCACTCCCTTTATCTATGAAACGCGTTTAGGAGTATTTCCACCCTCTGGGTAAATATTCCTGCTGATGTTATGCAATTTTTAAAAAAATATATAAATATGTTCATAACATCAACTCTTTACACGGCACATTTTTACTATCCATGTTATAAACAACGCAAAAACAGCCTAACGCAACGAGCATCAGGCTGTGTCGAATTTCCAATTATTCTATTCTTACGCTTCGATATAGGCAACGATCTCGATCTCTACTTTTACATCGCGCGGCAGGCGTGCCACTTCAACGGTAGAGCGAGCAGGCTTGTGATCGCCAAAATATTGGCCATACACTTCATTCAATTGCGCAAAGTCATTCATGTCCTTGATGAATACGGTCGCCTTCACTACATGCGAGAGGTTTCCTCCTGCTTCTGCCAGAACAGCTTTGATGTTGGAGAACACCTGATGGGTTTGCTCCACAACGTCGCCTTCTACCAGTGTGCCGTCCGCACGCAGCGCGATTTGGCCGGATGCAAACAGAAACGGACCTACTTTTGCAGCCTGGCTGTACGGGCCGATAGCTGCTGGAGCCTTGTCAGTTGAAACAAAAGAGATTGCCATTTTGATCTACTCCCCTCTATTTTCAAAAAAACTGCCTAGCTCAATTTCAATCTGCTTGCCCTTGAAGTCGACATCTTGCAGTTTGGCAAGAGACACATACTCATCAACCAATCGCTCGGACACATCTGCTGTCGTTTCGACCAGCACGCCGCAACCAACAACAGTCGCGCGGAACTCTTGAAGCAGATCGATCATGCCGCGCAGCGTGCCGCCAGCCTTCATGAAGTCGTCCACGATCAGGACGCGGGACTGCTCGGCCAAGCCGCGGCGAGCGAGAGACATCGTCTGAATCCGCTTACTGGAACCGGATACGTAATTGATGCTTACCACAGAACCTTCCGTCACCTTGTTGTCGCGACGCACAATGACGACAGGCACATTCAAAAACATGGCCGTCGCGTATGCGAGAGGGATTCCTTTTGTCTCCACTGTCATGACCACATCGACGTTTTTGTCAGCGTAAGCAGTGGCAAAAAGCTTGCCGATCTTCGCCATAGTCGCCGGGTTGCCGAGAATGTCGGACATGTACAGGTATCCACCTGGCAAAAGTCTTTCCGGATTGGCCAATTGCTCGATCAGTTCGCGCATGAAGTGAAGGGCCTCTTCCGTTTTTACCTGGGGAATATACTTCACTCCGCCTGCCGCACCCGCCACCGTCTTGAGCTGCCCTACACCCTGGACCTCAAACGCTTCCTTGATGATCGACAAGTCTTCACTGATGGATGATTTCGCTGCGCCGTATTGTTCCGCAAACAGAGTGAGAGGAGTCAGCGTATGGGGATGGGCAAGCAAGTGCTGCGTCATGTCAACCAGACGCGCACTTCTGCGCAATTTCTTCATGGCTCTTCCTCCAAAACCGAATATTATGCTGCTAATGTATCATTTTTATACGTGTTCATGCAAGTATTTCCCCATCTTGGGAGCCTAACATTCGGACAACAAACACATCTTTGACAAAACCTCTGAGTGCATTGTAAATCCTATGTACTTTCGCTTCCTTTTGCACGAGGGCAAACACCGTAGGACCGCTGCCGGACATCAAGACACCGTCCGCTCCGGACGCGATCATCAGCTCCTTGATTTGCCGCACTTGCGGATAAAGGGAGAGCGTGACGTTTTCCAACACATTTCCGAGCGACTGGCACATTAATGAAAAGTCTTGCTCTGAGATAGCTTGAAGCATCTGCCTGGTGTCAGGATGATTGTCGATTTTGTCGACACGCAAGTTCCCGTACACATCAGGAGTGGACACACCGAT
This sequence comes from Brevibacillus sp., assembly GCF_003521185.1. NCBI lineage: Bacteria > Bacillati > Bacillota > Bacilli > Caryophanales > Paenibacillaceae > Brevibacillus > Brevibacillus sp. The sequence goes on from NZ_DOTK01000065.1 coordinate 50,983, forward strand.
CGGCGGCTTGGCCAAAATCACCCAGCAAGGGGCCGGCGTTCCCAAATGCGTGATTTGCTCCCCGCGCCCTTTTGCCAGCGCAGTTCCGCCATAGACGCAAAAAGGGACGTCAGAACCGATTTCTGCGCCAATCTCCGCCAGTTCATCCAAGCTCAATCCGAGATTCCACAGCTGGTTCAAACCGCGCAACGTCGCCGCGGCATCACTGCTGCCGCCAGCAAGTCCGGCCGCAACCGGGATTTGTTTGTCTATATACAACCGTACGCCCTGGCGCACCTGATAGCGTTCTTTTAAGAGCACTGCCGCTTTATAAGCATGATTGCGGATATCATCCGGTACGAAGCTGGCAGAGCAGTCCAGCGTAATCTCACCATCTTCGCGCAGAGTCAAGTCTACACGATCTGCCAAGTCGACGGTAGTCATCACCATTTCCACTTCGTGATAACCGTCCGGCCGTTTGGCAAGCACATCGAGAGTCAGATTGATTTTGGCCGGAGCTTTGACCGAGATACGCACGTTGTTCACCTCTGCCTACTATACTAAATTTCCTAGTCTCTTATTGTAGCATAGCCAATCTCTCCCCTGCCAGTTGATACCCCAAAAAGAATAGGATCGAGATCATTGCGGTTATTTCGAAAATTCAGCAGTGTTTTTCGGCATGAGAAAAGCCGGGAGGTCCCGGCCTTGTCAACGAGTTTGTATGATTGTATTCCTGAGATGGGATGTGTCCGCTCGCGTCCTGCCAGCGCTTATGACCGTCTGGCAGCCAGTGCTTCCTCGGCAAGCTGTACAGCTCGCTTCACCATGTTTCCCGCGTCACGCGTCGTGATGCCTCCCCAGCCCTCCGCCTTTACCGTATCGTAAAAGCCAAGCTCCTTGGCGAGTTCCATCTTGAACTGCTCTGACATCATTCCTCGTCTGCGACCCATAGCATCCTCCCTTCCCGTTGACAGGTATAGTGTGCTCCAAGTCCAGCTTTTTCATCTTCGCGCCCAAATATTTACAACCTTTTGATAGCAAAAATAAAACAGTAGAACCCAGAAGGGCTCTACTGTTGTACAAATGTGATGCGGATGTGCTCGTTATCGCGGCACACCGTCAACTCTACTGTTTCCGTCAAGATGTCGGCATAGCTGTAGGAGACCCGCTCAAAGAGTTGATCGTCGTCAAGCTTTACCACAAACACAGATGGGTATGTTTCTTCGAGGATGCCACTTCGTTCGACGGTTTTACGGCGACCTCCATTGGCCTTCAGAAGGATGCGTTCACCAATGTGCCCGTCTAAACTGCGTTTAATGTCAAGTAACGCGTTTCTTGCCATTGTTCCATCCACCTCGCTTACATCTATTATAACAGCTCAATTATATTTTGTCAAAGAAATAAAAAATTATAGCAACCCTGTAGATATTTTGTCAACGGGGTTTTTTTCAGCAAATTATCAGATATTTGTCACCTGCTCTCCAACAGTATGTCCACAATGCGCAAAAACCTTGCTGTAGCAAGGCTTGCCGATAATAGCCCGGCCTTTATTTCCCGCATTTTTCTTGCATTCATCGACAAAAAACCCCCGTCTTTGGCTTTTTCCGTCCAAAAACGAGGGTAAAAGTTTGTCTTATTGCCCAATAAGGCCGCGCCGCAAGCCTTCGTTGGCTAGGCGGGCGAACTCCTCGATACTGAGGGTTTCGCCGCGGCGGGTCGGTTCAATCCCGATGTCAGAAAGCATCTGTATTACTTCATCCTTCTGTGTTTTTAGAAACAGACCGTTCATCAGGTTGTTCAACAAGGTCTTGCGCCGTTGGGCGAACGAGCAGCGCACCACCCGGAAAAACACATCCTGGTCGTCCACTTCAACTGGCGGACGCTCCCTGACTTTGAGCCTGATGACGGCAGAATCGACGTTAGGACGAGGAATAAACACGCTGGCTGGAACGATCATCGCGACTTCTGTTTCCGCATAAAACTGCGCCGCGACAGAAAGAGAGCCGTAGTCTTTCGTGCCTGGCTTGGCAGCAATTCTCTCAGCCACTTCTTTTTGAATCATGACCACGATGTTCTCCAGAGGCAGTCTCTCTTCCAGCAGCTTCATCAAAATCGGCGTCGTCACATAGTAAGGCAGATTGGCTACGACGCTCAGCTTCTCGACCCCAGCCAGCTTCTCTGTAATGAGGGAACGCAAATCAAGCTCCAGCACGTCGCCATGCACGACCTCGATATTGTCGTAGGGCGACAGCGTGTCCTGCAAAATGGGCAAAAGCCGCTGGTCGATTTCAATCGCCATGACCTTCCCTGCTGCTCGTCCCAATTGTTCGGTCAAAGCGCCAATCCCCGGGCCGATTTCAATCGCGCCTTTTTCCTTCGTCAGATCAGCTTCGTCCACGATATTGTGCAAAATGTTGGTGTCTACGAGGAAATTTTGGCCCAAACTCTTCTTGAAGGAGAAGCCGTACTTCTCCAGGATTTCTTTTGTTCGCGTAGGTGTGGCAATATCCTTGCCTGCTGCTTGCGTCATTGCTTACTCCCTCTCTTTATCGATGGCTTCTACAGCCGCTTTAAATTCCGCGCGAGTGATTTGAAAAGCATTCAGCCGTTGCAGCATTTGCTTGGCGTTGGCGTAACCGATCCCCAAAGCTTCCCCAAGCTTGATTCTCCGCTCCTTGGCATCGCTTCCCGACGTGAGTCCATTTTCCAGCAAATCATCGGAGGTAATCTCTCCGGCTGTTTCCGCCATCTCTGTCCGGACTTCCGACAGCGCGCGAACAATCACTTCCGGCGTGGCGTTCTCCACCCCGATGTCGCCTTTTTTCATACCGTCCTCCTGCGTAATGAAGGCGTGCTTGCAGCCCGGTACGGAACGACTGATGATCTTGCGAATGCGCTCCCCCTGGTAATCGGGGTCTGTAAAAATAATGACGCCGCGCTTCTGCTGCGCCAGCCGGATTTTTTCTATCGTTCTGGCATGGATGGCGGAACCACCCGTTTCAATCGTGTCAGCGTTCACTGCACGCTTGATGGCAGCGGTGTCGTCTCTCCCCTCCACGACGATGACCTCTTTTATTTTCATGACGTACTCCTACTTTCGTACAATGTCGCTTTTGCTAGTAGTGTTCCAAAAAAATCAGGCAAAAAGCCTGGAAATGCCGAAACGAATCCTCGCCTGAAACCGTCTAACTATCAAACAGCTTATCATGTCTATTCGCAAAACGCCAAAGACAAAGACAGGAGCGGTCTGCTCCTGTCCTATGGTTTCTGCGGCCCGATTATATAGACGGTTTTGTTGCGCTTGCGACCAAATTGAACGGCTTCTGGCTCTGTGCTCACAAACACGTCAATTTTTCCGCCGCGCATGGCGCCGCCTGTGTCTTCTGCCCGGCGATACCCTACGCCCTCAATATACACCCACCAGCCATATGGAATGACTTTTGGGTCTACTGCGATCGTGTGGCCTGCCTTTGCTTTGACGCCTGTCGCCGTACGTCCATAGCCTGGCGAGCTAGGATGCTTGCCTCCCCCTGAAGGAGAATAGGCAGTCAAAGTAACCCCGTTCAGCACTTTTTTCGGCCTGAATACTTTCCCACCACGCGAGATCATTCCCGCTGAAGCGACCAAGACCCTTTGCGATGGATCGTTGTTTTGCAGCGAAGGAGCTGCTGTTCCGACGGCCACCACTTGGTCCTTCTTTGGCACAAGCACATCTCTTGTCACCAGTTCACGGGAGACCTCCTTTCCGTCTTCCATGACCAGCTTGTAGTGTGCAATTGCCTTACCCTCTTGCCCGTTTTGCAGTACACGGGACTTACCCTTGGTTAATGCCGGATCGTTCTTGCGTATTTCCTGAAAAGCAACCCGTTCCTCGACTTTGACTGTCTGCTCGACTACGCGCTTGATTGTAATCGAAGCGTCCTTCGTCAGCGAGGCGGTCAGGGCCGGCTCTACCCGGTCCTTTTCACCCAGCGCAATGCCGCTGTCCTTCAACACGCCAGCAACATCCCGACTAAGTGTCTGTATCGTTTTAGTCTGCCCGTCAACCTGGACCGGAATGGACCAGGCTGTATGTAAAGTGATCAATGCTCCGTCTGATAGCTTCGTCTCAGGTGTTGGTTGAAGGGAATCCTTTTCCGTTACCGTAATGTTTCGCTCGGTCAAGAACTGCTGTACGGTACTAGCTTTGGTAGCTACCGTCTGGCTTTCTCCGTCCAACGAAAAAGTGACCTGTTTTGGCTGGGTAGCCTGGGCAGAGAAATAGCCAACCATGGGAACGAGCACAAGAGCAAGGATGCCGAAAACGACAAGCCCCGAATGCTTATACTTTTCCCATATCGCGCGTAACTCCATTTCCCACACTCCTTTTCCTAGAAAAGCACGAGGCTTCTCCTGTCTAGCCAGGTAAGGGTCGATGTAATTGCACCAATATTCTGGAAGTGGTCTGTACTTAACAAGGTCGGCTTTGATTGTAAGTTACTTTTTTCCCTTTGTCAAATTTACCCTCCCCTGGCCGAAGCGATAATGCTAACAGACTAGCAAAATCAGATGGCGAATGGTAGCAGATTTCTGTCGAGAAGCTTTGTCGGATGGACAATAATCGTTCGACACATTGTTCAAGGTATGCGCCGCAAAAAACGAGTAGAACAACAGATCGCAGCACAAAAAAACGGGAAATCACGTGATATGGCGTGATCTCCCGTTTTGGCTTGCTGTTTTTTACGGCTGGAGGCGAAACAGTCGTCTTGCATTTTCTGTGGTGATTTGGGCCATTTCTTCGTAAGACAAGCCGCGAATGTTCGCCATTTCCTCGCAGACGTAACGCACGTATCCACTCTCATTTCGCTTACCGCGGAACGGATGAGGGGTCAGGTACGGGCAGTCTGTTTCTATCAACAGCTTGTCGAGCGGTACTTGGGCTGCTACTTCTTTTGGCTGCTTCGCATTTTTAAAGGTCAGCGGGCCGCCGAATGAAATGTAAAAGTTCATGTCCAGCGCCAGCTTCGCCGTCTCCCAGCTGCCGGAGAAGCAGTGCATGATCCCTCCGACCTCTGCTGCCTTTTCTTCTTTCAGGATCGTCAAAACATCCTGGTGCGCGTCGCGATTGTGGATGATGATCGGCATGTCGAGCTTCCGCGCCAAACGAATTTGCTTGCGGAATACTTCTGCCTGCACGTCTTTTGGCGACGTATCCCAGTAATAGTCCAGGCCCATTTCGCCCAGCCCCACTACCTTCGGATCGCGGCTCAACTCCTCGATCCACTCCAAATGCTCGTCGGTCATGTCTTTGGCGTCCTGGGGATGCCAGCCGATGACTGCGTATATGAAATCGTGGTTTTTCGCCAGATCCATGCAAGTCGGGATGGTTTCTGCGTTGAATCCGATGTTCACGATCGTGCTGACGCCGTTTTCCCGCGCGCGGGCGATGACTTCCTCGCGATCCTCATCAAATTCTTTTGCATTCAGGTGCGCATGTGTCTCAAATAGCAAAATAGGTTCTTCCTTTCCTGCCCCTCGTTACTTCACAATCGCTCCGTTCGGCATGCTCGGATCTACTGTCGCAAGCGTCAGCTGATCGCCTGCGGACGCTGCCAAAATCATGCCCTGCGACAGCTCTCCGCGCAGTTTCACAGGCTTCAGATTGGCTACGAGGATTACTTTTTTGCCGACCATGTCTTCCGGCGTGTAGTATTTCGCGATACCGGAAACGACTTGGCGCTTTTCATAGCCGAGATCCAGTTGCAAAATCAGCAGTTTGTCGGCGTTCGGGTGCTTCGCACATTCCACTACTTGCGCAACACGCAGTTCTACTTTGCCAAAATCGTCGATACCGATTTCTTCTTTGGCATCCGCTGGTTTTTCTGTCGCTTCCGCCTGGTTTGCCGTTGTTTCGTTCACAGGTGCTTCCCCTTTCAAAGCGTCTTGTTTTTTCTTGTTTTCCTCTGCTTGGCGGCGTGCTTCTGCTGTCGAATCGTCAATGAAAGCCAGCTCAGCCTGCACGTCCAGACGCGGGAACAAAAGCTCTTTGCGGCTCACGATGCTGCCGGCAGGCAATCCGCCCCATACGCCAGCCGATTCCCAGCTTGTCGCCTGTTCGTTGCCCAAAATGCCGAGTTGGTCCCAAATTTTCGCAGGCGCCTTGGTCATGAACGGTTGAATCAGCACGGAACTGATGCGAATGCTTTCCGCGAGGTTGTACATGACTGTCGCCAGACGTCCTTTGGTTTCTTCCGATTTTGCCAGGTTCCACGGCATGGTTTCGTCGATGTATTTGTTCGTGCGGCCCACCAGTTCCCAGATGTGGGCAAGCGCATTGGAGAAACGCATTTCTTCCATATGCTCCTCGACCAGCGCCTTCGTTTTCATCGCGAGGCTGATCAGGCTGTCATCCGGTTCGCCAGCATCTTGCGGAGCTGGAACTACGCCTTCGAAGTATTTCTCGATCATGGTAGCGGTGCGGCTGAGCAAGTTGCCGATATCGTTTGCCAGATCGTAGTTCAGGCGCTGTACGAACGATTCCGGTGTGAAAATGCCGTCCTGCCCGAAGTTGATTTCACGCAACAGGAAGTAGCGAACGCCATCGGAGCCGTAACGGTCAATCAGCAGCTTGGGATCGATAACATTTCCTTTCGACTTGGACATTTTTCCATCCGGCATCAACAGCCAGCCATGACCGAAAATTTGTTTCGGCAGCGGAACATCGAGCGCCATCAGCAAAATCGGCCAGTAGATCGTATGGAAGCGCAAAATGTCTTTTCCGACCATATGGACGTTGGCAGGCCAGAAACGGCGATATTTGCTGTCGTCGTCAGACAAGTAGCCAAGAGCAGAAATGTAGTTGGTCAACGCGTCAATCCAGACGTAAATCACATGTTCAGGATCGCTCGGCACTTTAATTCCCCAGTCAAATGTGCTGCGGGATACGGACAAGTCCTGGAGTCCAGGCTTCAGGAAGTTGTTGACCATCTCGTTGCGGCGACTCTCCGGTTGAATGAAGTCAGGGTTCGCTTCAATGTGCGCGAGCAGTCTGTCCTGATACTTCGACATGCGGAAGAAGTAGTTTTTCTCCTTGACCTTCTTCACTTCGCGGCCGCAATCCGGACAAATGTAGCCCTTGTCGGTTTTACATTGGGTTTCTGTCCAGAACGCCTCGTCTGGTACGCAATAGTAGCCTTCGTACTCGCCGAGGTAAATATCGCCTTGGTCAAGCAGACGCTGGAACACTTTTTGCACGACTTCTTTGTGGCGCGGCTGTGTCGTACGGATGAAATCATCGTACGAGATGTCGAGCTTCTGCCACAGGTCGCGAATCCAGTCTACGACAGGATCGATAAATTCCAATGGCTGCTTGCCATCTTCGGCCGCGCGCTCCTGTAGCTTTTGACCGTGCTCGTCCGTACCTGTTAGGTAGTAGACGTCGTAGCCGCGCAAACGTTTGTAGCGCGCCAGTGCATCGCAAGCAATTGTCGTGTAGGCATTTCCGATGTGCAGCTTATTGCTTGGATAATAAATCGGTGTGGTGATGTAGTATGTTGGTTTCATGCAACCTAGCCCCTCCTAATAACATGTAGAAAAATAGAAAAGCCCACCCCAAAAAATTGGGGCGAGCTCTAACTCGCGGTACCACCCAAATGCTCCGTCTCCCTCGCGGAAAACGAACTTGGTGAGTCCAAAACAGACTCTACCCTTAACGCGGGTCAACGTCACAGACTACTGGGCGCGACGGTTTGGTCGCGGCTGTTCATCTGCAAGACTCTGGGTCCATGTTCGGCTTGCTCGCTTATACCGGCTTTCAGCTGCCCCGGCTCTCTGGAATAAGGAGGATCGGCTTACTCTTCCCATCATGGTCGTTTGCTTTTGCTGTGCATTCCCTCATTTATCCTCTATTGTACACGACCGACCTGTTTTGTAAACATCCAGCCAGCACCATCTTTCCCGAATTATTTTCAAATGTAAGGAAAAGGGAAAGCAGAGAGAAGTAGGCTTTTTTGTCGAATAGGCGCGGTTTCATTCGACATAAAGTGACTGTTTCGACATGCATTAATCCCAGTAAATTTTATCCATAAAAATTTCCATACACTTTCCAGTTTCCTACAAAACGCTGATATATCAACTTTCTTATTTTCAAAAAACACTTTGGTTTTCAAAGATTTGTCAAAATCATGTTGACACCTTTGGGAATCGCTGGTATGATAATCCCAACAGAAAATGTCGAATATTGACGATTAATGATGAGCGTTTAACAATAGCATCGACATATGAATTTTTAGGAGGAGAATTTACAATGATGAAATCAACGGGGATTGTTCGTAAAGTAGATGAATTGGGTCGTGTCGTTATTCCAATCGAATTGCGCCGCACACTCGGTATTGCCGAAAAAGACGCTTTGGAAATTTACGTAGATGGTGAGCGCATCATCCTGAAAAAATACGAGCCTGCTTGCATCTTCTGTGGAAACGCTGATAAAGTATCTCATTTTAAAGGTAAAATCGTTTGCCAAGATTGCCTGACTGAGATGCCAGTTGTAAAACGCTAATTTTTGATAAAAAACCGATTTACATACAAATAGCCTTCGCACAGGGACAAGCTATGCGAAGGCTATTTGTGTTTTCTGAGCAAAAGAAAAAAGCCGACCTGCTAAGGCCAGCTCCTTATTCCGCTTCCTGATCGCGATGGTACTCGTTGTAAACGTCCCGTTTGGGCAAGCCGCGGTCATCAGCCGCCTGCTTGATTGCTTCTTTTTTGCTCAGGCCCTGCTCGCAGTAATGGTCGACATGCCCAACGACGCTCATTTGCTGCCACCAGTCAACAGCTTCCTCTGTTTCGACAGCGCCTGTGTAGCCTTCGACAATGACGCAAAATTCCCCGCGCACTTCCCCGCTGTCCAGCCATTCCAGCAGTTCGTCAAAAGTGCCGCGAACAAACTCTTCGTAGCGCTTGGTCAGCTCCCGAGCCAAAACAGCCCGGCGGTTGCCCCACGCTTCCTGCATCGCGGCAATCGTCTTTGCAATCCGATGCGGAGCTTCGTAAAAAATCAACGTCTCCGGATAACGCTTGAGCCGTTCCAGCTCCTCGCGCCGCTCCTTGTTTTCCCGCCCGATGAATCCGCAAAAAACAAAACGGTCTGTAGGCAGTCCCGAAGCAATCAAAGCTGTCAGTGCGGCATTGGCACCTGGCACCGGAACGACAGGATACCCGGCGGCGACTGCATCGCGCACAAGGTCTGCCCCCGGATCGGAGATAGCCGGCAGTCCGGCGTCGCTCACCAAGGCAATTCGCTTTCCTTCTGCCAACCATTGCAACAGCCCTTGACCGCTTGCTTCCTTATTATGCTCGTGATAGCTCACTGTGCGCTTCTCGATCTGAAAATGGTTCAGCAGCTTCCTTGTTTGCCGCGTATCTTCACAGGCAATCACGTCGACCGCGCGCAGTGTTTCCAAGCACCGGACCGTGATGTCATCGAGGTTGCCAATTGGCGTAGCCACCAAATACAGGACACCTGTTTCCTCCTGCGCAAAGCTGCGCTGTATATTCATTGCGGCGTCCCTCCAATCAAGTCTTCTTTTTGCTTGCGATTCAGCCGTTTGATCGCTTCCTCCCGCTTCAAGCCCCATGAACGGTCAGGCCCCTCTTCCCAAAAGACAAGCGCCAACGGCCCGCGTCCTCTGGTATACTTCGCGCCTTTTCCCTCCTGGTGCTTCGCCAGTCGGCGCAGCAGCTCCGTCGTATAGCCGGTATACAAGGAACCGTCTGCGCAGGAAAGCATGTAGACAAAGTGGCTCTTATGCGAGGGAATCTCTTCTGCCGAAATAAATTTCCTGAAGTTCCTCACAGTATTCCTCACCATTCTCATAGACAATCAATGGCGGTTGAATCCTCAGCTCCGGCTTTCCGCCCCGCATTCCTTCGATTAGTACCATATTCGGCTCCGCATCCCTGCGCGGATAAACCAGGCGCATCCGCTTCGGCTCAATTCCGTATTGACGCATCAAGGAAATGATATCAATCAGTCGCGTCGAACGATGGACGAGTGCGAGCTTGCCGCCGTTTTTCAACAGCTGGCTGCCGACCCGGATGACATCTTCCAGCGAGAGCAAAATTTCATGACGGGCGATCGCAAAGTGTTCGCTGGTGTTTTTCTCGCCACTCGTCGCAGGCATATATGGCGGATTGCACGTAATCAGATCGAATTTGCCGTGACCGTAATGGGCAACAGCCTCTTTGACGTCTCCATGGTACATCTCGATCCGTTCTGTAAGCCCGTTCAACTGTACGTTTCGACTCGCCATGTCGTACAAGCGCGGCTGAATTTCGATTCCATCAAAATGAGCTTCCGGCGTCCTTGTCGTCATGATCAACGGAATCGCCCCGTTGCCCGTACACATATCAAGCACCCTGCCGCGCTTTGGCACCGATGCAAACCGCGCAAGCAGCACAGCATCCATGGAAAAACAGAACACCTCGTGGCTCTGGATGATTTTCATTTCGTGTGTCAATAAATCGTCAATGCGCTCCGCATCGTAGAGCGGCACGTTGGTGACAGGTTCCATCCTTTATTTCCTACTCCTTTTTGTCCTTGTCTTGGAAAAAGCGACCTGACACGTGGCACAGGTCGCTTTCTCCATACGGTGATCGCTCGTCACCTTTATTTTTGAGGGCCGCCGCTCAAAAACGAGAGACAGAACAGGCAATCCCCTTCTTTACGCAAACTGCCGAAATGCACATTGCAGATATGAAACCCTTCCGCATACAGACGAGCAAGGTTGTCATACCCTTCCCCGACCACGGCCTTTTTGGCTTTCTCCTTGGCAACAATGCTTGTTCCTTTTTGTTTTGCCTGGGAGCCAGTCTTTTTCTTGTCCAGTCGGTTGCGAAGATGCTGGTTTTCAACGAGTAATTGGGCATTTTCCTCCATCAAAACAACGATGACGTCTTTCAACTCACCGATCTCTTTGTACAGGTCCCCAATTCGTTCTTCAATGCTCGCCATCTTGACGAAGATTTCCCGTTTGTCCACTAGCTCACCTCTCCCCTACCCCCACACTTTATTCATAGGTGGGGAGCCCTATCGCAATCTCATCCAATCCAAATTCCGTGATGCGTTTGTCGATCGAAAGCTCCACCTGAACGGACTGATCCAGTACGTTAACAGAAACGACTCGTCCATTTCCCATCGGGGTAGTGACCACCTTGCCGACATCCGGCATTTCATCACGCGTGCTTTCGTAGTTGTCATTCTCGTATTTTAAACAGCACATCAAACGGCCGCACAGACCGGAGATTTTTGCTGGATTCAACGAAAGGTTTTGATCCTTGGCCATTTTGATCGAAACTGGCTCGAAATCGCCGAGGAATGTCGAACAGCACAGCAGCCTGCCACAGGGACCAATGCCGCCAAGCATTTTTGCTTCGTCGCGCACGCCAATCTGACGCAGTTCAATGCGGGTGCGAAACACGGAAGCGAGGTCTTTTACCAGCTCGCGGAAATCAACCCTGCCGTCAGCGGTAAAATAAAAAATGATCTTGTTGCGGTCAAATGTGTATTCCACATCGACTAGCTTCATATCGAGCTTGTGCTCCTTGATCTTCGTCTGGCACACGGAAAAGGCGTTTTTCGCAGCTTGCTTGTTTTCATCAACCTGCTTAGCGTCTTTATCGTCAGCCATGCGAATGACCTTTTTCAACGGCAGCACCACATCGGACTCAGCGACTTCCTTTTTGCCGATGACGACCTTGCCATATTCGACCCCTCTCGCCGTTTCGACGATTACAGTGCAATCTTTCTCTATCGGCAGTCGGTCAGGGTCGAAGTAATATATTTTGCCCGCTTTTTTAAAACGGACCCCAACAACCTCATACAAGGGTTATCCCTCCTGGAATTGAAGAACCAACCGCTCAAGAGCCAACTGTGCGTTGGCGTTTCGCTCTATCCGATTTTTCGTATCCATGACCAAATCTATCCCGTGCAAGAGCTCAGCTTTTGTCCATACCAGTGCTTGTCCTTGCAGCACATCCTGTTGGTCGCTGTTAATGAGATGGGCATGCCTGCCTACTTGCACATACAGGATATCGCGCAGCCAAAGGATGAGCAAATCTAAAAAGAGGGGTAGTTCCTCTTTGATTTTGTCGCTCTTTTGCAACATATCATGGATGGTGAAGAGCGCAGACGAATTACGCTGTTTGCACTCATGGCTCAATTGTATCACTAGATTTCTTAGCTGTGCAAACGATTCTGATTGGCTGAGTGCCTTGGCCTCTTCCACATTTGTCGTAATGTGGGAGGCAATCTGCGCCATCCCGGCGGAAATGCCGTCTGACCGCAGCTGTGCCGCAATGGCTTCGGCAGAAAGTGGAGAGAATTGCACGATTTGGCACCGGGATAAAATCGTCGGGAGGATCGAGTGGCTATGTTCCGTCAGAAGCAAGGCCAGTACACCAGCCGGCGGTTCCTCCAAAAACTTCAGCAGGCTGTTGGAAGCTTGCGTCGTCATTTTGTCGACGTGTTCGATGATGTACACCTTGTGCTTGGACTCTACCGCACGCATGGCCATTTCTTTTTGCAGCGCGCGAATCTGGTCGATTTTAATAGAAGCTCCATCAGGTGTAATAAACAGGACGTCGGGGTGGTTTCCCCCTTCAATCCGCCTGCATGTAAGACAGGCCCCGCAGGCGTCCGCTTCCCTTTCCGGACAAAAAAGGGACTTCGCCAGATGCAGGGCCATCTGCTTTTTACCCGCTCCTTTGGGACCAGCCAATAAATAGGCGTGTGCCAATCTGTTGTTGAGCAGGCTATGATACAGCAGCTCGGAAGCTCTCGGCTGCTGGGAAAAACGGGTCCATGTCATAATGGTTTCACACCCACTAAAAATACAAGTTGATCAGCATGCCGCGGATTTCGCCAATCCGGGCCAACAAATCAATCGTCGGCGCCTGGTCGCTCAAAAGCTCATCTGTCAGACGCAAAAGCTCCTCATCGACCTGCTTGACGATTTTGTACAGCCTGCTGCGGCCTCGCCGATTGATTCCTCGTCTGTCATCCAGGGCAACCCCGTATTTGACGGCTTCCTCCATGAATTGCTTGACGAGGTTTTTATATGCATAAAAATCGCGAACAGAGCGCGATCTGGCAAGAACTTGCCCCATCCTGTCGATGTCGCCGAGCAGCCGATTGATCAGCTCCTGGGACATGCGCTCGTCTTCTCCTTGCACCATCGTGCCAAAATTCAGCTTTTCGAGCTGAGGATTTCTACGTGAATCTGCCGTTTTTATCATGTCCAGCTTAGGTCTAAGCCCATCGCCGATTTTCATCTCGCCACCCCACAGGCCCGATCAGTAGGGGATAAACCCCCCGTTACATCAAGTATAAACGAAAGCGGCGAAAAAAGAGAGCATGAACTAACCTGCAGATGAGAATGAGGATGCTCTTCACTTTTGCGCATCATATGTCAAAAAGAGTGGAACTCTCCTACATCCAGTACAAACACGGCGGCTCCGCCTACCTGTACCTCCAGCGGGTAAGGCATGAACGAATCCACTGCATTGCTGAGAGGGGAAACAGGAGTGACCATTTGCTTGCGGGATTTGCAGTTGTGTGCAATGATGTCGATTACTTCCGGCACGCTTTCGTCAGACGTACCGATCAAAAACGTTGTGTTGCCAGCTCGCAAAAAACTGCCGGTACTGGCGAGCTTCGTCGCGCGAAACCCTTTCTTTACCAGTTGTTGAGACAGACGACCACTATCTTTGTCCTGGACGACCGCAACTACCATTTTCATCGGCTATCACCCTTTCCGCAAGAATTATCCCGCACGTGCTTTATTGTATGAAAATCATGTAGGCTTGGTACGCTATTTCGCCTAAACATATTATACAGTATGTACCTGTACATGCGGTACTGCGAACCTTACAATCTGTCCAGCAATACGCGCAATGCCGATTCGTACACCTGCTCCATCGGCTGCTCGGCATTAATGACGACGAAGCGATCGGAGTCTTTTTCCATGACAAGCTGATACCCTTCTCTTACCAGCTGGTGGAAGCGGATTCCTTCCAGATCGAGCCGATTGACTTCTCTGCCGCGCGCCTTGTTGATTCTCGCCAGTCCAACCTCGGGACGTATATCGAAAAACAGCGTCAGTTCCGGCATGCAGTCACCGACGGCGAAGCGGTTGATCTCATAGACTGCCTCTATGCCAAGCCCTCTTGCATGGCCTTGATAAGCAAGACTGCTGTCGATAAAGCGATCGCAAAGTACGAGCTTGCCGGCTTGCAAGGCAGGCAACACTTTTTCAGCCAAATGCTGGCGTCTCGCTGCGGCGTACAGCAATGCTTCCGTTCTCTCGTCCATTTGCGTATGCGCCGGATTCAGGATGATCTCCCGAATTTTTTCCGCAATATCGATACCGCCCGGCTCGCGTGTCAACAGCACATCCACGCCACGCGCCTGCAATTCCTCGTACAGCTTGGCAATGACAGTCGATTTGCCCGCCCCTTCGCCACCTTCGACAGTAATAAAACGGCCTTTTGTTCCTGTTGTCACTTGCATGCTCCTTCCGCACCTGTTGTAGCAGGCCACTTGCTTCCTATCTGTAACTAACGCAACACCTGGATGGTATGCAAACGATCGTCCTGCACCCCGTGAAAGCGAGTGCGCCCCCGCCGCAACTCGGCGAGCATTTCCAATCCTTCCTCATCCATTCGCTCACCCGGAACGAGTACCGGAATACCTGGAGGATAAGGAATGACCATCTCGGCCACGATTCGTCCCGTTGCCTGTTCGAGCGGAATCGTCTCCCGCGGGCGGTCAACCGCTTCGTGCATCGGCACAGCCTGCTTGCGCAAATAGTGCGAGGAGACAACGCCGTGCAAAAGAATCCGCTCCGCTTCCGCTTCGACCTGGGGCGAGAGCGATTCCAGCAACCGGGCCAAGGCTTCCAAGTCTTTATGAGTCGTTCCTGCCGATGCTGCCAGCAGTACGTGAGAATCATCAGCCAACTCCGGAAAGATTCCATGTCTTTCCATTAATTCCTGCAACGCAAATCCGCTCGTCTGTCCCGTGCGCAAGTGCAAAAACAGCTTCAAAGGATCAAACGTCGCATATACGCAGTTCGCAGAAAGCTGCGGCCATTCCAGCCATTCCAGCTTGCCTGTTCTCTCCCGGAGCTTGTCCAGTAGCGGCAGCAGTCGCTCCCATTCTTCACAAGCTTCAAGCGCCAGGTGACGCCGGGCCAGATCGAGCGAAGCCATCAATATGTACGAAGGGCTGGACGACTGGAGCATGGCTAGATGCCGATACAATCGTTCCCTGTCTATTCGCCCGCCTTGCAGATGCAGCATGGAGGACATCGTCATGGCCGAAGCCATTTTATGTGTGGATTGTACGGCAGCGTCCGCACCCGACTGCATCGCCGAGCGAGGAAAAGCCGGATGAAAGCCAAAGTGGGCACCATGCGCCTCGTCAATCAAAAGCGGAATGTCGTGCCGATGCACCGTAGCCGCCATTTTCGCCAAGTCGATGCCCATGCCGTAATAGGTCGGATTCGTCAAAAAGACTGCCTTGGCATCCGGATGTGTCTGTAGGGCACGCTCGACATCCTCGCGCCTGACCCCGGCGGCAACACCTGTTGCCAAATCCACGGCAGGCACCAGAAAAATCGGCTCCGCTCTGGCCATGATGATCCCGTGATAAACCGATTTATGGCAATTCCGCTGCACGAGAATTTTGTCACCCGGTCGGCATACCGTCATGATCAGGGCAAGATTCCCGACTGTGCTGCCGCCAATCAAAAACTTCGACTCTTCCGCACCGAAAGCTTCCGCAGCCAAAGACTGTGCTTCCGCAATCACGCCTTGAGGCTGGTGCAAATCATCGGTCCCGCTAATTTCAGTCAAATCAAGCTCCAATACGGATTGAAAACGATGTTTGGCGTGGCTGTCAAAGCTGTGGCCCATTTTGTGCCCAGGCACATGAAACGGATGCGGGCGATGCTTGGCGTGCCGTTCCAGCTGTTCATACAGGGGCGCACGCTTTTGTCGCTCCCGAAATTCAGCGTCTCTCATAAGCACGCGCGACTCACGTCCTTTGTCATGAATATTACCCATTATTTTAGCATGATTTGACATGAGGAAAACGGAAATTCGCCAAGCTTTTTGGCAAATGAAAAAAGACACCGGGGATGCCGATGCCTTTTTCCGTCACGCATCTTTTCGCAGCCAAATTCGTCTCATCTGGTGGATAAAGAACGGATACTTTTCGTCCTGGACGTCGGTATTTACCATTTCCTGTTCGCATTTTTGACAAATAAACTGCTCACAAATGGCGATCCCGTCGTTCTGCTCCTGTTCACAGACGATACATCGCTGAGCAACTTTTTCCATAGTGCAAACGCCTGCCCTTTTCCTCAATCTACCAACCATTATACCCCATTATAATCCGCATCATTCCCAAACGTTCGTCTTTTCGCCGATAGCTCGGTAACCTTTGAAAAAAAGCTGGGCTTCCTGGGTTGGAAAACAGGATGCCGCGTCCACGACCAACGACTGGCGCATCACCTTCGCCACTTCTTGCAGGGAAAGCTCGTCCACAATACCGAGCCTGTCTCCGATCACCAGCAAATCGGCATCCTGCAATACGGCGTTCCACGAATCGCCGTGCAGCCAGTCGGGGTGTACCTCGTTCGGATATTGCCCGTCCGCTCCGGTGTAGACAGCTACGTCCATTTTCGCCAGCCAGCCTTGGGGCATCTTGTCCCACAAAGCGTTTGAACCGATCAGCGCTACTCGCCTGACCTTCGCCTTTTCCAGAACGAGCTGGCATTCCCGCTCAAGCCATTTGCAAACATGCGAGTGATCCCGACGCTCCGCAAAAAGCCAGCCCTGCCCGATCCGCGTATCCAAACCTAAAGCTCGCGACACTTGCCTGAGCGAGACTTGCCGGGTATCGCACCACTCGCCCAGCTCCCAATAAAAGCGTTCTTTCCACGCCAAATAACGCGGCAGCTGACGAATCGCTTCATCTACTTCCCGGCGGCCGCAAATCATGGACACTTTGCCGTATTCGGCAAGCAGTCGGCAAACCAGGCGCATATGCTTGCCGGACGGATCTCCCCCGATCAAAGCGCGCTCGTTGCCCGACCACAATGCCAAGCGGATTACTTCCCATTTCCTCGCATCATCACCAGCCTCGCTCGACAACGCCAGCTCATCCGCCCAGGCATATGGCGCCTCATCCCCGTATATCACCAACAGGTCCGCATCGTTTTGCTGACGCATGCTTGTTCTACCCGCTGCCCGCAGCTTGTTGTAATCGTCATGCCCGGTTACAAGAAATCCGTCGACGCCTTCTGGCGGAAGTCCTGTTTGCTCAGATGCCAAATCGATCCCGCATTCGCGCAGAGAACCGCCCAAGCTGCGCACGATTTGTTCAGACGCGGCCCATAACGTCATTCGCTGCTCTCGCACATCTCCTCCCCCGCTTTCTTGGGCAAAAGTCTTATGCCGATTCCATTTCGTTCCTTTTTATCGTTGCCCATAAACCGCAAGTCCATCACATTTTCGCAACAATCGCCGCCAGCCGGACATGCGAAAAAGCCGTCAGTCTTGGCGCGGACCAACGGCTTTTTTTGCATAAGGTGCAACTTTCTCCCGATTGGAGACTGTGCGATAATAGACAAAGAACTGCGAAGGATGTGACTTCTATGAAGGGACAAGCCCAACATACGATCTACAGCTACAAGCTGCTTTACCGATTTCGCTGGGGGCTTATCGGCTATTTGCTTCAGCTTTTGCTGATTGGCCTGTCCCTGATCGGCAGCTCCATGCTGTTGCAAGTACCTGTGGCCTCGCTTGTCGTCACATTGGCGATCCTGCCTGTCATTCCGATCTGCCATTTGATCATTTTTCGGCTCTACGCCCAGCTGCGCTCGCAAAAACCTCAGACAACCGCTGACATGCTCGTCTCACCATGGTGGGGGGCTGGCTACGTGCTTCCCGTTCCGTTATCTGTTTATCGAGCCAGCGAAAGTACCGTATTGGTCGGCACCGCACTTCTGGCTGCGGGAGCATTCGTCTGGCTGTCGGCGGGCTATGGACTTACGTTGCTCGGCGGCGTGGTCGTCGTATCACTGCCGCGCCTGATCGCCTTGATCGCCTCGTTGCGTCAGCCTGGTTGGAGCCGGGTTAAATACGAGAATCGCGGAGTTGCCTTTTTGAAGACAGACGGTTGATCAATCCGTTCACATGATCCATAGCTTGATGACAATCAGCGCAGCGAGTCCTGGCAGGCGGAGAAATCCGGCGACCAAAGCTGTGACCGGGTTGATCGGAATATGGAAGCTGGCCAGCTCGCCAACCAGATTGGTAAAAAACAAAAGAATGGCACCAATGACGACTTGCATGACGCCAAAACCAATCCATCTGATGGGAGTAGCCACTGACTTGCTTGCCGCTGTCAAAAGTAAAATCCCGACAATAATCAGTGCAATGATCCATCCCGTAGCCATGAACGCCCCCTCCTACGCGTGCTTGCGATGGCGCTCTCGTTTTGCCTGCGCCAGCAAGTACATGTACCGCTTTTCGGTAACGTGCAGATAATAGATGACATCCTCCAGACCGCCATCCGGCTCGCTGATTTCGACAAGATGGCGGGCGTGCTGCCAATCCTCACGAGCCTGATTTACCGCTACATCCAGACTCTCGGCATCCCAGTCGATGACAACCCGTTCTTTTTTTCCCCACCTGCTCACCTGCAAATCCTCCTCAGTTAAAGTAGTACAAAACCCCCATCATGTTATTGACCGCATGCAGCACAACCGCTCCCCAGATGGATTGGTAACGGTGTCGCACAAACCCCAGACCCAATCCGATGACGAACAGAGGCGCAAACAATGCCACATCAATATGCAAAAGGGCGAACCAGAGACTGCTGAGAATAATCCCGGCCACGGCACCTATGCGCCGAACCAGATAAGTCTGAATCACGCCCCGAAACAGAATCTCCTCCGCAATCGGAACCATGATCCCAATGACCACAAGCGATGCCACCGCCGCGAGCATATCCGTATCTTTTGCCGTCACAATCTCTTTTTCGATTTGTTGCTCTCGCTCCGATGACAAGGAAAGCCCAAACCAATCGGCTATCGGATTAGTCACCACCACGTCCAAAAGCAGTGCAATCAATAAAAAGAGCAACAGCAGCAAGACGAGCATCTGCTTGATCCGGACAGGACGACGTACCCCGATTTCCCCTAGCCTGCCGCGAAACCAGAGCGGGATCAGGATCAGCAGAAACAATTGAAAGACAGCCGATTCCAGCGTGCCTGCAACCGTCCCTACCGCAAACAGCGTGTCCTCCAGCACCAACCCGTACACAACCAGCACAATGGTTTGGAATACGTGCATCCACGCCACGATGTGCACCACATCATTGCCTGTCAGATCGTGATTTCCCCATAACCACAAAGTCTGCTTGCTCTCGCGGGTGAGACTGTACATATAACCGATCGCTCCGACGAGGCTAAGCGCTGCCACTGCGAAGACGACCAATCCCATCCACGCCTCGGGCACATCTGTAGTAGAAGCAACCCACTTTCCGTCCTCCCCGAGATGAAACCGAATCATGGAAAACTCGGCCGCAAACATCAGCCAATACCCGATGAATAGCATGATCGCCCACGGAGTGGACTTTTGTCGCCCAGCCCAACTCGCAAGCGACAGTCCTGGTCCTGTCAGCATTTCCTCACACTCCTACTTCACTCTATGTCTCGTCCACGAAAAAAAGTCCGTCACTCCTGCGATTTCTTTGCGATGTGCTGCAACTCCTGCGCCTTCGCCTCGGCAACCTCTTTGATGTATTCATTTCGTGTCCGCAAAAAGCGAGTCATGTACGCTTCCAGTACCAACCAGTCAAACACCTTTCCCACGATGCCAAAAGGAGAAGAATAGTCGAAAATGTCCAGCATTTTTGTCGAATGTTCCCCGAGCACCACAAACTCATGCGTATGTCGGAAACGTTTAAACGCGCCCTTCACCATCTCATCGACAAAATAGCGCGGTTCTTCCATCTCGGTAATCTTGGCGGTCAAATTTTGCTTGATGCCAAAATGAACGGCTTCCCATGTAACCGACTCTCCCAGCTTGATCAAACCGCTGGTCACTCCGCCAATCGCCTTTTCGCGTGTACGCGCGGTGGACTCCATATGTAAATCAATGCTTCTCGCCGCATCAAAACAAATCTGTTGCGGTGCCTGAATCGTAAACTCCATGCGAATGACGGGCATCCTTGCTCCCCCTCTTGTCTCTTAAACGAAAAAAAAGACAGGCATTTCCCCCGTCTTCTTTTTCGCTCTATAGATCGCGTCTGCCTTCCAACGCTTTGCTCAAGGTCACTTCGTCCGCATACTCCAAATCTCCGCCCACTGGCAAGCCGTGAGCAATGCGCGTCACGCGAATGCCAAACGGTTTGATCAAACGAGATATGTACATGGCGGTCGCTTCCCCTTCGATGTTCGGGTTGGTCGCCAGGATGACTTCCTTCACCTGTTCATCGCCAAGGCGCTTGAGCAGGTCAGGAATGCGGATATCTTCCGGCCCGATCCCGTCCATTGGCGAGATAGCACCGTGCAACACGTGATAGTAGCCTTCGAACTCTTTCGTCTTTTCCATCGCGACGACATCGCGCGGTTCCTGAACCACGCAAATGATCGAGCCATCCCGACGCTTGTCCCGGCAAATATGGCACGGATCAAGGTCGGTAATATTGTTGCAGACGGAGCAGTAATGAAGCTGGCGCTTTGCGTTGACCAGCGCTTTTGCCAGATCAAGCACGTCGTCCTCTTTCATGTTCAGTACAAAAAAGGCAAGCCGCCCAGCGGTCTTCGGACCAATGCCGGGCAGTTTCATAAAACCTTCGATCAGCTTGGAAACCGGTTCTGGATAGAACATCGCGTAATTCCTCTTTTCCTGCCCGATTTTAGAACAGGCCCGGGATGTTCATGCCTCCGGTGAATTTGCCCATTTCTTTACCCATCATTTCGTCTGCCTTGCGCAGCGCGTCGTTTACCGCTGTCAGCACCAGGTCTTGCAGCATTTCCACGTCTTCCGGATCAACCACTTCTGGCTTGATTACGATGTCTCGTACTTGCTTGTGTCCGTCAGCCTTGACGACAACCGCGCCGCCGCCAGCAGAGCCTTCCACGATTCTATCTTTCAAAGCTTCTTGCGTTTTTTGCATTTCTTCCTGCATTTTCTTCACTTGCTTCATCATTTGTTGCATTTGCTGCATGTTTTTCATTGAGGTGTCCTCCCTGTTTTGGTTTTGACTGCTAGTCTTTTACTTCTATAAGTCCTTCACCTACAAGCTTGATCGCCTCTGCCAGAAACGGGTCTTCCTGCTCCCCGCCCGGATCGTCCTTTTGTGCGGTCTGCTGATCGACGCTTTGCCACTCTTCTTCCATGACAGACAACAGTTGCAAAGGTCTTCCCAGCACAGTAGACATGACCCGCTCCACTACACCTTTCAACTCCGGCTCCATCGTTTTATCACAATGGATGGCGCTTGTAAAAGTGACGATAACAGCATCGTTTCCGGCGGCTACAGGCTGACCGTTCACCAGCCACGCCTGATACTGTATTTTGACCTTTTTCAATTCATTTAAAATCTGGCTCCACTGTCCCCGAACCTGTCTGGTCAAGTTTTCATCAAGCGCCTTGGCTACTTCCCTGACGCGATTCATCGACGTCCGTGAACCACCGCCTGCGGCTGCCGCAACCACGCGTCTCGGCTCGCTTTTGCGCGGCTCTTCGGTCTTTTGCTGGCCTGGCAGGCTGATTTGCCCTTGCAGTACCTGGCTCAGCCTCTCCTCCAGAGCGTTCAGACGGGCAGCCATAGCTGTCCATTCCTCACTGCTTGCTGCCGCTGCTCCACCACCGCCTGCTGTAGTCTGGGTGTTTGGAGAGCTTGCAGCGCTTGACTGGCACATTTTCACCAGTGTCAGCTCCACCAGCACCCTCGCATACGTCGACCATTTCAACTGGGAAAGCGACTGGTTGCACGTCTCGATCGCGGCATACAAAGCCGGCAAGGAGTAAAGCTTGGCAACCTCCTGGAACTGGTCGTCAATCATGGTGCGTTCCACGATTTCCTCCAGTTGAGGGGCTGTCTTCAACAGCAGCATGTCGCGGTAGTAGTAGAGAAAATCGTGCAGGAACTGCTCAGGGTCTTTTCCCTGAACCATTACCCGATCAAATTGCTCCATCACTTGTGCCACATCGTTTTCGGCGATATGTCTTGCCAGGACGGAAAAATACGATTGGGCGACCGTACCCGTGATCTGCATAATATCGCTGGCACGAACCTCATCCTTGCTGTAGCTGATTGCCTGATCCAGCAAGCTCAGCGCATCGCGCGCCCCGCCCTCCGCCATTTTGGCAACCAGTTGAAGCGCCTGCTCCTCGACCTGGACTCCCTGCGACTGGCAAATCCGCTGAAGCAGATCGACCATCACTTTTAACGGAATCCGGTGAAAATCGAAGCGTTGGCAACGCGATATAATCGTCGCGGGCAGCTTGTGCGGCTCTGTCGTCGCCAAAATAAAGATGACGTGGGAAGGCGGCTCCTCAAGCGTTTTCAACAGGGCATTGAATGCCTCTGTCGTCAGCATATGCACCTCGTCAATGATGTACACCTTGTACCTGACATCGCTCGGAGCAAACTTCACCTTATCTCGAATGTCCCGGATTTCCTCAACCCCGCGGTTGGAAGCGGCGTCGATCTCCAGTACATCAGTTACAGAACCATTGGATATCGCTTTGCATGTATCGCATTGATTGCATGGTTCGCCGTCGATTGGCTGCTCGCAGTTCACTGCCTTGGCCATAATCTTGGCTGCACTTGTCTTTCCCGTACCTCGGGGACCGTTGAACAAATAAGCATGAGAAAGCCTATTTTCGCGTAACGCATTACGCAAGGTTATCGTCACATGTTCTTGTCCGACTACATCCTGAAACGTCTGCGGCCGGTATACGCGGTATAGCGCGGTATAAGCCATGTTCGTGTGACACTCCCCATCTGCACAGTCCTCTTCCATATCCTATTCATTATACACGATTGACACCGTTCGTACAAAGAAAACGCCCCGTTCACAAGTGCGCGGGACGCTTCATCCAAACCGGGACAGCTACAGGTACGGCAGCATGATATGAAAGGTCGTTCCGTACCCTTTCGACGATACGCGAATTTGACCGCCGATGTCGTGAATGATCTTTTGACAGACGGACAAGCCAAGCCCTGTCCCTTCTTCCTTCGTCGTAAAAAACGGATCGAAAATTTTGTCGATGATGTAGAGTGGAACACCGGGGCCTGTGTCGTGGATATCGATGCTCATCTTGTCTCCATCCTGGTCAAGATGATGGGAAATTTGCAGCGTTCCCTGCTCTCCCATCGCCTCAATGCCATTTTTGCAAATGTTGATAAACACTTGCTTGAGTAGCTCCGTATCGCCTACAACCATCGGCAGCTTTCCGCGCGAAGGGAAGCGTACGTCAATCCCGTACAAAATCGCCTGTGACTCCACGATTGGCATGATTTCTTCAAAAACCGTATTGAGGTCAACCATCGCGTACTGTATATCGCGCGGCTTGCTCAGGAGCAAAAACTCGCTGACCAAGGAATTGATGCGATTGATTTCCGTCAGCATGATTTCGGTATACGTCTTTTCCCGATCCATCCCGCTGTCGGTGAATGATTTGAGAAACATCTGCAAAAATCCTTTGATCGAGGTCAACGGATTGCGGATTTCGTGAGCAGTGCCCGCCGCAATTTGACCGATCATCGCCAATCGCTCATTCCGTTCGATTTTTTGCTCAAACGAGCGCAGATTGGTAATATCCTTGAACAAAATGAACGCGCCGACTGTTTTTCCCGACTCGTCCTGCAGCGTATTGGCATCGACGATCAACTCGAAGCGCTGATTGTCATTCGTCCAGGAAGTCGCGACATTTTGCAGCTTCACGCCTTCCAACAGCTCTTTTTTGATCAGCCGATGCGGCTCGGGAATCCCGCTGAATACGTGATCGACGTGTTTGTTGATGACATTGAGCCGCTCCATTCCCAAAAGCTTGCAGGCAGTCTGGCTGGCCTCGATAATGCGCGAATGTTCATCCAGAATAAACAGACCCAAACTGGTATCGTAGGTCAGCTTGGTCAAAAGGCGCTGAGACAAGACCTGGTCGGTTTCTTTAGCCAATTGGTAAAAATGAACCAAATACAAGGGATTCTCTGCTTGCTGTACCAGTATCATCACAGGCGTCTTCCTGCTTTTCCCCTGTTGATCACGCCACTCTACTTCGACATTTGCTCCCGACTCTTCTTCTCTTTGCAAAAGCTCTTCGTACAGTTGTTCCATCGAGCCTTGATAAGGGAGAATAGTGGAGATGGGTTGCTTGATCAGTTGATCGCGTGAATATCCGGTTACACGAAGCAGTTGTTCGTTTACTTCCACGATACTACCCGATTGATTCACCAATAAAACGGCAGTAGGCAGTTGATGCATGAACCGCTGCAATCGTCCGGACGAGCCAACGAGATGTAACGAAAAAGGTGCACTCACAGCTTGTCCCTCCTGGCCTATGACGTACTTCATGAGCAAAGAAACCCATGGCATTTCTCAACTATTATGAAACTTCGTGAAAAAGTGCTCAAAACCTGCCCTTTTAGGCACTTATGAGCAGAGAAATGTTTCGCTAGTTATCGTCAAATTACAACAAAAAATATATCGATCGGCAAATTAGAAATCGCGGACAAACTAAAAATAGCATGCTTCCCGAAGGAAACATGCTATTGATCGTTCAAATAGATACCGTGCACCTATCTTCGATAATTCTCATCCAAGCGTTACTTATGGTAGCAGCTCAGAGCAGGCTACCCTGCGGCACACGCGATGATCCACTTATGGCTGCTTCCTTCCGGACCTGACCAGGTTCATGGGTTCGCGTTGCACAGGACCCGCTCCTCAACACCGCCGCCATAAGGCAGCCTCACATAAGAAAACCTAGGATAGGAATTCAACCCTGCTATTGCGGATTGCAGGTTACAGGGCACCGCAACCTCCCCGTCTAGCACGGTACGATAAGAATACCAAAGATAATGGCTGATAGCAAGCTGCAAACCTATCCAATACTGGTAGCTGTCTTTTCTTTGACAAGAATGACACAACTGTCCTTTGATTGTGTCACTTGAATCGCTCCACTCAAATACGCTTCTTGAAAAATAGCAACGATTGCCGGGTCAAACTGCGTACCTTTGCAGCGTATGATTTCCTCGTACGCCTCTTTGCCGGACATGGCATTTCGGTAAGAGCGCGTAGAGGTCATGGCATCAAACGTATCTGCAACGGCCAGTATCCGTCCGATCAACGGGATCTCTTCACCCTGGAGCTGGTGCGGATAGCCCTTCCCGTCCCACCGCTCATGATGATGCCGCACGCCCGGACTGACATGGGACAGACTTTCAATCTGCTCCACGATGTCGGCCCCAATCGAAGGGTGCCTTTTCATAAACTCGTATTCATCGAAAGTCAGCTTTCCATTTTTCAGCAACACATGGTCAGGAATCGCCACTTTGCCAATGTCGTGCATCAGGCCCGCATAGCGCAAGTCATCACGGGTAAATTCCAGTTGTTCTTTTTCCGTCATGTGATCATACATGATTAGGGCGTAATGGGTCACTCGCTCCGTGTGGCCGGCTGTGTACGGGTCCTTCATTTCGACCGCCAGATAAAAGCTGCGCACAATCTGATCCAGTCCCTTTTGGGAATATTCCCGCTCCCTTTCGATCAAAGACTGCATTTGTTCTGCCATCATGTTGAACTTTTTCTCCAGGAACGTGATTTCCTGCATGCCCTCAATCGGTACGCGTATGGAAAAATCCCCTTTTACCAAAGCGTCAGTGGCATCAACCAACGTGTAGATCGGCTTGGCAATCCACCGGGAAATGCGGTGAGCCACATAGCCGGAGAAGATGACGACGAGACAAATCGTGCACCATAAAATAAACTTCATCCGGTCCAGCCGATTGGCGATATCCTGGCCCGGCAACCATTCCAGATAGGTGATCCCGCTCGCCGCAGAAGTCTGATGGTACGCATAGACACTCTCGCTGTTGATTGTGGCGGCAAACACCGTTTCCTCCTCGAAACCGAGTAAGTGCTTGTTCAGAATCTCCTGGTCAGGAGTAGCGGATACGTTCATCCCGATCCGATCCGCATCCGGGTGAATCAGGATTTTTCCGGAAGGCATGACCACCATCAGATTGTTGTACTTGGGGAGCGAGCTTTTGTTCAACCAGTTAGCCAGTGCGTCCAGCTTTAGCTCCACCAGCAAAAGTCCTGACGATTGCTTGGTTTCATCCTCAACTCGCTGCGAAAAATATAACGCTTTCGGATTGCCTTTTTCATCGGAACGGTTAAGCAGCCAGATTTGGCCCTCGCCTTTTCCCCACGGCTCTTTTTGCAGCGATATCGGCCGTTCCTTTTCGTCCCAACCTGCTTCTTTCCGCAACGATATCACTTGCGAATCATCGCGCAAAAAATGAACGTTGCCGATCAGGTCGCGGAAGTAAGTAAAATGATCAAAAGCATCGCGTATCTTGCTTTGATGAGCTGTCCACTCGCTTTTGGCGAGAGGGTCCAACCGATTCTCCAGAGACTTGGGCATTGTCATTCGCAAGACCGGGTCGTTTGCCAACTGATTCGTATCGTGTTGGATCGTTTGAAACAAAGTATTCAGCCGCCTGTCAACGGAATCAAGATGCCCCCCAATGCTCGTCTCATACTGCTCTAGAACGGCCTTTTGCGCCTCCTGATAAAACAGGAAGCAGATGAGCAGGATGGGGAACAGACTCAGCAATAAAAAGGTCGCAAACAATCGGTCTTTCAACTTCAACAACACAAGCCTCCCCCCTTTTCCTCTGGTTGATCGCGCTCGTCAAAGCTATACCTTCTGCTGTTGGGTATGCTTATTTCGTGTCCTTTTCCCTATTACCGCGCTAGGACCAATGGTAAACCTTATTTTGGGGTTTTTGCCGCTTTTCTTTACACTGGACAAATGGACAAAGTCGTCCTGCACATATTATCCTAGCTAAGGGTCATTTACTTATATGTAAGGAGATACATGAATGAAATATATCCTTCTCGTATTTTTAGGAGCGTGCAGCTACGGGATTTTGTCGACGATTGTCAAGCTTGCCTACGGGCAGGGGTACTCGCCAGCAGAGGTCATCGGCGGACAAATGTTCTTCGGGCTTGTGCTCACCTGGATACCTGCTCTCTTTTTCTTGCGGACAAAACCGGGGAAAAAACAACTGCTGCTTTTAGTCAGCGTCGGTCTGGCTATCGGTTCGACGGGGATTTTGTACTACAATGCCCTCCGGTTCATTCCGGCGTCCATCGCCATCGTCTTGTTGTTCCAGTTCACCTGGATGGGGGTCTTGGCCGAGGCGATCATGACGAAACAGATGCCCGACAAACCTACGCTGCTCTCGCTCGTGCTGCTCCTGTTCGGCACATTGCTTGCCGGCGGAATTTTTGAAACAGACGGAATCGCCCAGTTTCATATCGCGGGTGTCGTGCTTGGCCTGCTGTCTGCCGTCTCTTACACCATGTTTTTGCTGTTTAGCGGCAAGGCGGCGATCGGCCTCAATCCTTGGGTGCGCAGCGCGAGCATGTCTACCGGCTCCTTTTTGCTGGCTGGACTGGTTTACACGCCCGTGTTCCTCTGGAACGGCGCACTCTTGGACGGATTGTTCCCTTACGTCTTCCTGCTCGCTTTCTTCGGGATCTTCATTCCGACTGTTTTCTTCAACTTCGGCGTTCCGCATACAGGGCCGGGAATGGCCGCGATTTTGGGAGCTGCCGAGTTGCCGATGGCTGTATTCTCGTCGTTCATCATTCTCGGTGAAACCGTGTCGGCGCTGCAAGTGACAGGTGTGGTCGTCATCCTGCTGGGCATGATCCTCCCGGAATGGTTGCGCCAACGTCACAAGCGCCTGAAGTCTTCGCTCAGCTAAGCATGCCAAAAAACCCATCCTTTGCAGCCTTTTTCTGCAAGTGGATGGGTTTTCTCATTCGTTCCCTTCGCGTTCGACCGTCAGCGAGCGCGCGCTTGAAGCCTCGCTCTTTTGCCTTTTCCAAAGCGTATACCCGTAATAGCTGATGGCAGCCAGTATGACCAGTCCCACTGCGGTGACGACCATCGTCTGGTTGAACATCCCGACAAATGCATTGAGATTCTCCACATTGTTGCCCATCAAATTCCCGGCAAAAAACAGAACCAGTGTCCAGACAAGCCCGGTCGTGTAGGAAAACAGCGCGTAGCGGCGAAACGTCATCTTGCCAATGCCGACCAAATACGGAACCACATGTCGGACGACCGGCAAAAAGTAGCTGATGCACAAGGCGTAGCTGCCATAACGGTCGAGCAGCGCCTGCGCCCGGTCCACGTACTTGTTCATTCCTTTTTTCTTGCCAATCCAGTTCAATGCCGGAGCACCGAGCCATCTCCCCAGCACATATCCTAGCGACAGCCCGGAAACAACCCCCAGATAAGTCGCGACAAAAGCCGGAAAAACATGCAAAATCCCGAGCGAGGTCAATACTCCCGCAGACAGGACAATCACTTCGTCAGGAATCGGCATACCGACAATTCCTAGCCAGAGCATGAAAAAAAGAGCAAAATACCCAAACTGACCAACTGATTCAGTCAGCATATCCACGATCATCACGTTATCCTCCTATACGGGCAGGCTACCCGCGCTCTTTGCGGCATACATACACAAATGCCGGCGGAAGGTTGAGAGGCACCAGCTTTACTGTCACGTTTTCAAAGACGGTGGACAGCTGCTTCTTCATTTGGAGAGAGTATTGAAAGGCGACAAATACCCCGCCCGGCTTCAGCGCAGCGTAAACCTCTGCCATGATTTGATCGCGCAGCTCCTGCGGGAAGTTGGCAAAAGGCAACCCCGACACGATACAGTCCGCTTTGCCCAAGCCGGCATCGGCGAGTACACGCGTCAAATCGACGGCATCCTCATGGAAAAGGGCGTTAGGGAAAAGCGTCTCCAGCCTTTGGCGCATCTTGCTCTCTTTTTCAAAGGAAACCAGTGTGGCCTCCGGTCGCTTCATCTGCTCAATCCAGGTCGTAAAAATGCCTGTGCCCGCGCCCAGCTCCACAATCGTATTGGCCTGACTCCAATCAATCGGATTCATCATTTGCTTTGCCAACGCTCGGGAGCTAGGTGTGATGCTGCCTACTTGCCCAGGTGACTGTAAAAAGTTGTAGAAGAACATCAACCGATCCTTGATGCTAACCGGATGATGACAATCGATCATCATGTTTCAAACGCTCCCTTCGTTGTATGCTTATCATTCATCATATCCAAAAAACATTTAGAATTATCTTTCCAAAAACGAAAGATTTTCTTAATACTATAACAGTAAACGATTGGAAATCAAAACACCTCCGTCTATAGTCGGAGCAAGAGATCACGCTTTTGATGGTTACGAACAGCTCTGCTTGTGCGTTACAATAGCTTCAACAACATCATTCGTCATACACGACGAGGAGGACTATTCTATGGATTATAGAGGTGTAAAAGCAATTACCCACGCCAGTGCATTCTTCGCACCGTTTTTAGTGCCAATCGTAGTCTGGCTGCTGATGCAAGATCGTGAGGCGAAAAATATGGCTCTCCAAGCCTTGCTGTTCCATCTGTTTATGAGTATTCTCATCAGCATCTCCTGGTTTTTCGTTTTCGTGCTGATCGGAATCCCGTTCCTGATCGTATTTGGCCTGATGGCGCTTTACTACCCGATCAAAGGGATCATCTACTCCTTGCAAGGACGCCCGTTCCATTACCCAATTATCGGCTCCATTGTCAGATAAGGACAGCGAGGCAGCCGTTTCGCACACAAAAAAAGACCAGCGCGCCCGATCTGAAGTGCACCCCTTATAGTAAACAACGAACACAAAAATCCTTATAATATCAGCGTTCGTTATGAGTCAGAAAAGGAAACTGGGGTCAAATTGGGAACAAACAACACAAAAAGGAGCAGTTTTTCCCTATAAGCAATTTAGCCCTTCCCGTTTGGGAGGGGCTTTTTTACATCGGCCAGAAATCCTCATGTTTTTTGGAGGGATCGATTTCTCTTACCAGTTCGAGAATTTTTATTTTTGTACTGTTGCTGGGGGAAATACTACGCATATCGTTGATTCCGTCAGTTGGCAAAATGGTTTGCAGTTACGGCTACTACATGCCCCCTAAAATGCATCTAATGGAGTAATGACTTTCACTTGAATTTTTTTACAATTTCTGTAACAAAATCGTTTGTTCTATCGTCTTACATGAAGTTATATCAAAGTCAACAATATGGAGGTATTTGCGTTGAAGAAAAGAATTGTCATTCCAATTTTTCTTATCTTAATTGCATATGTAATTAGTCAACAAATTTATTTCCCCGGATTTAAAGTTTGGTCTTTTGATGAACTTGCTTTAATCGATAAAAGTAAAGTTAATTCCATAAAATTAAGAAATACAGAAGGAGGAACGGTACATATAACTGACCCCAATGAGATAAAAAGGATTTGGGAGATCTTTGATAAAATGGAATTGAGTTATCGAAAGAATGGTCATGATATCAAACAACGGAACATAAATGAAGAGCCAAAATATTTCATCGAATTTGAAAAGGATGAAGAACTATTAGAGATGATTTACATATCAGGGAATAGTTACATGCATGTTCTAGGTTATAGCAACGAAGATTCTCCTGTATTTGAAATCGTCAATCGTCCTACATTAGAATTTGAAAATTTAATTCAGTCTTCAACTCCATAAAAAGACGACCTTACTTAAAAATCTGATCATATAAAAAAGAATGCTCGGTAATATCCCGAACATTCTTTTTTATTAGAGAGTTGGGTCTGTCCAGTATTTTGTGTAAACCCTCTTAAAGCCAAATGCTAACGCAAATATTGACCGATTCGATCAGGGAAGAAAACAGAGAGCTGGAGGAGCATTTGCCCCCAATTTTGTACACGTCCTGTCCACTTCCGGGTGACGTTCATAGTTGCTAAATAGAGCATTTTGAGTAGGGCTTCATCGGTGGGGAAAATGCTCTTGCCCTTGGTCACCTTCCGAAGTTGTCGATGGTAACTCTCAATCATATTTGTCGTGTAGATCAGTTTACGAATCTCTGGTGGGTATTTGAAAAAAGTAGCGAGTTCATCCCAGTTGGTACGCCAAGAGCGAACAATCAGGGGATATTTACTGCCCCACGTATCTTCAAAGCGATCCATTTCCAGCAAGGCAGCCTCTTCTGTTGCCGCTTTGTAGATCGGTTTTAAATCCGCCGTCACCTTCTTGAGATCCTTGTAAGAAACGTAACGGGTAGAGTTGCGGATTTGATGAATGATGCACTTTTGAATTTCGGTGTTCGGATAGCAGGCAGAGATCGCTTGGGAGAAGCCCGTTAGGTTATCCACGCAGGTGATGAGAATGTCCTGAACCCCACGGTTCCGTAGGTCGTTCAGCACACTCAGCCAGAACTTCGAGGATTCATTCTCCCCAATCCACATGCCTAATACATCTTTATTCCCGTCCAAATCAATGCCAATAACGCCTTGTTTACAATGGCACCGTCTTGCTTCACTTTGTAGTGAATGGCGTCCATAAATACGACCGCATAGATGCTTTGCAGTGGTCGGTTCTGCCACTCTTTAATGAGGGGCACGATCTTATTTGTCACATTGGAGATCATGGTGGGAGAAACGTCAATTCCATACAGTTGGTTCAAGTGGTCCTGGATATCCCGTGTGCTGACACCTTTGGCGTACATGGCGATAATTTGGTCCTCAATGCCGGTAACGGTGGACTGATGCTTCTTCACGATTACGGGCTCAAACTCGCCATTTCGGTCACGTGGCACCGAGATTTCCATCTCACCGTATTCACTCGTCACCGTCTTTTTGGTCTTCCCGTTACGGCTATTTGTCGTGGTCTTCTTCTTCACATCGTGCTTTTCATAGCCGAGTTCCGTGTCGAGCTCCGCCTCTAGCATCGACTGCAGCGTTTCCGCAAACAGTTCCTTCAATGCCGACTGCACGTCGTCCATCGTCTTGAGGTTGTTTTCCTTTATAAACGCCTTCACTTGTTCCTTACTAAATCGTGCCATTGGTGTCATCCTCTCAAACCAACCTTTCTCTTAATTGTAATATGGTTTAAGAGTTTACACGGAATATTTTACAGACTCAGAGAGTTTGCCAACCTTGTCTAGTTTTTACTCGTTTGATTTCTGGTGGCCCGGTGATAATCCGGCCTTCATCAAAGTCCATAAATACAGCTTCAAGTTCCACTTGGATATACTCTGGGTGTTTAAGCAAGTATCGAACAGTTCGGCCAAGCTCTTGATTAGCTTTTCGAACGTGGTTCTTAAGTTGATCACGCAAGTTTACATCAAAACTCAATACCAAAGCTACCAAACCGATTGCGAAGTTCTTTTTCTTTGCAAACGAGAAAACCATCGTTGCTATAGAGGCAGCAATGGAAATACTACTCGCCAACATGTTTCCATCCATCTCCACAAGTCCATGATCATAAATATTCTCCGATACCTCCAGGATGTCTTCCAATTGAGCAGTGCTTACCTGAATTGTATCCGCATATTGCTTAAGTTTTGCCATCTTTATTCCCCCTACATTTTTTAAGCTAATTCCTCGTCGGTAATTAACTTGTATTAGTAAAAGAGCAATGAACTTAAATATTTACAACCTTTTCTCAAAAAAAAAAAAAAAAAA
>NZ_DOTK01000070.1:0-48515 GCF_003521185.1 Brevibacillus sp.
TATTACAATCCTTCACAAAAAAAAGCCTTGTCTCCGAAAAGAGAACAAGGCTTTTCCACTTTTGTGGCCTATTTTTTGTTGCGACGACGATTTCGCAGGAATGCTGGAATATCGAGGTTGTCGAGATTGCTCATGGAGAAGAAGGACTTGTCATCCTCTTCTTCTTTGGCACGGCCCGTATTCGTGTTGGAAATCGGTGTCGGACGGTTGCCAGCGGTATTGATCGGTTGTTGCTGGCGGCGCGGTGCTTCCGGTACGCGCTGGGAATGCTCGAATCCCGTTGCAATGACCGTAACTACCAGTTCATTTTTCAAATCTTCGTTGATGACCGCACCGAAGATCATGTTTACATCTGGGTCTGCTGCCGAAGAAACGATATCTGCTGCTTCGTTTACTTCGTACAAGCTCAAGTTGGTGCCGCCTGTGATGTTCATCAGAACGCCGCGAGCACCGTCAATCGATGTTTCCAAGAGCGGGCTGGAAATGGCACGGCGAGCTGCTTCAGCCGCACGGTTTTCCCCGCTGCCTACGCCGATCCCCATCAAAGCGGAGCCGCGCTCGGTCATGATCGTCTTCACGTCTGCAAAGTCCAAGTTGATCAGACCCGGTACAGCGATCAGGTCGGAAATCCCTTGAACCCCTTGGCGCAAAATGTTGTCCGCTTCACGGAACGCTTCGAGCATAGGTGTGTTTTTATCTACGATTTCCAGCAAACGATCGTTAGGAATGACGATCAGCGTATCCACTTTTTCCTTGAGTGCCGCGATACCAGCCTCACCGTGCTGGGAACGCTTGCGCCCCTCGAAAGAGAAAGGACGAGTCACGACACCCACCGTAAGAGCGCCCATCTCCTTGGCGATCTCAGCGACAACAGGGGCTGCACCAGTACCGGTTCCTCCGCCCATTCCCGCCGTAACGAATACCATATCTGCACCGCGCAGAGCATTTTCAATCAAATCGCGGCTCTCTTCCGCCGCCTTTTTGCCGATTTCCGGATTCGCACCTGCTCCGAGACCGCGTGTCAGCTTTTCCCCGATTTGCAGTTTAATCTCGGCACTGGACAATTGGAGCGCCTGTGCATCGGTGTTCAGGGTGATAAATTCTACCCCTTTCACGCCGCCTGCAATCATGCGGTTTACGGCATTGCTGCCGCCGCCGCCGCACCCAATTACTTTAATTCGTGCAAAGGATTCCATGTCCATATCAAATTCCAGCATATTGCTAGTCCTCCCCAATTCAACATAAAAACTTGTGGCCCAAGAAGCCGATTGACAAACGAATGGGACATCCCGTTATTCTCTTCCATGATTTCAAAAGAACGAAACGTTCCAATTTTCGCCATTGTGCTAACTACGGCAAAGCGACTAAATAAATTCGCTAAACCAGTTTTTCACTTTTTCCATCAAACCGCCGCCTTCTTTTGGCTGCTTGGCAACGGTTTGCTTCTGAGTGCCCTTGAATGAGGGGGTGACGCGTACGCTGCGGCGCTCCATCAACTGCAAGGCATATTGAATCAAACCTACCCCTGTGGTGTAGGCAGGATCCCGCACTCCGATGTAATCAGGAATTGCGATGCGAACAGGTGCGTCCAATTCTTCTTTTGCCAATTCCAGCATGCCAGGCATTGCTACTGTACCGCCAGTCAGGACGTAGCCGCCTGCAATCTCGTCGCGGAAGCCCATCTTGTAGACAGCATCCTCGACTAATTGGAATATTTCTGCAGCGCGCGGCTCAATGATATTGGCCAAGTCTACTTGGGTAAACTGCTTTTCTACTTCACTGCCAATCCGGTTCACCTTGAATTTCACATCTTCAGAAGCTTCATCGATCAACGCACAACCGTTTTTTATTTTCACGCGGTCTGCCACATCCGTATGGGTACGCAATCCTAGTGAAATGTCGCTTGTGATATGGTCGCCACCGATGCCGATCACGGTGGTAGCGGCCAGCTTACCTTGCTCGAATACACCGATCGTGGTAGAACCCGCACCGATGTCGACAAGAACGACACCCATATTTTTGTCATCTTTGGATAGGGCAACCGTGCTAGCCGCAAGCGGTTGCAAGAAAATTCCAGCTACACGCAGATTGGTTCGTTGAGCACAGCGAACGATGTTATGTACAACCGTTTTCAATCCGGTTACAATGGTCCCTTCCATTTCCAGTCGGACACCAATCATCCCGCGAGGGTCTTTGATACTACCCTGCCCATCTACGATATACTCCTTTGGAACTACCTCGATGATTTCACGGTCCGGCGGAATCGCTACAACCTTCGCTGCCTGAATGACGCGTTGGATATCTTCTTCTCGTATCTCACGGTCTTCGCTGGATACAGCGACAACCCCTTGGGTTTCATGCAACTCGATATGGTTTCCAGTGATCCCCACATACACTTCTTCGATAGAAACGCCAACCATGCGTTCAGCATGATCGACTGCTTCCCGGATGGCATGCACGGTTTGGTCGATGTCAACAATCACGCCCTTCTTGATGCCTTCTGAGTGTGATTGTCCGACGCCGATGATGTTGATGGAACCGTTGTTGATCTCGCCGATCATGACGCGTACTTTGGATGTTCCAATGTCTAGGCTGACGATGAGTTCATTACTTACCAAACCTGTGACACCTCCCCTGCTACGTCTTTTGTCTTGCTAAAATGAGAACACCTGCATAAATTATTCCACACAGGACAACCATTCCCTTTTTTTCATCTAGAATTTTTGTAAAAAAATGACCATCTTCCCATTTGTTCGGGCTATTCTTGCTGATTGATCCAACGGGATAGAACTATTCTCCTAATCACAGCCAGGTTATTGAAGAGACGCACCCCGAAAGCCACGATGGCTGCCAGGTACAGATCAATCCCGAGGAAACCTCCGATGAAGGCCAGCCCAGCTGCAAAGAGCGTATTGAAAAAGAATCCGGACATGAAGATCCGAACGTTGAAGGTGCGTTCCAAGAAGGAGCGAATCCCCCCAAAGATCGTATCCAATCCAGCCAACAGAGCTATGGAAAGATAGCTGCTATACTCCTGGGGCACGCGCCAATCCAGAAGGAAGCCGACAGCGAGACCGACAATCAGTCCGATAAGCGGGAGCCACATGGTTACGAATCTCCTTTTTCTTTAACAGGTTTCATAAATTGGATGACACGTGTTTCTTTGTTTGCGGAAATCAACAGCTTGTCCCGTTTTTCGGCCAACACTTTTTTGTTCGCCAGCTGAAAGTTCTCTTCGACACCCTCCAGCTTCATCGCGGACAAAAGCACGTCAGGCTCTCCCAATGCTTTTATTTCATATGGAGGCTGTATCGTCCTCGTATCAATCTGGATGACAGCCCCTACATTGCGGATCGCGGAAGTGGCAATCAACCGATGATCGTTAATGGACACCGCTTGCGCTCCGTTCGCAAACAGGATATTGACCAGCCAACGCAAATCTTCATCGTCAATCGTGTATTCACCTACAACAGGCACCTGCATGTGTTCGTCCAGAATCGGCTCTGTAGGCGTGTGGGCATCGACAACTTCCAGCACGATGCCTTCCCCCTCGACCTCTACCATTCCAGCCATTCGACGGTTTCGCTCCAGCTCTTCCTTCATGACCGAAATGCTCTCGTCTTCACTTAATGCGGTTTCGTATTGGTAGTACAGCTGATTGTACTTGGAAATATCTGCAAGCAGGTTTTTGTGTTTCTCCAGCTCTTTTTGCAGCGTGGTCCGGAGTTCCGCAATGCTGCGAGACTCCTTATGTACCGGATGGAGGCTGCTGCGCAATTGCACAGCCAACATCACACCTATGATAGCACTAATAATGGCAAGAATAAACGTGATTTTACGGCTTTTTTGTAACATAGGGCAAACGCATCCTTTTACCTTTTAGGAGTGTTTCGTTTTGGCGTCACCAACGAAGGCCGGGAGCTGCACCTTCTCTTTTTTCGCCAAGTCGATTTGAACAAAGTCTTGCAGAGATTGCAATACTCCTCCTGGCAAATGGAGGGCACTCTCCATCGTCTCCGGATTGCCGATTGCCGAGATGACAAAAGGAGCGGCAGACTTGATTCCGTTGACGATGATCGTCGGACCGACACAGCGGATGGAAGAGTTGCTTACCAGTCTCTGGCCGTTGATGCTGATCGCCTCGGCTCCCGCTGCGCGCAGTTCATTGACGACCAGACGCACATCTTGCTCATGCACGATGTAATTGGCGATGTCCGAGCTGCTTGCTGCCGATTGGCTGTCCTGCATCGTGATGACAAGACCAGGGCCTTCTACAGCGACCACGCCGGAGAGCATACGCGCAGCCTCCAGCTGGGCGAGTGTGTCGGCTGCCTCAGATTTTTGCTGAGCCATCGCTTCCTCGACTTTGCCTACCTGGCGCTGCAAATCAATCAGCTGGTTTTCCAAATGCCTGTTTTGTTCTTTTTCGGATAAAATCCGGTCATTCAATTGCGTTTCCTGCTGGAACAGCTGATCATTCAACCGCTCTTTGCGCGTGAGCTTGGTAGTCTCAAACGAGGTTGCTACCAGAAAGCCTGTACAAAGCGTCACGACGGTTAAATAAAGATGAAATTTGCGGCGACGACTCATTGTCTGCTACCCCTTTTTTCTTTACTGCGGCTTTTCTGTCTGCTCCTGGCTGCCTGCTATCGGAATGGCATCACTTCCCGCACCGTACGGAACAAACCACGGCTGCTCGAACATGGAGAGCACCCCTTTTGTTCCTGCCGGCAGCTCTGCCACGATCGCCGGATACCAGTTCAGCATTTTATCCAGCTTGTAGACCACGCTGCGCACTTCGTTTCCGTCGCGCATGTACAAGGTTACCCGCTGCTTATCGTACACCGTTGGCGTCAGAGTTATGTCCGAAATTTCGGCGAGCACATTCGGTGTGAGGCGAGACAACGCTTTGGCGAGATTGGGGAGCAGCTCAGGCGCTGCCCAGGAGCTGATCAAGGGCCTGTCCACCACGCGATCGGCAAAATTCACCTGCTTCAGCACCTTGCCGTTTTCGAGCAGCGGATAGCGGCTGCCGTCTTGTCCATTCCAGAAGGCGACGCGCTTTTGCTCCGTTACGTGCAGCCGGATCACTCCCGGAAAAGAACGGCTGACCGTCACGTTCTTGACGCCCTCAAGCGGCGCCAGATTGCTTTGCACGCTGCTCTCCCACACATTGAGAAATTGCATGTCGCGTTGCAGACCCGATTGCTGGACGATTTGCTCTGTGGTGTAAATGTCGTTTCCGATAACCTGGATTTCCTGCACCTTGCTGTACGGTGAGCGAATAAAAACAATGATAAGTACAGTAAGAAAAAACAGCACGAGCCAAAATACCAGTTTACGGTTTCCTTTTCGTCTGGGACGTTGCTGCTTGACTTGCGGAATGCGTTCCTCAATTACCGCCATGGCCGAATCCTTCCTCATGCATTCTAGGCTCATCGCCCGCAAGATAATTCATTCAAAAGGGAATAAATGGATTTCTTCCAAATAAATGTAACTATACAAAACAGGGAAAGCGGCATAGCACTATGCCGCTTGACTTCCCTCGATCATATCGAAACCCTCGTGATGTCGGCTCCCAGCCTGCGCAATTGCTCTTCCAGGCGATCGTATCCACGATCGATATGATGAATCTGATTCACCGTCGTAATGCCTTCTGCCGCAAGCCCTGCCAATACGAGAGCAGCGCCTGCTCGCAGATCTGTCGCTTCCACATTCGTGGCGGTCAGCTTCCCGACGCCGCGAATGATAGCAGAGCCGAGATCTACGTATATAGAGGCGCCCATTCGCGCCAATTCATTCACATGTTTGAATCTTCCTTCAAAAATCGTTTCCTTGATGACGCTGGTTCCCCTCGCCTGTGACAGAAACACCATCAGCTGCGCCTGCAGGTCAGTCGGAAACCCTGGATACGGCGAGGTGATGATCCGGTCGTAAGCACGAGGACGGGAGTTGCTTTTGATTTCCATTATATCATGGCGGGTCTTGATTTCAACACCACAGCTACGGGCAACCTCAATCAATGCCGTGAGTTGCTCAGGCAATGTATTGGTCAGCTCCACATGCCCTTGGGCAATGCCGACCGCCAGCACATACGTCCCCGTCACAATTCTGTCGGGAATGATCCGGTAGCTGACGGAGCGAAGCCGCGGTACGCCGCTGATTTCAATCGTATCGGTTCCTGCCCCTCTTATTCGCGCACCCATGGCGTTCAGGAAGTTTTGCAGGTCGATAATCTCCGGCTCCCGAGCCGCATTACAGATGCGTGTCGTCCCTTTTGCCAAGACTGCCGCCATCATGATATTTTCCGTCGCGCCCACGCTGGGGAAGGAAAGAAAGATGTTGGTCCCGCGCAATTGCTTTGCCCGAAAAGTAATGTAGCCTTCGGATTCTTCTATTTTAGCCCCGAGTGCCGTAAGACCAGACAAATGCAGGTCAATTCGGCGTTCACCAATGTCGCAGCCACCGGGACGCGATATGGTGACTTCACCCAACCTGGCCAGAAGCGGCCCGGCGAGAAAAATAGAAGATCGCATCTGGCTCATTAAATCATCTGGCACATGCGGGACGGAGACAGACGTTGTATCCAGATCGACGCAACCGTCCACGTGCTTCGTGTTGGCCCCCAGTGCCGTCATTATCTCCAGCATGACTTTGATATCTTTCAAATGGGGGACATCGTAGATATAGAATTGCCCTTCCGCAAGAACAGCAGCGGCAAGGATGGGAAGAGCAGCGTTCTTAGCTCCTTGGATCCGAAGCGAACCGGACAGAGGTCTTCCGCCTTCGATCGCAAAAGTCTCCAAACTTTCACCTCCGTGTTACCCCTCGCCCACCACCAGAACTTCCGGATGCAGATCAATTCCGTATTTCGCAAGAATTGTGCTCCGAACATGCTCAATCAAGGTGAGGACGTCGGTAGCCGTGGCTCCCCCGCAATTCACGATGAAATTCGAGTGTTTTTCTGAAACCTGAGCTCCACCGATTTGATAGCCTTTCAGCCCCGCTGCTTCTATCAGACGCCCTGCGTGATCGTTCGGCGGGTTGCGGAACACACTGCCCGCACACGGCATTTGCAACGGCTGTGTCTGGCGTCGCCGATCCTTGTTGGTCGCAAGTGTCGCGGCAATCTGCTTGCGATCGCCTGTACGCAGTTGAAAACGGGCTTCCAGCACAATCCCTTTTTCTTTTTGCAAAAGAGAAGTCCGATAGCTAAAGCTCAGTTCGTCGTTACTCAACACCTTACATTCGCCGTTTGCGAAAAGAATCTCGGCTTCAATAAGAATACGTGAAAGATCAGATCCGTGTGCCCCTGCATTCATATAGACGGCTCCGCCTACCGTACCAGGAATCCCTCCTGCGAATTCCATCCCTGTTAATCCCATCTTGCCTGTCTCCACCGCCAGGCGGATCATGGAATATCCGGCACCCACACACACCTCTTCACCCCTGAACTCGCAGTGGCTCAAGCCCTCAGCCACTTTGAACACGGCTCCGCGAATCCCTCCGTCCCTCACCAGAAGGTTGGAGCCGCGCCCGATAACACTCCAAGGAATTTCATGACGATGGATGATCTGCAA
Organism: Brevibacillus sp.; assembly: GCF_003521185.1. Lineage (NCBI taxonomy): Bacteria > Bacillati > Bacillota > Bacilli > Caryophanales > Paenibacillaceae > Brevibacillus > Brevibacillus sp. Next base: position 7,581 of record NZ_DOTK01000070.1, read on the forward strand.
GGCTTTTAGCAAGGATTCTTTGTCCTTGGGCTGGATTAACAAATCAGCAGGACCGCCAACCCGCCATGTCGTATGATTGGCGAGAGGCTCATTGGTCCACACTTTTCCGATCCCTGCTTGCTTCAGCTCATCTGCAATATTTATCATTTGTGAACCTCCTGATACGTTTGCTAGGTCGGACCTGTAAGTCTTCTCACGTGTTTGCTCCATACTATGCGATCGCCCAGATCGGCGTGACAATCGCCCATCTGATCATTTTTTTGCGGAGACTTCCTGCAAGGTGCGCACGATTTCCGTGGCTGCTTTCGGCATTCCCAGCGACAGGGCGCTCTCTTTCATTTGCTTCCACAGCTCATCGCTGTGCAGCAAGCTTTCCACTTCCTGAAGCAGGCGCTCTCCTCTCAGCTCCTTCTCCACAATGACTCGCGCTGCACCTGCACGTTCAAGGCCGCGCGCATTTTTCTCCTGATGGTTGTTTGTCACATACGGAGACGGAATCAAAATCGACGGAACGCCGAGAGCCGTCACTTCTGCCAAGGTAGATGCACCTGCACGTCCGACCAGTATATGTGTCGCCGCCAAAACGTCCGGCATGTTATGGACGAATGGAAGCACGGAAATGTTCTCGGGAAGCTTCCCTTTTGCGGCAAGCTCGCTGGAGATTTTATCAAAGTGAACATCTCCGGTTACGTATACAAAATGAGTATCGGCATATTTGCCCAACTCGGTAACAACAGAAAGCACCGCTTCATTGATCGCCCTCGCTCCCCGGCTGCCGCCAAAGATCAGGACGATTTTTTTGCCTGCGTCTACCCCCAGAAAGCCACGGCCCGCCTCCGCGTTGCCATGCATCACTTCTGTCGCCCGTGGATTGCCAGTAAACACGGTTTTCCCCTCTGGAAAGTACGCGAGAGACTCTGCAAAAGATACGGCCACCCGAGTAGCCGAGCGCGACATAAATTTGTTGGTCAGACCAGGAACGACGTTTTGTTCGTGGATCAAGGTCGGGATGCCCAAGCGCGAGGCTGCGTAGACGACTGGCCCGCAGACGTATCCCCCCGTGCCCACGACGACATCCGGTTGAAAATCGCGCAGCATTTTTTTCGCATCCGACACGGCCCGGACGAATTTCCACAAGGTCTTCAGGTTGTCCAGCGACAGCTTCCGCTTCAACCCGCTGATCTCGACGGACTGAAAAGGAATTTCTGTTCGCGGTACGAGCTGGGCTTCCAACCCTTTTTTACTGCCGATATACAAAAAGGCAGCCTGCGGAGTTTGGCGAGAAATTTCCCTCGCCACCGCAAGCGCCGGATAAATATGTCCACCTGTGCCACCGCCTGTAAGGACGACGCGCATACTCTCACACCCTTTTTATGCAGAGAAAACAGATTGCCCACGTGCGAAGCATCGCACCTTTTTCCTGCTGTTCATTCATGATCGAGAAAACCGAGATATGTTCAGGAGAACGCCGACACCTGTGAGCATCAGTGTCAGGGATGATCCTCCATAGCTTAAAAACGGCAGCGTGATCCCCGTCACCGGAAACATGCCTGTCACGACCCCGATGTTGATGACGACCTGGATCGCAATCATTCCGATGATCCCGAGCGCCAAAAGGCTGCCGAACAGATCGGGGGCCGTGATCGCTGTGCGCATCCCTCTCCACAAAAGCAGCAGGAACAACAGCAAGATGAGCGTACCGCCGATGAAGCCGAGTTCTTCCGCCACAATGGAGAAAATGAAGTCATTGTACGGTTCCGGCAAGTACAGATGCTTTTGCCTGCTTTGTCCCAAACCGAGGCCGAGCAAACCGCCCGGACCGATCGCATACAGCGATTGAATGATTTGGTAGCCTGTATTGAGCGGGTCAGACCAAGGATCGAGAAAAGAAGTAATCCGCTTGATGCGGTAAGGAGCTGACAGTACCAGTCCGATGAAGCCAACCACCCCGATCATGCCCAAGCCGACAAAGTGGCTGATTCGCGCTCCTGCCGCGAAAATCATCACAATCGCCGTGCCTGTCAATACTGTGCCTGTACCCAGGTCGGGCTGAAGCATGATCAGGCCGAAACAAACCATCGGAATCGCCAGAGCGGGCATCAATCCTTTGCGGAACTGCACAATTTGCTTCTGGTTGTCGGACAGCCACCGCGCCAAAAACGCGACGACGCCGAGCTTGGCAAACTCGCCAGGCTGGATTCCGAAAGCCCCGAAGCCAAGCCAGCTTTTCGAGCCGTTCACTTCAATCCCGACGATAAGCACCAGAATCAACAGCCCGATACTGGCGTAAAAGCCCGGCTTGGCCCATTGTTTCCATACCCAATAGTCAATGTTCATCGTGATGTACATCGATGTGATGCCGAGCAAGGCAAAAATCAGCTGCCGCTTGGCAAAAAAGTACGGATCGGAAAAGGGTGGCTTCTGGGCGACGATCGCACTGGCGCTGTACACCATCACGATGCCAATTCCCAATAAAAAAAGTGTTGCAAAAATAATTACGAAGTCGGGGGCAGAGCGTACCTTGCTCATAGTGCCAGGTCATCCTTTCTCATGCCGTCCCGTTTCACGCTGTATTCATGAAGCTTTTGTGGGACGTTATGCTAGGCTTGTTTTAAGTCTATGCACGCCGTCCTTAAACATGCTCCCCCGTGCTTCAAACGAAGGGAACATATCCCAACTCGCACACGCCGGGCTGAGCAGCACCACGTCACCTGATTGCGCCAACCGGGAAGCAGCAAGAACGGCTTTCTCCACAGTATCGACATGGATTCGCTCGTTAATCCCTGCTTCTTCCGCCCGCGCAAGCAAAATCGGTGCGGTCTGGCCCAATGCGATGACCGCTTTTACCCTGCCCTTGATGACAGGCAAAAGCTCCTTGAAATCAACACCGCGATCCAACCCGCCGCAAATCCAGACGACAGGCTCCTGGCACGCCTGCAAGGCACGGGAAGCCGCCTCCGGATTGGTCGCTTTGGAATCGTTGAAATACTTCACTCCGGCGATGGAATCCACGTATTCCATGCGATGTTCTACCCCGGCAAAAGTCGAGAGCACCTGCACGATCGCACGCGTATCAGCGCCAGTCAGCTTCGCTACCAGAATCGCGGCGAGCGCATTGTCCAAATGCGGGACCGTGATCTCATCGACAGCGATAATCGCCTCTGTCCCGCCCTGTCCATCGGCGAACAAAATGACGCCATCCTGGACGAATGCCCCGCGCGGAACTTGCTGCGTTTTGCTGAAATAGTACGTCTGTGCGGGAAGCTCGCCGCATTTCGCGAGAATGTCCGGCTGGTCAAACGGCAAAATCGCCATATCGTCTGCGGTCTGATTGGCGAACATTTTCAGCTTGGCGTCGAGATACTCTTCCAGCGTATGGTGGTAGTCGAGATGAGCAGGGTACAGATTGAGCAAAACACCGATGTGCGGGCGAAATTCTCGCGTTCCCATGAGCTGAAAGCTGCTCAGCTCTGCGACCAGCCACTGGTCTGGCCCAGCTTCCTCCGCAAGACCGCAAAGAACGGTTCCGATGTTGCCGCCAACGAGCACATCAAGACCCGCTTCCTTGAGAATTTGTCCAACGAGCGTCGTCGTCGTCGTCTTTCCGTTGGAGCCCGTGATGCCGATGATCGGTGCCTTGGCAATCTGGGAGGCAAGCTCTACCTCCGTCACGACAGGAATACCGAGCGCAAGCGCCTGCTTCACTGGCGGCGCTTCATAAGGGATTCCCGGATTTTTTACAACGAGAGACACTCCCGGATGAATCAAATCTTCCGGATGGTGCCCGCAAATGACGGTAATCCCGAGCGCTTCCAGCTCCTCGATCCCGCTCGCTTCTTCCCGCGGCTTTTTATCGTTAACCACGACATGAGCGCCAAAGCGGTGCAGCAGTTTTGCCACTGCTACACCGCTTTTCGCCATTCCTAAAACGACTACGTGCTGATTATGATAACGCATCATCTGATTGTCACCACCTCAAGGTATACACCCAATCCGGCAAAGAACATGCCGACCAGCCAGAAGGTGACGACGACACGCCACTCGGACCAGCCTGTCAATTCAAAATGATGGTGAAGCGGGCTCATGCGAAAAATTCGTTTGCCCCGTGTCTTGAAGGAAACGACCTGCAAGATGACAGACAGTGTCTCCACGACAAACACCCCACCGACAATCGCCAAAAGCAGCTCTGTTTTCGTCATGATCGCAATTCCGGCGAGTGCTCCCCCCAAACCGAGCGAGCCTGTGTCCCCCATGAACACGCGAGCCGGATGGGCATTGAACACGAGGAAGCCGAGAACCGCACCGACGACGGCTGCACTGAAAATCGCCGTGTCGTAATCTTGCCCGAACCAGGCAATGATGGCGTACGCCCCGAAAGCGATGGCTCCCGTACCAGCCAAAAGGCCGTCCAGACCGTCCGTAATGTTTACGGCGTTGGTCGTGCCGACGAGCAAGAACAAGAGGAACGGGAAGTAGAAATAGCCCAGCTCCAGCTTCCATGGCGTGCCTGGCAAATGCAGCGACGTGTCATGCCCCATCATCAGCAGCAAAATATACGCGCCGATAGCCAGCACAATCTGACCGGCAAACTTTTGTCTGGCGGTCAAGCCGAGGTTGCGCTTCTTCCTGATCTTGATAAAGTCATCCAAAAATCCGATCAAACCGTAGCCGAGTGTCACCAGTAACAGGAAGTAAATTTCCATTGTAGCATTGGCAAACTTCAACACGGTAAATATAAGTGCCAGCAGAATGATGGTGCCCCCCATCGTAGGGGTACCAGCCTTCTTGAAGTGGGATTGCGGTCCTTCCTCCCGAATTGCCTGCCCAAATTTCAGGCGGCGAAGGAAGGGAATAAACAGTGGGCCAATCAGTACGGCAATGAGAAACGCGGCGACGATCGTGACGATTAGGACGTTGTCAGCGAACATGCCCGAGCCTCCTTTCTTTCGATGCCAATGTGTCGCATCTGTCTCTATTCTTGGTTGTACCGGGCAATCGCTTCCCGCGCAACTTCACGGTCGTCGAAGGGCAGTACTTGATCTTTGATGATTTGATACGTCTCATGGCCTTTTCCGGCGATCAAAATGACATCGTTCGGCTTCGCCAAGGAAACGGCATAATGAATCGCTTCACGGCGGTCCGTCACTGCCGTGTAACGCGCAGCAGACACATCGCGCACGCCTGCGAGCATGTCGGCAAGGATCGCCTGCGGCTCCTCGGAGCGAGGATTATCTGATGTTAAGACGGTCATATCCGCATATTTCGTTGCGATTTGCGCCATAATCGGGCGCTTCGTGCGGTCGCGGTCTCCCCCGCAGCCCACGATGCAGAACACGTTGCCTTTGGCAAATTCCTTGACGGTCATCAAGGCGTTTTCCAGGCTGTCCGGCGTATGCGAGTAATCGACGAGAACAGCGAACGGCTGACCCGCATCTACGGCTTCAAAACGTCCGTTGACACCAGCTACTGCTTCCAAGCTCGCCTTGATGTCTTCGAGGCTCACGCCTTCTGCAAGTGTAACCGCCATGGCTGCCAATGCGTTATACACATTGAATTTCCCCATCAGCTTCAGGTTGAGGTCAATCGTACCCGCAAAGGTTTCCGCCGTAAACGAGGTTCCTTTGCTCGTAATCTCGATGTTTTTAGCCTGGACGTCTGCCGGCTGGTCGATGCCGTACGTCACGACGCGCGCAGGTGTCACGGTTGCATACAGCTTCGATGCCTCGTCATCTGCGTTCAGCACGGCTGTCTTCAGGCAATTCGGATCGTAGTGGTTCCCGAGCTGGGAAAACAGCAAAGACTTGGCGTAGCGATAGTTTTCCATCGTTTTATGATAGTCGAGATGATCTTGCGTCAAATTGGTAAAGACCGCGGTATGGATGTCGCAGCCGCGCACCCGTCCCAACTCAAGCGCATGAGAGGACACCTCGATGATCGCATAGTCTGTGTTCACATCGCACATGCGACGGAAGCTTCTTTGCAGATCCACGGCATCGGGAGTCGTATTTTTCACTTCTTCGATAACATCCCCGATTCGCATGTGGATCGTGCCAATCAAGCCTGTTTGCTTGCGCCGATCGCGCAGGATCTTGTCGATCAGATGAGTGGTGGTCGTCTTCCCGTTTGTACCCGTAACCCCAATCACCTTTAACTCTCTTGTGGGAGATCCGAAAATACGATCAGCCAGCATAGCCATTGCCCGCCGGGTATCCGGCACCCTGACAATAGTCGCTGGCACGTCCAGATCTTGTTCGGATAACACGGCAACGGCGCCATTTTTCACCGCCTGGGCCGCGAACGTATGACCATCCACGGTATACCCTGTCAGACATACAAACAAGTAGCCCGGTTTAACCTGGCGCGAGTCTGCTGTCAAACCCGTAATCTCCATACTGTCATCCCCCGAAACCTTCACTGGCAACAAAGGCATGAGCAGATCCCGTAGAAACATGAAACAGGCACCCCATTCTCCAACTTAGTATAGACAGAAATTTGCCCTTTTTTACCGAAATGACACGAATCCGTTTTGGTGACGAACAAAGGCAGAGCGATTGTAGACAAGCCTACTTCCCTCCGCCTTCGAAATCTCATTTTATAGCTAATTGCTCAATTTGTCACCAAGATGTATGCGAATTTTTCCGCCCTCTTCAATTTTTACTCCCGGTGCTGGCGACTGCGCAATCACATAGGTGCCTTTGCCCGAAACGACCAGCGGAAGCGTCTCGTACGTCTGGACGACATCTTTCATCGTCTGCCCGACCATATTCGGTACTTCGATCGGTTCCCGCTCGCCCAAAGCTTTGTTGATTTCCTTGGCAATCCCGTCTTTGCGCTTGGGCACATTCAGGTGCTGCAAGGAAGATTCAATGATGCTCTTGACGCTGGGCGCGGCAATCAGTCCGCCAAAAGCCAGTGCTTTCGGATTGTCGACTGCAAAATAAACGACAATTTGCGGATCGTCTGCCGGAGCAAAGCCGATGAAGGATACGATGTACTCCCCGTCCATGTATCGCCCGTTCTTGACCTTTTGCGCGGTTCCTGTCTTCCCGCCGACACGGTAGCCTTCGATGTACGCCTTGTTCCCTGTCCCTTGGGCGACGACACTCTCCAGGGCGTACCGGACTTTTGCGGAAGTCTCTGCCGAGATGACCTGCCGCACTTCCGTCGGCAGCGTCCGCGCTACGATATCGTGTGTGACACTATCGCGCCATTCCTTGGCGACGAACGGCTTCATCAGCTTCCCGCCGTTGATCGCTGCCGAAACAGCCGCCATTTGCTGGATGGGCGTAACGGAAACGCCTTGCCCGAACGAGGTCGTGCCCAGCTCAACCGGACCGACGCGGTTCAGATTGAACAACAGCCCGTTCTCTTCTCCGATCAAATCGATTCCTGTTTTTTGTCCGAAGCCAAATTTTTTGATGTATTCAAACAGGCGTTCTTTTTGCAGCCGCTGGCCCATCGTCACGAAACCCGGGTTGCACGAGTTCTCCACGACTTCCAGCATCGTCTCCTGGCCGTGTCCTTGCCGTTTCCAGCAGCGCAGCCGCTTTCCCGCGACCGTAATGAAGCCGGGGTCGTAGAAGCCTTCATCGAGCGATACGACGCCCTCGTTCAACGCCGCAGCGAGCGTGACAATCTTGAATGTCGAACCTGGCTCATACGTTTTCCAGATGGGCAAATTCCGGTTGTACACTTCCGTCGGGTAGTTCTGATATTCGTCCGGCTGGAACGTCGGACGGCTGCCCATCCCCAAAATTTCCCCCGTCTTTGGATTCATCGCGATCGCCAGAACATCATCGGGCTGATAGGCGACCACAGCCTGATCCAGCTCCCGTTCGATGAACGACTGGATCGCACTGTCGATGGTCAGATACATGTCCATTCCGCTTACCGGAGCTACGTAATCTTCGGAGCCGCCGGGCATCACGCGTCCTTTGGCGTCAGAGGGAAACGAAATGTGTCCGTCCGTTCCTTTTAAAAATGGATCGTAAATCTTTTCCAGTCCGGTCAACCCTTGATTGTCGATCCCGGTAAAGCCCAAAATATGCGCGGCCATGGAGCCATTCGGATAAAAGCGCTTGGAATCCCCGGCCAAGTAAATCCCCGGCAGGTTCAGCTCCTGGATTTTTCGCGCTTTTTCGATCGGCAGCTTTTTCCCGCCCGGAATCTTGTCATTGCTCATTTGTTTCTTCGTGATCGCCTGGTACACATCTTCTTCTTTTTGCTCCAAAATGATCGCGAGCTGCCGGGCTGTCTCCTTCGCATCCTTGATTTGTGCGGGAACGGCGACAACGGTTGGCACTGTCATGTTGGAGACCAGCTCATTGCCGTTCCGATCGAGAATCCGGCCGCGATTCGGCTTGAAGTCGATTTCCCGATTCAACAGCTGGTCAGCCATTTGCGCCAGCTTCGGCCCTTCTACCAGTTGCACATACCCGAGTCGGGTGATGAGCGCCGTATACAGGACAATGCCGATGACAAGCGATATAAAAATGCGACGGCGTACAGTAGCATTGGATACCCGCAAAGCGAGTCCCCCCTCGAATAGGTTGTCTCTTCCTTACCTTATTCGTCGGGGGGACGGGATAGAACTATGGAGTTGGACTTGTCTGACCTGCTTGTGTGCCAGCTGGAGGAGCTTGCTGGTTGGACCCGGTGCTTCCCTGCTGTCCGCCCTGCTGACCCGCAGGCTGCTCTCCAGTCGGATTCGTCGGCGCAGTCGTTCCAGTTCCAGACGCGGGCGGCGGCGTAGCGCCATCAGGTGACGCTGTGCCTGCTGGCGCTGTGCCTTCCTGCGGTTGTGGCGCGGGCGGCGGCTGCGACTCTGATTGCAGCGTAATCAGCAGCTTCTCTTTGCCTGTGAGCGCCGTGCCCGGAGCGATGCTCTGCTGTACGACAAAGCCTGTTCCTGCGGCTTGCACGTCGATATTCAAAAGCGAAGTAAATTCCATGACTTCGCGCAGCGACTTCCCTTTGAAATCAGGCATCTTCGCCCCATCCAGACGATCCGTCACCAAAATGATTTGCTTGCCAGGCACTGTTTGCTCGTAAGCGGCAGGATATTGCTCCACGATTTTCGTGCCTGTTCCGAGCACCGTCACCGTCAGATTGTCCTGCTTCGCGCGCAGTTGCGCCGCCGTCGTCGACATCCCTTCAAACTTGGGCAAAGTCTGACTCGCTACAGGCTGAGCCGCCAATACTTGTGCTTGTGATTTCTTGTCGTTTTTCCCGTTTCCTTTATCCGCTTCCACCCGCGAGAAATCCGGCTGCTGTTGCAAATATTGCAAACTGCGCTCCATGATCGTCTTGAACGTGGGCGCAATCATCGTTTTTCCCCAGTATATATACGAATCACTCGTTTCTGGGTCATCAATGACAACGTACACGAGCAGACGCGGGTTGTCTTTTGGCGCAAAACCGATAAAGGAAGCGATGTAGTGGCCGTCCATGATTTTGCCTGTGTTCGGGTCGTACTTTTGCGCCGTTCCCGTCTTCCCTGCGACGTGGTAGCCGTCGATCGCGTACAGCTTCCCTGTTCCGTGCTCGCCTGTCACGACCGTTTCCAAAATATCGCGGGTTTTCTTCGCGGTCGCTTCTGAAACGACCCGTCTCTGCACTTCGCGTTCACTGCGCTTCACAACCGCTCCGGTGTGCGGGTCGCGCAATTCTTTGACGATATGCGGCTTCAACAGCTCGCCGCCATTGGCAATCGCCCCGACTGCGGCGATCTGCTGAATAGCTGTAACTGTCACCCCTTGTCCGAAAGTCGACGCTGCCCAGTCACGCGGAGAGCGCGGCTTCTCCAGGTTGATCAGGTTTCCTTCTTTCTCGTAAGGCAGTTCGATTTCGGTCAAAGAACCTATCCCGAACTTTTTAAAGTACGCCCTGAGCTTTTCCAGCTTGAGGCGTTCGTAGCCGAGCTTCGCGAACATTACGTTACTGGAACGCTGAACCCCTTCCAGAAACGTAATTCTTCCCCAGCCCACCCCGTTGTTGTGGTCGCGGATCGGAACTTGTCCCTTGATCGTGTACTTACCAGAGTCGTACGTCTCATTTGGATTGAACAGCCCTTCTTCAATCGCGGCTGCAAGCGTAATGATCTTGAACGTAGAACCAGGCTCGAACATGGAAGTGATCGCATGGTTTGTATAGTTGGTAATCCCGTTATAGTACGTATTGGGATTAAATTGCGAACGATTGCCCATCGCGAGAATCTCGCCCGTCTGCGGATCGGAGACGATGACCGTCATGCCTTTTGGCTTGTACTGGCGATCGACGACATCCAGCGCTTGCTCGACGTAATCCTGGATTTGCCTGTCAAGGGTGAGGTAGACGTCGTAGCCGTCTTTTGCCGGGACGTATTGGCCCTGGCTGTCCGGAAGCTGATAGCCTGCCCCGTCTCTTTTATACTCCATCTGCCCTTGTTCTCCGGCCAGTTCCTTGTTGAGCTGAAGCTCGATTCCCATTTTCGGCTGGTCGTACAGGTCCAAGTACCCGATTACGTGTGAGGCAAAGCTGTTGTTCGGGTACACACGTCTGGTCGTTTCATTTAAAAAGATCCCCGGAAGCTGGTTTTCTTCCACTTGCTGCCCACTGGGAAGCTTGGGAAATTGCAGCGCCAAAATCCGGTTTTTTTGTTCCTCGCTAATTTTTCTGCCATAGCGGCCCAGCTCGACTACCGTGTTCGGCTTGGTCAGCATTTTCACAAGTTCAGGAACCGGAGCGTTGAGGATCGGGGCAAGAGCATTCGCTGTATAGTAAGGGTCCTTGACGAAATCCTTGTCCTTGTCATCGCGCCCCTTCAACCTGGCGTTCACCGTGTACGCCTTGCCATCGAAAGCGAGAATTTCGCCGTTTCGATCCTTGATCGCTCCGCGCATCGGTTGCAGCGTCCGGGCCCGATCCCATTGTTCCGTAGCCTTATCCATAATTTTGCTTGCTTCCACCGTCTGAATCCAGTAAATCCTCAGACTCAAGGTGGAAAAAATCAAGATCAGGCACAACGCACAAATAAGGATGCGCCAGTTCACCAGTCGTTTCGTATCCATTTCCACTCACTCCATCACGTCATTGATCGGGGGTAAGAAAAAAATGTTACCGCACAATAGACGCAGTAACATTGATTTAAGGCTGGTTTGGCTTTTGTTGAAGCGAACTCGCCTTTCCGTTCTCCTGACCAATCGTATGTACGGCATTCGCATTGTACACCATGCCTTGTCGCTCGGCTTCTCTCTGGATGCGATCGCGGTTGCTGAGCTGCTCGATTTGCAGTTTCAGAGTGGCGTTGTTTTCGGCTATCAGGCGATTCTCTTTTTTGGTGCTCTGGATTTCATAGTTCATTTGGGAAATTTGCGAGTATCTTACCCCGACCATTCCCAGACCGGTCACTGTCAGCGAGATAAACAAGAGATAGAGCAACTTTTCGCCTGTCGGAATGGTAGGCTTGATTCGGACTGTTCGTTTTGTTGTTTTGGTGACGGAGCGGGATTCCTTTTCCAGTTCCATTGCCAGATTGCCTTGGTAGTAATAGCTCAACGTTTTCTCACCCCTTCTTCCTCGTCGCTTTTGCTCACTCTAGACCTTTTCCGCTACCCGCAGCTTCGCGGAGCGTGCGCGCGGATTGACTTGCAGTTCTTCTTCTGACGGCAAGATCGGCTTGCGCGTGATGATTTTGACGATCGCTTCGTTTCCACATGTGCAAATCGGGAACGCTGGCGGGCATGTGCAGCCTTTGGCATAATCCTGGTACACTTGCTTGCAAATGCGATCTTCCAGCGAGTGGAACGTGATGACACTCACGCGGCCAGCCGGATTCAAAAGCTCGATCGCATCGATGACGGCTTCTTTGAACGAGTCCAGCTCGTCGTTGACGGCAATGCGGATCGCCTGAAACGTTCGCTTCGCAGGATGTCCGCCTGTGCGTCGCGCCGCTGCCGGAATCCCTTCCTTGATCAGCTCGACCAGTTCGCCTGTTGTTTGAATCGGCTGCTTTTTGCGCTGCTGCACGATTTGCCGGGCAATTCGCCGGGAAAATTTCTCTTCTCCGTACAGCCAGATGATCTTGGCAATCTCTTCTTCGTCCCATTCGTTGATGATGTCATAAGCGGACAAGGGCGCTTGCTGATCCATTCGCATGTCGAGCGGCGCATCGGCGTTGTAGCTGAAACCGCGCTCCCCCTCGTCAAGCTGTGGCGAAGACACTCCCAAATCGAACAGGATGCCGTCTACACCTGTAAGCCCCAAATCTTTGACAATCTCCTTCAGATGGCGAAAATTGCTTTTGACCAATGTTACCTTATCCATATAGGGAGCCAGGCGTTCCCGGGCATTTTCATGCGCCCAGTCGTCCTGATCAATGGCAATCAAACGACCGCCATCGGTCAAACGGGAAGCAATCAGGCTGCTGTGACCAGCTCCGCCAAGTGTGCAATCCACATAGATGCCTCCAGGCCGAATGTTCAGGCCGTCTACAGCCTCATCCCTCAATACTGTTACATGATGAAACGACAATGTCGTCACTCCTGTTCTTCTCGCTGCTACAAATTAAAATCAACCAGTTTCTCAGCAATTTCTCCAAAAGAGCCTTCCGACTGGGCGAAATAATCTTCCCAACGTTCTTTGCTCCACACCTCTACGCGGTTGGACACACCGATGATCACACATTCTTTTTGCATGCCCGCATGCTCGCGGAGATTGGGCGGTATATTTACCCTTCCCTGCTTGTCCCACTCGCATTCGGTTGCACCGGAAAAGAAAAACCGTGTAAAAGCGCGTGCATCTGCTTTGGTGAAAGGAAGCGTCTTGAGCTTTTCCTCCAGCTGCTTCCACTCTTCCAGCGGATAAGCGAACAAGCATTGGTCAAGTCCGCGGGTAATGACAAAGGAAGCTCCGAGTCCTTCACGGAATTTCGCAGGGATGGTCAGGCGGCCTTTTTCGTCGATGCTATGCTGGTATTCCCCCATGAACACGCCCTGGTCCCCCACTTTCTTGTCCTGTGGCTCCACTTTCCCCCACTTTTCCCCACCTTGTCGCCTACTTGCTATTATAAAAAAAAATCCTGCGTTTGTAAGCAGGATTTTTTCGCTGATTTTTTTGCCGGGAAAGGACGGGTTTCGCGTCTTATTCGACCCAGCTATCGAGATACGATTTTTGCTCATCGGTCAATTTGTCGATACCGATGTTCAATGCTTCCAATTTGTACTGGGCAACCATGGCATCCAGCTCGTAAGGCACGTTCAGTACCTTCTTGCCGATTTGCTCGTACTGCTCATTGACGTGCGCCAAGGAAACAGCTTGCAGCGCGAATGTCATGTCCATGATTTCAGCTGGGTGACCGTCGCCTGCTGCCAGGTTTACGAGGCGGCCTTCTGCCAGAAGGTACAGTTTTCGACCGTCTGCCATGACAAATTCTTCGATGTCTTTGCGCACGATTCGTTTCGATGTCGACAAAGCGCCAAGCTCGACTTTGTTCACTTCGACATCGAAGTGGCCAGCGTTGGACAAGATTGCGCCATCTTTCATCACTTCAAAATGCTCTTTGCGGATTACATCACGGTTTCCGGTTACGGTCACGAAGTAGTCGCCGTGTTTTGCAGCTTCGCTCATCGGCATCACTTCGAAGCCATCCATGTACGCTTCTACCGCTTTGATCGCGTCGATCTCGGTTACGATTACTTTCGCGCCAAGACCTTTCGCGCGCATAGCTACCCCTTTGCCGCACCAGCCGTAGCCAGCAACAACGACCGTTTTGCCTGCTACTACGAGGTTTGTCGTGCGGTTGATGCCATCCCATACGGATTGGCCTGTACCGTAGCGGTTGTCAAACAAATATTTGCAGAAAGCGTCGTTCACCGCTACCATCGGGAACTCCAGCTTTCCTTCTTTTTCCAGTGCCTTCAGGCGCAGGATACCTGTTGTCGTTTCTTCTGCCCCACCGCGCACTTGAGCCAGCAGATCGCGGCGCTCGCTGTGCAGGATGGTCACCAGGTCGCCACCGTCGTCAATGATCAGGTCAGGGCGAGTTTCCAGCGTTTTGATCAGATGCTCTTTGTATTCAGCAGGGTCTGGATTGTACTTCGCAAAAACGCGAATGCCGTCTTCAACCAGAGCCGCGCAAATGTCGTCTTGGGTAGACAATGGGTTGGAGCCAGTGATGGTCACTTCTGCGCCACCAGCTTGCACCACTTTTGCCAGGTAGGCTGTTTTTGCTTCCAGGTGCAAGGAGATTGCCACTTTCAGTCCCGCAAACGGCTGCTCTTTTTCGAAGCGCTCGCGAATGCGGTTAAGAACTGGCATATGCTCTTTTACCCAGTCAATTTTCAAATGGCCGCTATGGGCAAGCGACATGTCTTTTACAATGCTTTCCGAAACCGTGTTCATGTATGGGTAACCTCCTTTATCTCATAACACAACCTTGTCTATCATATCATACGCAAGTACAACCATCATCTGTTTTTCCTATTCCCGCCAATTTTGTCGCACATCGCTTGTAAGCGCATCGTCTCGCCGCTTCCCTAGCGCGCAGCGGGCAAGTCGCTTTTTCCTGGCAGCGGCTGCGGCGGAGCACTCGCCGTCAACAGTTCGAGGAAGCGCAGCAAAGCTTGCGGCATCCATTTTTTCTTATGATAAACCAACTGTCGGTAAACGCGGACATCCGGGTGGGAAAAAGGCAGGATGACAAGCGTTCCGTTTTTCACCTCTTCGCCAACCGCGATAGCAGGGATGAGCGCAATCCCTAAATCATATGCGACGCATTGCTTGATCGCTTCCAGACTCCCGAACTCGGAGGAAGACTCGATCGCAGCCCCGGCATCGCGCAAAACCGATTCCATGATCGAGCGATAGCTGCAACCTGCTTCGGTAAAAATCCAGTTGGCTCCGATAAAATCGCGCGCTTCGATCTTTTCTACCTGTGCCAGCGGATGGTTGGGCGCAGCGATGACGACCAGCTTTTCTTCCCCCAGATTCACGTTGACCAGCTCGGGATGGTCTTGCAGCCAATCCAGCACAAAGGCAAAGTCGTGATGCCCTTCCTTGACGCCTTGCCGCAAGTCGTGACAAATTCCCGGCTTCAGCAAAATCCGCATGCGCGGGTGTTCTTGGCGAAATTTTTGCAAGAAAGGAGGCAGAAAAAACGCCGCAAGCGATTCAACCGTTCCGATGCGCAGCGTGCCAGCCAACTGAGCCTGCTCGGACAAGTTGGCCCTCGCTTCATCGAGAACGGCCAACAGCTGTTCACTGTACGCAAGCAGCGCTTCTCCGGCGTGGGTCAGCCTGATTTTCCGCCCCCACCGCTCAAACAGCGTCACTCCAAAATCCGCCTCCAGGTTCTGAATCTGCGTCGTGACGCTTGATTGCGCGTAGCCCAGCACCTCTGCGGCACGGGTAAAACTTTGGCATTTTGCCACCTCGCGGAACGTCAGCAAGTAGCGCGTATCCATGAACGGCTCCCTCCTTTTTCATCGAAAAATCCGATTTCAATTATCTAATATTATAGATAACTCCGATGATAATGTCTATGCTACACTACCTCTACAAACAACCGAACATAAAGAGAGGGAACATTCATGGAAAAAGCAACTGTGCAAACTGCGGGCTTGGCCAAAACGTTGCGGCTGCCGCAAATCGTCGCCCTGTACATCGGCGCTGTCATCGGGTCCGGGGTCTTGCTGATTCCCGGATTGGCAGCGGAAAAAGCAGGCCCAGCCTCGATTCTCGCCTGGCTGGTCATGTCGATTCTCGTTTTGCCGATGGCGATTACGATGGGACTGCTATCCGCCCGCTATCCAAGCTCCGGCGGCGTCTCCACTTTTGTCCGCACGGCTTACGGCGATCGTTTCGGCAATATCGTCGGCTGGTTCTTTCTATTATCTGTGCCCATCGGCGCCCCGATCCTCGGCGTGACCGGAGCGAACTACCTTGCCCTGTTGCTCGGCTGGGGCGACACGCAAATTTACACCGCTGCGGCACTGATTTTGACCGCAGTCGTGATCATGAATATTCTCGGAATGCACGTAGCGGCACGCGTCCAGACCATCGTCGTCTCCCTGATTATCGCCATCCTGATTTTGGCCGTAGTCGCTGCCCTGCCCCACGCTTCCGTCAGCAACTTCACCCCTTTCGTTCCCAACGGCTGGCTGAGCGTCATCCAGGCGGCAGGTCTGTTATTCTGGTGCTTTATCGGCTGGGAGGCGGTTACGCATTTGTCGGAAGAATTTGTCGATCCGGCGAAAAATGCCATTCGCGGTGTGCTGTGGAGCGCCGGAATCGTCGCCTTGCTGTACTTTTCCGTAGCGTTCATGACCGTAGCCACCCACAGTTACGGGGCAGGCATCTCGGCTGCTGCGCTCTCTGTCATGGTTCAGCTCACACTCGGCCCTTTAGGCGGCTGGATCGTTGCCGTGACGGCTTTGTTCATCTGTATTGCCACGACCAACGCCTACATCGGCGCAGCGTCGCGCATCGCCTATTCTCTGGCGCAGGAAAAGATCGCTCCGCGCTGGTTCGGGCTGCTGCACGCCAAATACCGGACACCGCTCGGCGGGCTTTTGTTTCTCTCCCTCTGCTTTGTTGTCGTACTGACGGTTTTGTACCTCGGACTGATTGATTTGGCACGACTGATCGAACTGCCCAACGCGACTTTTTTCGCCACTTACATCGGCGGCTGTCTCGCTGGTGTGCGGCTTTTGCGCGATCATCGCTTCGGGCGGCTGGCTGCCTGGACGTCGCTTGTTTTCACCGTCGGCCTGTACCCGTTTCTCGGCTGGTCTGCGCTGTACCCGCTCGTCATCGCTGCCGTCTTGCTCGTCTGGCAAAAACAAAAGCAAAAAGCTTGATGATCCAAAAACATGACTTTCGCAACAGCAGCGACAGGCTGCCTCTTCCGCTCCGGGAGAAGCGCCTGTCTTTTTTTCGCTTTAAACAGTTTCCTAGCTTATGAATCTTGTGCACCTGCTTTCTCCGTGCTACAATGACGACATTCCCAATCATCGGATGTTTGGAGGTTTCGTTCATGACATTGCAAAAACCCGTTCGTTCCTCGCTCGTCAAGCAAATCGCGGAGCAGCTCGTCGAACGAATCGAGTCTGGCAACTGGAAGGTCGGGGAACGCATCCCGCCTGAACCTGAATTGGTCGAACAGTTGGGCATCAGCCGCAATACGCTTCGCGAAGCGGTACAGGCGCTGATTCACACTGGCATGCTCGAAGCGCGGCAAGGGGACGGCACGTACGTCCGCGCAGCGAGCGAGTTTGGCGCGGCGATGCAGCGTCGGCTCAAGCGCTCGACTTTACTGGAAATTTTGGAGGTGCGCTACGGACTGGAGCGCGAGATCGCCAGACTGGCGGCAAGCCGCAGGACAGAGGCCGATTTGCAGACGATCCGGCAAAAGCTGGACACGTCCCTCTCGCTCAGACACGACCCCCAGGGCTATATCTCGGCGGATGTCGCGTTCCACATCGCGGTTGCCCGCGCGACCCGCAACAGCGTGATGATCGATCTGTACGAGCAAATGACCGAGTCGCTGCACATGTCCGTAGGCGGTACGGTCGATGTAAAAGAGTTGATGGACGAACAGGCGCAGACACATGGAGCGCTGGTTCAAGCGATTGCGGAGCAAAATGCAGACGCAGCCGAGGAAGCGGCAAGGAGCCTGATTCAAGCAAGCAAGACCGCTCTTTTGGAACGGATACAGAAAGGAAGTCTTGACTTATGAGTCCGACAGCATTGGCAACTGCGAAAAGCAACGCGCAGCCAGCCACCCCCAAACCGTTTCTGATCATCGCCGGAATCATTCTGATTACGTTCGCCATGCGCTCACCGTTGACTGCCGTCGGGCCGTTGGTCGGCTCCATTCAAGGCGATCTCGGACTGTCCAACAGCATGTCCGGGTTGTTGACGACGGTTCCTTTGCTCGCCTTTGCGCTGCTCTCCCCTCTGGCTCCGGGGATCGGGCATCGGCTCGGCGCAGAGCGAACACTTTTTGCCGGACTGCTTGTCGTTCTCATCGGTCTGATTTTGCGCTCGTCCGGCTACGTCTTCACCTTGTTTGCCGGAACCGCGTTGGTGGGAGCTGGCATCGCGATTTGCAACGTGCTGCTGCCGGGGCTGGTCAAACAGCGTTTCCCGCAAAAAGCCGGCTTGATGACCAGTGTGTACACGACGACGATGTCCATGTGCGCCGCTCTTGCTTCGGGCATCAGTATTCCGCTCGCCAGTACAGGGAATTGGGGCTGGCAAGGCTCGCTCTTTTCCTGGGCGCTTCCCGTCCTGTTCGCCATCGCTGTCTGGCTTCCGCAGCTGCGCTCTGCCGGAAGTGCTTCTGTCAAACACGCCGGGCAAAAAAAGCAGCCAGGGCTGTGGCGTTCCCTGCTCGCTTGGCAAATCACGCTGTTCATGGGGCTGCAATCCTTTTTGTTTTATTGCACGATCGCCTGGCTGCCCGCTATTTTGCAGCAGCACGGCATTAGCCAAGCCAGCTCCGGGTGGATGCTCTCGCTTGTTCAGGCCATCAGCTTACCCGCGAGCTTTTTCACCCCGGTGATCGCTTCCCGATTGTCCAATCAGCGTCTGCTGGCTGCCGTCATCGGGCTTTGCTCTCTCTTCGGATTCGCCGGGCTTTTGATCGGAAACAGCACGGTCTTGCTGTATGCCTGCCTGCTCTTGCTCGGCGTCTCGCAAGGCGCAGCAATCAGTCTCGCCCTCACGTTTATCGTCATTCGTGCACAAGACGTACGCCAGGCCGCCCGCTTGTCCGGCATGGCCCAGTCCATCGGTTACTTGCTGGCCGCGGTAGGACCGATTGTCGTCGGACTCGTCTACGACTGGCAGCAATCGTGGACATTGCCCCTCACCATCCTCTGCTTCGTCAGCCTGTTCGTAATCCTGAGCGGAATCGGTGCCGGGCGTAATCAGACGGTGTAAAAACAAGCTTCAAAAAAGCGTGCAAGAGCCCTTCGAAGGCTTGCACGCTTTTTTGTTCGGGGAGCAGAGTATCGACCCGCCCTGCCCGCATGGTAAAATATAGAAAACGATCCTTGCGAGGAAGGAGCCTGGAAAATGAAACGTCTGCTGCTATGTACCGCGATGACTCTGTCGCTTCTGGTCGGCTGTGCCGAACCGCAATCAAACACGCTTCCCTCGGCTATCGAAAAGCAGATGGAGGAGCAAATCGGTATGGATATCGCTGTTCCTTCAAACGACAAGCTGGTCGTCAAGTATGCAGAAATTCGCTATCCGCCCATCGTAAACGGGCAACAAATCGCTGGCCCCTCTATCGCAACCATCGTGTATACCGATGAAAAGGGAGAACTTTTGCCAATCACGGACGAGCAAAAAGCGGAAATGCGCAACAGGCAGCAGCGTGAAATCTTTTATGGCGAGTACGCGGGCAGGCCAATCATCATCATGGAAATCAGCACGATGAAAAACTCCTTACATGACGCCAAGACAGCCGAAATAGAAGGAATCACAGTCGAATACGGGCAAAAAGAAGCCGCCTCCGGAACGTATGCGTTTTATTCCTTTCACCATCAAAACGCCTCTTATATGACTACCTTCCTGCTCAATGACACGACTACGACTGATGACGCCGTTGCCTTCAACCGGAAACTCATTCGTCAGCTTCAAGGAAAACAGTAGCCCCTTTTGCAGGCAACAGCAACAGCGCTGGCAGCAAAAAAAGCAGGGAAGGCCCCCTGCTTTTTCGCTTTTCCACACCCGCTATTCATCTTTCCCAATCAATCGGAACGTCTTCCCATCCTGGGAGGACAGGTAAAAGGTCTTGTCGACGCTTCCGCCAAGCTCTCCGGCATAGTATTGCACGGTCAGCCTGTATTTGTTCGTGCCGATTTTGGCATAGTACATCAATTCATTAAATCGCGGGAACCGCACGTAATCGTAGACTTCGTACTTCATAAAAGAGAAGTGCTCGCGCAAAAACGGTTCGCTGACATTCAGCTTGTTCTCTTTGACGTAAGCTTGCAGATCAGCATAGCGTCTGATCTTTTTTTGCTCCATTACTTCGCGGACAAACGCCGATACCGCATCGCTCATCCCTTTTTTCTCGCTCGCCGTCACTTCGCCCGGGAACAGCTCTTCGATTTTGCTGTCCAGACGCGTCAGCATCACGACCGCCTGTGCCCGACTGATCGCACTATTGGGACGGAAAGAGCCGTCCGGGTATCCGGCGAGCAAGCCCATCTTGTACGCAGGGTACACGGTCATGACTTCCTGTTCGTTGGCGGTAGACAAATCAGAGAAAAAGCGCGTGGTCGTTCCCCGATACTTCTCCCCTTCGGATTGATGTCCGAGCGCCGCCAAAAGAATGCGGGCCGCCTCCAGTCTGGTCATCCCGTCTGTCGGTTTGCCTGTCGACATAATGCCTGCTGCCGCCAAATGACGGTACGTCTGCTCTGACCAGCGACCTACGGAAGGAGCCAAATACGTCTCTTTGACAAAAGCGTCAGGCTCAAATCCGCTATAGGATGGCAGCACACGCTCCACCAAGGCAAGAAATTGCTCTTGCGTAACGGTTTTTTCCGGCTGAAAAGTGCCGTCCGGAAAGCCTTGGATCAACCCGCTTTTCGCTGCCAATTCAATCTCTTTTCCTGCCCAGTGTCCTTTTGTGTCGAGGAAAGAGCCTGCGGAAGCCACGGGCTTTTCCTCCCTGGCCTGTGCCCGATTCCACTCACCAAATGCCGCGCCCGCCCATGCGATTGACCAGGCAAGCGCCAAAACAGTGGCTTTTTTCCCGACTTGTCGCAACTTGTTCTGCATCTCGAGTACCACCTTTCCTCACAGGAATTGCCTTATTCGTAGGACGCAAAATTTGTCGGAAAAGTTTCGGTCTATTCGCTAGAAATTTTTCCCACACGCGGCGCAACAAACAAAATGGTCATGTCCGTTTTGTTGACCGCAAGCCAAGCGGGCACATCCCATTTCCTGAAAAACATCGAGACGTTTTTCATAGAAAAAAGCCGACGTTTCGTCCAGGACGAGCAGTCGGCTTTGGCGATTTCTAGACAAAAAACAGTTGATGAGTCCCGTCATGGGTGAATGGCGCTTCGACCATGCGATCGATTAATTCCAATCCGTACTTGTTTGCAAAAGGGAAAAAGCACAGCTTGCGTTCTTGCAGACCGCCCTCCGGCAACAGCGTCGTCTCGATTCGCTTGATCCGGTTATAGGCCACGTCTTCTTTTTGCTGCAAGGAACGAATCAGCCGCTCCTCCAAAAAGGAGACTTGTTCGAGCAAGAGCGTGCTGTTTTTCTCCGACAGCCCGCGCATTCCCGGGTCCAGCCGGATCACTTCGTCCACGAGCGGACGGTAGAGCTGCTCAATCGATTGGCGCACTTGGGCGAATTGTTCGTGCAGCGGATGCGGGCCTTGTTTCTTCTCCCAGTCAGCTTTCCATTCGGTGAAGCCGGTCAAAACCTGCTCGACAGACAGCTCCAGACCCTCCAGCAAGCGCAAATGCGCCCCTTCCACCAAAGTGATCGACATCCGCGGCAAAACGATCGGCATCTGCATCCCGAACAACGCAAAAACTTCGCGGTAATACGCCCAGTAGGCGATTTCACCGGGTCCGCCAATGAACGCAAGCGTCGGGAACAGCTGCTCCTGCATCAGACCGCGCGTGACCACATTGGCACTGAACCGCTCCGGCTGTTCCTGGACAAGCGCAAGCAGCTCGTCGCGGCTGTACGACTGCCGTCTGTTGACAAAGCGATCCAGATGGCGGGAAAGCAAAAGGCGATCCTCGCCTTCATAAATAAACAAGTTGGCCTGATGTTCGTCGACTTCAAGCTGCAACGGGTAGCCTGCTGTGGCAAGCCGCTCGGAAGCCTGCACCAGCAACTGGGCCATTTGCTCATTTTTCTCGATCACCTGCTGAAATACGGGACGTTCCAACTCCCGGACAAAAGGCAGCGATGACTCGACAAGGATCAAGCCATGCTTGCCAAACAACTGCGCCAAAAGACGCGCAAACCACTCCACTACCGTGGATGAGCTTTTCGCCGTTTGCGTCAGCAATTCCCGTACGTTTTTCGTTTCCGCCGTCTCGGTTTGTTCCTGGAAAAACGTTTCCAGGAACTGCATACACACTTCCTCTTCCAAAGGAAGCTTGCTTGCAGAGGCACGACCTTTCTTTTTCAGCGACAGCCGCTCTTTGTGCAGACGCGTATCGCCATCCGTCGTCCAGTACACGTGGTCGATCTCATCGATGTCGTGATCTTCGCCCGCGATCCAAAAGACCGGGACGACGTTTACTTGCAGCTCGGCAGAGAGCTTTTTGGCCGCCTGAATCAAATGGACGGCCTTGTTGATCGTATACAGCGGGCCTGTCAGGACGCCTGCCTGCTGACCGCCGATGACGACATATGTATCCTGCTGCTTCAACAACTCGATTTTGTCCAGCGCTTCGGGGTGGTTTCCGATCGCCTGATTAAAGTTATGTAAGCCTTCCGCCAGTTGGAGCCGATTGAAGGTTTGGGTGGACAGCCACTCCAGCCGCTCCCGGTATGCCTGATCTCGGTAGGGATTATGGGCAAAAAATGACAGGGCAGACTCGTTTTGCTGCTGGTACTCTCGCGCCAGCCGATTTGCCAATGGAAGCGCAACGCGTTCAACATTCATGCTAGCTCACCTTTCTTAGGGCGATGGTCACTGCAAATTATACCACGCCAGGCATTCACAAAAAACAAGACAACCCGCTTAAATGGGTTGTCAAAGTGTAGAGCTGGCATCTTTTTAAAATTGCGGCGGAGTAACAGACCAGATCAGGACAGCTTCCACCTCGCCGCTGTTTTCAATCGTGTGCGACTTGCTGCTGTCAAACGAGATGCTGTCTCCCGCCTCCAACACGTGCTCTTCATCATTGAACCTCGCTGTCACGCTACCCGATATGACGGTAAAGCACTCCTCGCCTTCGGACTGGACGAATTTGTCTGTGACCATTTCCTTCGGCATCAGACGCACTTCCAGCATGCCCAGCTTGGCGCTTCCTCCCATCGAGAGCAACGAATACGTGCCGGTCGATTCGGGAAAAACCAGCTGTCTGCGCTTTTGCAGACGTGTCACGTGTACTTGCTTTTGATCGATGTCTTCGAAGAAATGAATGATCGGAGACTCCAGGGCCTTTGTAATTTTCCAGAGAGAATCCAGTGACGGTTGGGATATCCCCCGTTCCACCTGGCTGAGCAGCCCTTTGCTGAGCCCTGTTTTGCCTGCCATGATCTCCAAAGTAAATCCACGTTCTTTTCGAATCATCCGAATCTTATGTCCGATGCTCTCGATGGGAAGTCGCATAGTTCCAACCTTCTTTCTTATCGGAATAAATACGATATGTATCAGTCAGTGCGTTACACGACACCCATCGTCTTGATTATGCCGGTCGTAAACAGCACTATATAGACAAGTCCAAACCAGAGAAACGACAACCGCCAGGCGGAAAACCCGACCTTTTTCAGAGATAGCTTTCCTTTCAGCTTGACCTGGAGCCATCCCAAAAGCACAATGGCGCCGAGGAAAAAGCAGCTCACCCACCACCAGGCTGACATCGCCTCAGGCCAGATGAGTTCGTATGCGGAAACAGCGGAGCGAATCACCAAAAAATTCGTGATATTCACCGCCCAGCGACCGGCCAATCTCTTGTTCCGCTTCCACATGTACACGATCAAGTAAACAAGCGGAAACCCCAAGAAAGGCACTACGGTCAGCGTACCCCAAAAATAGGACCAGAAAGTTGTCCACACGGCCATCTACTGTCGCCTCCCCTCCTTCCCTATTCCCATGCTTGTCTTGAGAAGAATGACGCGAAGCAAGGTTTCGTGCAACGGAGTAGGAATCCCGGCTTCTTTTCCCCGCTTCACGAGGTAGCCGTTGATTGCTTGCACTTCCGTCGGTTTTTGCCGCTTCACATCCTGAAGCATGGAGGAAAGATTACGGGAAGTATTTCGGCAAATGGCGACAATTTCCTGCCATTCGGGATCGCCGATTTTCTGTCCGGAAAAAGCAGCTACCTCCACAGCTTCATTAAATAAATCACGCATCAGTCCTTGCGTATATGAACTGTCGAGGAGGGCGCCATTCGGAATCTCAAACAATGCCGTGAGCGGGTTGATCAAGGCATTGGCCAACAGCTTTCTCCACGCATGCGGTTCGATTGCTTTTTCATAAAGCGCTGTGATGCCTGCCTCGACTGCCCATGTGACGAATGCGTCAATCAAAGCATCGCGGTCTGCCTTTTCCTGCCAGGGACCAACGCGAAGCGTCCCTGTTCCGGTATGCTCCACTTCCGTAGCAGAATGCCTTCTGGCTCCTTCTGTATGAATGGCGAAGTAGCATTGCGCATCCTCCAGTACAGATGCGAGCAATTCCTGGTGTCCCATGCCGTTTTGCAAGGCAATGACACGCGCGTACGGAGGGATTTCGGCAAGAGCCGGGAGTAGCAAGGGCAAATCGGGCTGTTTAACAGTGAGCAAATACAAGTTCCCTTCCGGCAATCCATCTGCAATCGGTTGGGCTTGTACGTTTACTCTGTTTTTTTGGCCGTCCAGACTGTGGAGCCACAGTCCTTGCTCCATGAGTTGATTCGCCTGTAGTGAACTGCGCGTTACGACGGTCACGGACTGACCAGCGAGCGCAAGCCTTGCTGCATACAGCAAACCAACGGAACCTCCGCCAACGACAACCACTTGCAAAGCGCTTGTATCGGGTTGCATTTGTTCACCTACATTAATCAATACTTATTTTATAAGAATAGCAGAGTTTAGGAGATTGTTCAATTGATTGGAACAAAAAAGATCAAAATTATCGAAAAATTTCTATCAGCCACGTTCCTTTGTTTTTCAAGCGGTCAACTGCTCGCCGTTTTCAATCTGCTCAAAAAAGACTGCCGCGGGATAGCGACAGTCTCAACGAATATTTATACAGGATAAACGGGATGCTTGCGGTCAGAGAAAACTTGCCGTTTCCCCTTGTAAATCTCGTAGCGCGAAATCAGATCATGGCGCAAACCGCTCGGCGGCACAATCGCGTCGACGATCAGGTTGGAAGCCAGCAAATACAAGTCGATGTCCTCCTGGTATTCCTTGCGCTTCTCCTGAATGAACGCCTGACGTTCTGCCGGGTCCTCGATCGCCTGAATTTTGTTGCTGTACACAGCGTTTACGGCAGCTTCCGGGCCCATGACCGCGATTTGCGCTCCAGGCAAGGCGATGCACGCGTCCGGTTCAAACGCCGAGCTGGCCATGGCGTACAGTCCGGCTCCATACGCCTTGCGCACAATCACGGAAATTTTCGGTACGGTCGCCTCGGCCATAGCGGAAATCATTTTCGCCCCGTGACGGATGATGCCCGCTCGCTCTACTGCGGTGCCGATCATGAAGCCTGGGACGTCGGCCAAAAACAGCAGCGGGATGCCGAACGCATCGCACAAAGTAATGAAGCGCGCCGCTTTGTCGGCGGAATCGACGAACAGGACGCCGCCTTTTACCCGTGGCTGGTTGGCGATGATCCCGACCGGCTTGCCATCCAGACGGGCAAGACCCGTAATCAGCTCTTGCGCGAACAGCTTCTTGATCTCGAAAAATGAATCCGCATCAACGAGCGATTGAATGAGATCGTGCATGTTGAACGCGGCATTTTGGTTTTCCGGTACGATAGTAGTGATGTCTTTGGCCGTCTCGATCGGCGCTTTTGCCGCCTGGAGCGGAGGCTGCTCGCTGTAGTTCGCCGGGAAAAAGCTCAAGTAGGTGCGCGCAGACTGAATCGCTTCCTCTTCGTTTGCTGCCAGCACATCGCCGCAGCCGCTCACCGAGCAATGCATCCGGGCGCCGCCCAGCTCTTCCAGACTCACCTTTTCCCCGATCACCATCTCCGCCATGCGCGGCGAGCCGAGGTACATGCTCGCGTTTTTGTCGACCATGATCACAATGTCGCAAAAAGCCGGGATGTACGCGCCGCCCGCAGCAGATGGGCCGAACAAAATGCAGACTTGCGGAATTTTGCCGGACAGCTTCACTTGATTGTAAAAAATGCGTCCCGCTCCCCGTCTGCCGGGGAACATTTCCAACTGGTCGGTAATGCGAGCGCCTGCCGAGTCCACGAGGTAAATCAGCGGTACGCGCATTTTTTCCGCCGTTTCCTGGATGCGAATGATTTTTTCTACCGTTCGCGAGCCCCAGGAGCCTGCTTTGACCGTAGAGTCATTGGCCATGACGCATACCGTCTGGCCGTTTACTTTTCCAATCGCAGTCACGACGCCATCCGCAGGCAAATCTCCCGCCATGACATTGGCGAACAGCCCGTCCTCGACCATGAACTCATCGTCGAACAACAGCTTCAGCCGATCACGGACGAACAGCTTGTTCTGCTCCTTGAGCTTTTCGTGGTATTTGGCATCGCCACCTTGCTTGATATGCGCGATCTTCTCCTGCAACGTCTCTTCCAAATGCTTGGTCATCGGCTACTCCCCCTCGTCACTCTCCGCGATAGATCGGTTTTCGTTTTTCCGCAAAAGCTGCCAGTCCTTCCAAACGGTCCTTGGTCGGAACGAGCAGCTGGTACGCATTGCTCTCCATCATCAATCCGGTTGCCAGCTCTACTTCGCTGCCGCAGTCGATGGCAAACTTGGCCTGAGCCAACGCCAGCGGAGCATTGCTCGCAATCTGCGCTGCCAGCTCCATGGACACATTCATCAGTTGCTCGTGCGGCACGACGCGGTTGACAAGCCCGATCGCCAAAGCTTCCGCCGGGAAAACGCGCCGCGCTGTAAAAATCAGTTCTTTGGCGATGCCCTTGCCGACTAGCCGCGGCAGCCGTTGCGTGCCGCCCGCTCCCGGGATAATGCCGAGAGAGGTTTCCGTCAAGCCCATTTGCGCCTGCTCGCTCATGATTCGCAAATCGCAGGCGAGCGCCAGCTCCGTACCGCCGCCAAGCGCCAAACCGTTGAGGGCAGCAATGACCGGCTTTTGCAGTTTTTCAAGTTCACTGAACGTGTCGCGAATCGTCCGAATGTACACTTCCACCTGTTCGGGCGACATGCCTCGCCGTTCCTTCAAATCCGCGCCGGAGCAAAATGCCTTGTCTCCCGCCCCGGTGACGATGACGACACGCGTGCTGCGATCGCGGGCAAGTTCGGCGATAAGCTTGCGCAGTGCCGTCAAAGTCTCCAGGTTCAAACAGTTGAACACATCCGGCCGATCAAGCGTCACGACACCGACCAGCCCGTCTTTTCGATAGGAAATCGTCATGTGGCCCTTCCTCTCTACGTATGCTCCTCCTGCTTTTGCTTTGCCAGGTTTGCTTTCAAAACTTTGGAAGTCAGCTCCCTGCCCAGCTGTTCCTGGATGTAGGCACCTGCCTCTGTCAGCCGATTCAGGTCAACTCCGGTTTCATAGCCCATTCCGTGCAGCATGTAGACCAAGTCTTCCGTCGAAATGTTGCCTGCCGCCCCCGGTGCGTACGGGCATCCGCCCAAGCCGCCGATGGAGCTGTCAAAAATCCGGATGCCTTCCGCCAACGCTGCCGCGACATTCGCCAGCCCGGTTCCTCGCGTGTCGTGAAAGTGCCCGGCTAAGCGCTCGGTCGTAACATCTTTCACAAGCTCCTGAAAAACCTCGTGCACTTGCTTTGGGGTTGCCACGCCGATCGTATCCCCGAGCGAAACTTCGGACACGCCCATCTCGACGAGCGCATGGGTCACTCTTCTCGTGTTGTCAACAGGGACGGCTCCCTCATACGGACAACCAAACACGGTGGAGACGTACCCGCGCACGCGCATGCCGAGAGCGAGCGCTTCCTTCGCCGCTTCCGCCAGCACAGGAAATGTTTCCGTGATGCTTTTGTTAATATTTTTGCGGTTATGGCTCTCCGAGGCAGACATGAACAGGGCAACTTCGCTCACGCCGCACAGGCGCGCCCGCTCCAGCCCGCGAACGTTTGGCACCAGCGCACTGATGCGCACGTCCTTTTTGCTGGCTGGAAGTATTCCTTGCAAAACTTCCTCGGCGTCCGCCAATTGCGGAATCCAGCGCGGATTGACAAACGAGCTGGCCTCGATCCGCACAAGCCCGGCGTCGATCAGCTTCTTAATCAACTCGATTTTTGCTTCTGCGGGTACGATGACGCTCTCATTTTGCAGCCCATCGCGTGGGCCAACCTCTACGATTTGCACGTTCACAATCTTCCCGCCCCTTTCCTAGCGACCGCTCAGTTTGGAAAGAAAAAAATTATTCGAGAACGACGATAATGTCGCCATCGTTGACAAAATCACCGATATTCGCTTTCACTTCCACGACTTTTCCCGCTTCCATCGACTGGACAGGCACTTCCATTTTCATCGATTCCAATACGATGACATCTTGCCCCTCGCTGATCGTGTCACCTGGCTGCACCAAAACAGAAATGACGGTTCCTGCCATATTCGCTGCTACTTGTTTCATCCAAGACCCTCTCCTTACTTGTAGTTGGTTTTCGTTGTTCGCTCCGTAATAAACCAGGTGGTGTAGTCTCCGCCCCGGAACTGTTCATCCGCCAATACTTCCTGCAAAAATGGAATATTCGTTTTAATACCAGTAATCAGAAAATGATGCATAGCTTCCTGCGCCCGCTCCACAGCTTCTTCCCTTGTCTCGCCGGAAATGATCACTTTGGCAATCATCGGGTCGTAAAAAGGCGTAACCTGTGTTCCCGACTCTACCCCGTCATCGATCCGCACATGCTCCATGGCAGGCGGCTGATACAGGCTGATCGTGCCTGGCGACGGCAAAAACGTCACCGGGTCTTCCGCGTACACACGCAGTTCAATCGCGTGCCGCTTCGCCTGAACATCGCGCTGTTCGACTGGCAGCGGCTGTCCATCGGCAATCGCCAGCTGCATAGCGACCAAATCGTATCCGGTCATCTCTTCGGTCACGGCGTGCTCCACTTGCAAGCGCGTGTTCATTTCCAAAAAGTAAAAATTTTTGTTTTCATCTACGATAAACTCGACCGTTCCCAGCCCTGTGTAGCCGACAGCCTTCGCTGCCTTGACGGCTGCCTCGCACAATTGTTCTCTCGTGGCAGGATCAAGAAAAGGCGACGGGCTTTCTTCCAGCACTTTTTGATGACGGCGCTGAATGGAACACTCCCGCTCCAGCAGATGAATGACATTGCCAGCGTTGTCGGCTGCAATCTGCACCTCGATATGCCGCGGGCGCTCCACATATTTTTCCACGTACATCGCATCGTTGCCGAAATACGCTTTGGCGCGACCCTTTGCCGACTGATAGGCTTGCAACAGCTGCGACTCTTCACGGCATATTTGCATGCCGATCCCGCCCCCGCCAGCACTGGCCTTCAACATGACCGGATAGCCGATTTGAGCGGCCTGCGCTGTCGCATCTTCCACTGTCGCAAGCGAATCTTCGCAGCCTGGCACGACAGGCACGCCTGCCTCCTGCATGATTCTGCGGGCCGTCAGCTTGTCGCCCATTTGCCCGATGACCTTTGGCGAAGGTCCAATGAATACAAGCCCTTCTTCTAGAACGCGCCTCGCGAACGCTTCGTTTTCCGAAAGCAGTCCGTAGCCGGGATGAATGGCATCGGCATTCGTGCTTTTCGCCGCCGCGATGATAGCCTCTACGTTCAAGTAGCTGTGCGGCACTGGCGGCGGGCCGATATGGACGGCTTCATCCGCTTCACGGACAAACGGCAGGTCGCGGTCGGCATCCGAGTAGACGGCTACGGTTGCGACTCCTTTTTCGCGGCAGGTGCGCATAATTCTTCTGGCAATCTCACCACGGTTTGCGATCAATACCTTACGCATGGCAACGCTCCCCTCTTTGACAAACCGACTCCAATCGAAAGCGTTTCCAAATTGTTTGCTCGGTTTGTTTCATGTGATGCTTACTTCTATTTTGCCATGAGAATGAACATAGTTCTAGAAAGAATTTTTAAATTTTTTCCATGAACCTTTTTTCGCTTTCTGACAATTCCGCAACGCGGCAAAGAAAACGCTTCGGAAAATCCGATCATGGTGTATAATAAAGGGGAGTGGCCTAAGCCGGCCAAGGCAAAGAGCTGTGAGAGGAGTGGCTGACCATGTTTGAAGTAAGACGTTTACAGATCAACTACAAGACACTGGAGGAATTTCAAAAGTTTCGCGAATTTGGCCTGGAGGAGCTTTCGATGAAGGAAGACCTGGAGGCGAACATCGTGGAGAACGATTCGGAATCTCCTTTTTACGGTATTTATGACAACGATCTTCTGGTAGCACGCATGAGCCTCTATAAAATCGACGGGAAATACGACCGTTATTTCCAACCAGCCCAAGATTACTACGAGCTGTGGAAGCTTGAAGTCCTGCCTGATTACCGCAGCAAAGACTACGGCACGGCTTTGGTTAACCATGCAAAAAGCTTTGGCGCTCCTATTAAAACAAACTCCCGCTGTCGTGCGGACGAATTTTGGCTGAAAATGGGCTTTACCCCTGTCAAATACAATCCGATGCGCGATCGCGGCGAAAACCCTTACGTCTGGTTGCCAGAGAATGTGGAGCTGCAAGACTAGCTCTTCCTTTGGACAGGACAGAAAAAAGAAGCGGAATGTAACCGCTTCTTTTTTTGTTTGCTGCGCAGCATTTATTTTTCCACTCGCTCCAGGTTGCCGTTCTCATCCATTTTGAAAATAGCTTTGGAGGACTCCTCTTCCTGCAAAAAGGCCAGCTTGCGCGCGCGATCCATGATCTGAACAAGCGCGCGGTAATCGTCATTTACTCCCTGCACCTGCTCCAGTTCTTTTTTGGCTCGCTCATGCGCATCCTTCAATTCTTTTAACTCCAAATCTTTGCCTTCCAACTCTTGTTCCAGTTGTCGCAAGCGCCTCGCCATTTCCTTCTGGTTGACGAGCATGCGAATAACCGATTCGATTTGCTCTTCTTCCACCGATTCCAGTTCAGAAGCCTGCACCTCGGCAACAGCAGGCGGCAATTGCCTTTGCGGCAACAAAACAGCCTCTGTCTCCACAGTGGTAGCTGGCGTTTGTATCCTGCCCATCTTCTTCAATTGCTGTCTCTGACTTTTGGCTATCGAGATTGCCGCATCGTAACGTTTGCGCACGCAACTATTCCAGCGAAATCCGCACGCAGCTGCTGTCCTGCCCAACCTTTGACCCACTTCTTCAAATGCGGCAAGTTGTGTACCGCCTTCGCGTATGTGGCGCAAGGTGACTTCCGCCAACACGAGATCGTCATCTTCGGTCCATGCGTCTTGTCTGGAAGCTACCATATGAGTCCCTCCCGTTACCTTTAAAAAGGATGATGTAGTTCATCCTATGCTTTTCCCTACTCTTGTAGAATCGCTTTCTACTAGAAAAAGTATGTCCAAGCAAATAAATGTTTAAACGAGAAGAACCATCTGGCGGGCGGTTACTGCTTGTTCAGAAATTTTTCCACGACGGCGACATGCGCCGGACTTCCCCATAGTTTTGCGCATTGATCCACTTCGCGCTCGATGCGCTCGGCCCGCACGATTCCTTCCCGCTTCCAGCGAACGAGCTGCATGTACGCTTCGATCCCTTCCAACGGCTGCGCGGCGATTTTTTTCGCGAACGCGTGCACAGCCGCTTGCAGCTGATCGTGCGGGTAGATTTCGTCCACGAAGCCGTACGACTTGGCCTCTTGCGCCGTCAGCCTTTCTCCCGCCAGCAAAAGAGCCAACGCTTTCGACTCCGGGAGCATGTCCAGAAGCCTGCTTCCCCCGCCCCAGCCTGTCGTAATATGCATGCCGATCTGCACAAAGCCGAACCGCGCCTGCTCGCTGGCGAAGCGAAAATGGCAAGCACCTGCAAATTCGCATCCGCCTCCGACAGCAGCGCCGTTGATCATGGCAATGACAGGCTTGGTGAACGTGTCGATGGCAGACAACAGTCCCGCCACCTTGCTCAGCAGCGGATACGCCTGATCATGTCCGCGCGCCGCGATAAACTGGTTCAAGTCTCCCCCGGAGACAAAACTTTTGCCTGTACCTGTAATGATGAGCACCTTCACCTGCGAATCTGCCTGGCAGTCCGCCAAAACATGGTGCAGCTCGTCGACCAGCTCCATGCTGACCGCGTTATGTACGTGCGGCCGATTCAGCGTAATCGTGGCAATGCCCGCTTCTTTTTGCAGCAGTACGGTATCCATGAGCGCAATCTCATCCTTTGCTTCGATTTTGTTTGCTTTATTTTACTGGTTTGCGCGACAAAATCATATCGGATGCGGGCAAAAAAAGAAAAGAGAAGGCAATATGCCTCCTCCTTTTTAGGACAACAAGTTTTTCATCGCGGAAGAATTGAAGCCGACAATCAAATTCTCGCCATCTGTCAAAATCGGGCGCTTCAGAAGCTGCGGCTCTTCGCTCAGCATCTCCAGCAACTCTTTGACAGACATGTCATTAATATCGACGTCCAAGTTTTTGAAGCGTTGGCTTCTCGTGGACAAAATCTCGTCCAGTCCGTTTGTCGTCATTTTGATGATGTCGAGCAGCTCTTCGGCTGTCGGCGGGTTTTTAAACAGGTGACGCTCTTCGTAATTGACGCCATTCTCTGCCAGCCATGCTTTGGCTTTGCGACAGGATGTGCAGCTCGGATACGTGAAAAACGTTAATTTTTGTGTTTGAGTACGTTCAGCAACTGCCATCGGTTACCCCTCCATCTCATCTATACCCATTTGGTTTCGTGTATTCTTGGTGTTTCCGTATGCTCTTTTGCCAATTGCCGGATGCAATTGCTTTGAGCTATTAACTCACAAAAAGTAAGCTAATAAAAATTCTTTCCTTACTTTGGATTATAAATCTACAATAAACACTATGTCAATAGTAGTTAATCTAAAAACTAGGCAGAAAATTTGGGGGATGTGTTGTTATAGCACACTGCCACCTTAACAAGCCAAACAAAATCGGATACACTTATGTGGATGTGAAATTTTTTCAAACAAATATGGAACACGGTTTGTCACTTGAGAAAGGGGTATCCGGCATGGACCACGACGCGCATAAGTTAACCAGTGCTTTGGCAGACCCCACCCGCTTCTCCATTTACCAATTTGTCGCGTACAGCAAAGATCCAATCACTGTCCAGGATGTCGCAGACCACTTTTCCATCCATCCGAATGTGGCCCGCCTGCATCTGACAAAGCTGGAGGACGTGAATTTGCTCACAGCCGTCTCGGACAAAAGTGGCAAAGGTGGACGTCCCAGTCGATTGTATTCCCTGTCTGAACAGGTAGTGAGCCTCCAGTTCCCACCTCGCGACTATCAGCTTCTGGCCGATATCGCAATCGAAAGCCTGCTGTCGCTCGGCGAGGCGGGCGAAGCCGCTCTGATCAATATGGGGCATCGCATTGGTACAGAGATGGCGAAACGGGCGGTTGTCCAAAGCGGATTGAATCTGCAAACGGCTACTTTGGAAGAGAAATTGAACCTGATCCATCGACTCGTCGTTGCTCAGGGATTGAAACCCGATAT
The DNA here is from genome assembly GCF_003521185.1 of Brevibacillus sp. Classification (NCBI taxonomy): domain Bacteria; kingdom Bacillati; phylum Bacillota; class Bacilli; order Caryophanales; family Paenibacillaceae; genus Brevibacillus; species Brevibacillus sp. The sequence continues at coordinate 41,070 of NZ_DOTK01000070.1, forward strand.
TGAAAAGCTGGACGAAGGCACCCTTCGTTTTCGTGTAAACAACTGCACGTTTTCCGACACGGCCAAAAAATATCCGCGCGCGGTTTGCGAGATGCATAACGCTCTGCTCATGGGAATATTCGAAACGTACTTAGGGAAGATTGAATTACGTGAGGATGGCTCGATGATCAGGGGCTGCAAATCGTGCAACTATACGGTTATCCATTATTGAGAATGATCCTCACCCGGACGGTGATTTGAAGCGTTTTCCTTCGCCCCAAATCCGTCATACCTTTATCGTTTACACGTCTTCGCCTGTCCTTTATAATGGGGTAGGAATCTTGTAAATCTTACCGATCTAGGCAAAAAGGGGGGACAACAAATGGATCGTATGTATCGCGTGCTTGGTTTCTGGACCATCGTTATCGCGCTGATGGCGTTCTGGGGCGGTCTGTACCCAATGTCGCTCATCTTCTTCGGTCTTACAGCATTCTTCGTAGCGTTGAGCTACATGAGCCTGACTGAGCGAGTGTATCTGAACATTTTTTTCGGCTTCATGTTCCTGTCTTTTGTAGGGTTCACGTACTACACGTTCTTCGTAATGCCTGTAGGCCCGCAAGAACACGCTTTCATGCAACTGATGATGTAAGAAAAAAAGATGCTCATCTGCGAGCATCTTTTTTTATGCAAACGACCTGAAAAAGCTTGCCGTATCCAGGCTGTTCTCCACGCCTTTTTGCTGGATCATGACTCGAAACCGTCCGCCCAGCCCGGCAGGATCAATCAACTGGAGCAACGCCCGGTTGCGTTTCATCGCGACACTTGTAAACGGGTCTGTATCGTGATGGACGACCGCTTTGGTCAAAAGGCCGCTCTGGAGCAAAAATTTATCCTGGCGCATATACAAAACCTCTCGCAACCCCGCCGCTTCGCCAAAACGGCTCCATGCGGAAAAATTGACGTGCGCCGTTATATCTTGTTCGCCGACGTGAATGTACGGATTATCGTGGGCTTGATGGCGGTAGTAGCACATCAGTGTCCCGTTTTTCCGGCTGGCATGATACAACTCCTCTTGTCTGTCGCCGTAATCGATCGTTATGACATATCCTTTGGCAAGCAGGCGTCCGACCTGCTGCGCCGCCTGTTCCAACGCGAGATTCACTTCGATGCGCATCCCGTTTGGCATCGCGGTAGCAGCCTCGATTTCTGTCAGGCTGTTCAAAAGCGTGGCTCCCGGCTCTTGCAGCACCTCCGTGAACTGCCCCTCCTCGCATGTCACCGCTACTTCCTTCCAACCCGTTTTCGTCTTTTGCGCCAAGTGGACGGGAAAAGCATCCAGCCATTCATTGGACACGATCACTCCTTCTAGCCCGCCTGCTTGCGCTGCTTCTTCCAGTGACGAATACCATATTTTGCGCACCTCGTGCTCGCAAAGGGCCTCTTGCTGTTTTTGGCGATGATACGGGCTTGCTTCTATCAACACAACCGTAAGCTTGGCGTACACATCTGGCGCTGCTTCCTGTATGCGGGCAAGCATGCTTTTGCACAAGGAGCCAGTCCCGCCTCCGATTTCAACGAGCACAGGCTGCTCAATCGCCGCGGTGCTCCACAGCTTTATCACGGCATCCGCCAATGTTTCCCCGAAGACAGCGTGTACGGTCGCGCTGGTAAAAAAATCGCCATCTTTGCCTACCTTGGGCAAGTCCGACATATAATAGCCGTAGGAGTCGTGGTAGAGGGCCAGTTCCATAAAGCGTGCGAACGGGATCGCGCCTCCCTCCTGGCTTTCCATTTCACGGCGAATCATAGCGTTTATATCCATGGGCTCTTCTCCTGCTATCCAAATTCAACCTGATAAGGCTATAATACGAAAAAGAAGTCATACAATGTGGAAAGGCAAGCGACTTCCATCATGAAAGCAAAAGGTGAAAACATGCGTAAATTTTTGCTCGTCTTGTTCCTGCTTGTATGTCCGCTGACTGTGTTCGCCCAGGAAGAGACTGCAATTCCGCTGGAGCAGTTGATCTTGCAGCAGCATTTTACCCAAAAAGAACTGGAGCGAACTCTCACCTTGCTCAAGGATGAAGAGACGCGAACCTATCGGGATATCGCTCAAATCGATCTGGACCTGCAACGCCAAAAGCTGGTGATTGAAGCGATGCAGCGCCATGCCGGCGAGGTGGCACGGGCTTATTACATGGGTGAACGCGCCAATCTTCTCACGCTTTTACTCAATGCGGAAAATTTCAATGAGTTTTTATTGATGTTCGATTTCTACCAGCTCGTGTACGAGTATGATATGAATCGGCTCCAGACGTACCACGCGGAGCGAGTGAAGCTTGCCACGATGCAGACAGACAAGCAAGCACGACTCACTCTGCTCCAGGACCTCCGCAAAAAATACGAGCTGCAATTGGCGGAGATGATCGCCATTCAGGCGGAAAAAGAAAAAAACGTGCAAAAGCTTGACGATCCTACCACCGTGGAAGCGCTGATGGATCATCTGATCAATGATTGGGAAAAACGCGGCTTGCCCGCTTTCCAGACGTTTTTTGGCATGCTGGCCAAAGTGATGGTGCAAGTACCGGAGTTGGCCACGCCTGACCGGATTCAGTCCGACGGCTTCTTCTCGCACACGCTGACGATCAAGCAGAGCGATTTCAACCAGTTTTTGATGCAAAAAGACGAATTGTTCAAGCAATCCCGTTTTTCTTTTGAAAACGACAAGCTGACTGTCGAAGGCACGTATGACCACATGGAGCTTCGGCTGGTCGGCAACTACGAGCTTGTCTCTCCTACCCAGTTGAAGTTCCACATCACGGAGCTTTATTTCGACGGGTTCGCCCTGCCGCAAGCAACTGTCGACGAAATGGAAAAGACGTACGACCTCGGCTTCTACCCCGAGCTAATCTCCCCGAATATTCAGGTGCAAGGAATCAGCCTGCAAAACGAAGAGCTGAAGCTTCAACTGAAATTGAATCTCCCCTTCGGCTTCGGAAAGAAATAAGGCCAGCTAACGGTTAGCTGGCTTTTTTCTTGGAAACAGCCAAATTCATGTGAACAGGCATCTCCTTTTGCAAGCGGGTCATGTACTGGATCGCTTCTTTCGTGAGGCCCGGATACTTCTCCCCGCGCTGCAATCCCTCCAATGTCTCCGCCACGGGATAAACGACATAATTGCGCTTGTTGTTTTTGCGGAAAAAATGAACGTAGGTCGGCAGCATTTCCGCCTGTTCGATACTCGCCTTTCCAGACTCGTCCTTGTGCAGCGTAAGCTTGAGAATCGCGCCGACATCTTTGTAATCCCATCTCTGGGCAGAGACGAAGTTCCCCAGCGAATACGTAATCAAGCCTTTGTGTTGTGTGCCGTCCTCCCGCGTAACGGTTTTCCATTCGTACGGCTGAACCACGTGCGGATGCGCCCCCAAAATCAAGTCGGCTCCGTAGGTCAAGCACAGCTCGGCTGTCTTGATCTGCTCCGCATTCGGCAACCGCTGATACTCGACCCCAAAGTGCAGGGCGACGGCAACGAGATCGGCTCCCTTTTCTTTCGCACGGGCAATGTCCTGTTTCATCAACTCAGGCGAAATCAGGTTGACGAGGTATGGTTTGTCCTTGGGGATGGCGATTCCGTTCGTCCCGTACGTATAGGAAAGCAGAGCGAGCGTAAATCCGTCCTTGTTCAAAAGCAGCGGCTCTTCGCGCTCTTTGGCACTGGCAAACGTCCCTGTGTGCAAAATTCCCGCCTGATCGAGGTACTTGAGCGTTTGCAGCACGCCTTGCTCTTTGCGATCCATCGAGTGGTTGTTCGCAGTCGTTACCGCAGTGAAACCGACTTCCTTCAATGTCTGCCCCAAAGATTCCGGGGAATTGAACATCGGATATCCCGAGTAGCGGGCCTGACTGCCGCTCATCGTCGTTTCCAGATTGCCGATTACCCAGTCAGCCTGCTGAAACAGCGGCGTGACGTAAGGAAAAAACTTGTGGAAGTCATACGTTTTGGTCGCCGGGTTCCAGACGGCATCCATTTGCTCCTGGTGAACCATGATATCCCCGACCGCGAGAAGCGAAATCCGCTGTTCCGGAAAACGGGATGGCGGCTCTTCCCCAGTTGGGGGGACTGTATCGGATGGCGAGTCAGTAGTCGGTTCCTCTGCTGTCTGCGGCGTGGCATTGTCGGACGGACTCACTTGCAGGACAGGAGCCTTGGAAGCGTGGCTATCAGGGGCTGCTGGCGGGACACATCCGGCCAGACTCATACAGCCTAATGCTGTGATGATGACCCACTTGTTCCATGTTTGCTTCATGACAATAGCTCCTTTGGCGATAATGTAACCCACTTCCTTTTCGCCGTCTGCAAGCCATTTCCTCTTCTTTTGCCTCATAAACAATCGTGAAGTCTTTTAGCGCAGCATGCCTGTCACGAACGGATTGTACGTTTTTTCGTAGTCAATCGTCGTCTTGGGACCGTGTCCAGGGTAGACGATGGTGTCATCTTCCAGCTCAAACAGCTTGTCTTGAATGCTGATCATCAGCGTCTCGTAGTCGCCTCCGAACAGATCGGTACGGCCGATGCTTTGCTGGAACAGGACGTCCCCGCCAAAGCAATGCTTTCCGATCACAAAGGAACAGCTTCCCGGAGAGTGCCCGGGCGTATGCAGCACCTGGATGTCGAAACCAGCCAGAGCAAGCGTTTGACCGTCGGCAAGCTCATGCTCTGCCCGCTCGCAAACAATCGGCTCAGGCAGTCCCCAACGGCTCGACCCGTTCAGATCAGGATTGGTCAGCCACTCTTGTTCCAGCGGGTGAATGTACACCGGAGCTTTGGTCAGCGCTCTTACTTGATTCAGCCCTCCGATATGGTCGAGATGCGCATGGGTCAACAAGATCGCTACGACGTTTTTACCGGCAATTTCCTGGAGCAGCCGCTCTGGCTGCATACCTGGATCAATGACAATCGTTTCGTTTGTTTCTTTGTTGGTCAAGACGTAGGCATTCGTTTGAAAGCCTCCCAAGGCAAAAGATTGGACGGCGAGATGTTGGTCGCTCATAAGAATAGGAACCTCCCTGATTTTTTGATACGATAAAAAGAAAGCTTGCGAAAAGGATGAAGGATATGCGACATATGTACGGAATCGAGCTTGCGATCCCCGCCGGGAAACTGCCCGGGTTCTATGCTCAAGTCATACATAAAATCGGAGACCATGTCAATGTCTTTGCTCGGGACAAACTGCTTTTTATTGTCGAGAGCGAAGAAGAGCGGGACAAGCTTGCGGCGATCTTGCAAAAATCCAACATGCTTGGGGAGGAGTTCTCCTTGCTGCTGCTTCCTCCCCAAGCCGTAATAGACGAGGGGGCTGACATCGGCTTCGTCACGGAAAATGGCCATACGTTTGTTTATGCAGATCAAGTCGCGCTGTTTACGGCAGATAAAAACTCCGGCTCGCCCGACGATCGCTGGGCAGCGGCCGAGCAATGGAAAGAGCATGTCAAGGGCACGATCCCCCAGGCGGATCAAGCGGACACCATCTACCTCATCGACAGCAATCTGGCGGAGCTTGCCGCAGGGATCGCCAAGGCATACAAGGTCAAGCTGGACTTTCTGGCTTTGTCGTAACGTGCCTTCGCGCCGCGCATAAAAAAGCAGGCGGGCTCCCTTTTGGAGAACCCGCCTGCTTTTTTGCCGAGACGACTACTTGCTGTCAAAACGGAACCAGACTACCTGACCGCCCGAGACGCCGAAGTTGGCCGTATATTTGCTGCCTTCGTACACAACCTCGGTTTCTCCGGACCCTTCGCCGTACAATTTTTTCAGTTGTTCCTTGCTGTCGTACATGGACAGCCCGCGGAGCGTCTGAAAGCGTGCCGCATCTTCTTTTGCCACGCCGCCCAGCATGATCGAGATCAGTTCGCCTTTTCTGACCTTGACGAGCAGCTGTGTGCGATCGATCAAAAGCATGCCCATGACCGCCTCGCCCTCGCCTTTTGCCATTCTCTCCACCGTATAGCTTTCGCGGGAGATCATGTCCATAAAATCGGCTTTGGTCGGCTTTAGCAAGTCCATCGCTTCCTTGATGTTTTGGCCGAGGTAAACCCCGCTGACGCCATATTCCTGCTGATTTTCCGGATCAAACGCCCCGGCTGGCCCTGCTTGCGACGAACAGGCTGCCAGCATACAAGCAAGCAGTACAAACAGTCCAAGCATTCGGAATGAATTTTGCCGTTTCATCGTGCCCACCTACTTTGCGGTATGTACTTTTGCTATCTTACCGCACGCTGCAAGCACGGTTCAACCAGGTTGTGCTCACTCCCGCGGACCGCTTACCTTTTGCCGCGGGCGATTGGGTGGCTGATTGTGATTGACCGATTGCTTGAAGCCTTCCAAAATTTTCAGGACGGAAGCGAAAAACGGCGAGCCGAACACCGCGACGATGCCCCACAGCCACGTTCCCACTTGCCACGGGTCTTCGACATACGCCGTCTGTGCGCCCGTCAAGATCAGAGCGGGGTCCAGACCGAGCATGCCAAAAATGACGCCTGCCGCCAAAACAGAGATGAGCAGGTTGAAAAATCGCTTGTAATTCATCAGCCGCGCCGCATGGTTTTGATCCTCCCAGCAATCTTCCTTCGGCTCATAGTCCGTCGACAAGAACGGAATAATCGATTTGAACGCTTCCGTCACACCTGCCGCCGCACTGGAAACAGCCGTCACATACACAAAAAAGGCGATGGATGAGTCCAACGTGACCATATGCGCTCCCTCCTTTTTACATGTGTATGAAGGCAGCGGGACAACCTTGCAAAAAATAGCGGACGCTTGTTTTCTGAATCGTCTTTTTACGGTAACATGGAGAAGAATGGAAATGGATGAAAGGTGGTTTTGTCATGCAGGATTACTCATTTGTATGGAATCAGTATGATATGATTCGCGGCATGTTTCTTGAAGGCTTGTCCAAAACATCCGAGCAAGAGGCAGAGATTGTTCCGGCAGGATTCAAAAACAACATTCACTGGAATATCGGCCACATCTTGCTCACGCAGGATTACTTGCTGTTCGGACCAGCCGAAATGAAATGTCCTCCGTCGTATGCCGCTTTGTTCAGCCCCGGCACAAAGCCCGCAGACTGGCAAGGCGATGTGCCATCCATCGAGGAGCTGGCGGCACAATTGAAGGAGCAGCACGCCCGGGTAAAAGAACAGTTGCAAACGAAACTGAATGACCCGCTGCCCAAACCGTTCCAGTTGGGTGACAAAGGTGTCATGAACACGTATGGCGAGATGATGGTCTTCACCCTGTTCCATGAGGGCATGCACATCGGCACCATTTCCGCTTTGCGCAAAGCAATCGCCCATTCCAACGCTTAACTTTTTGACTCATTCGCCAACAAAGCAAAACGCGGAACCATTCCCACGGTTTTTCGCGTTTTTTTATGGCCCTCTTACCAAGATCGGGTAGGAGGCTACCCA
>NZ_DOTK01000036.1:0-39210 GCF_003521185.1 Brevibacillus sp.
TTCAGTTTTCAAAGAGCATTTTTCGTTGTCGCCCAGAGACGACTTTTTTAATTTACCACAGATCCACTTATTAAATCAAGTGTTTTTTTCACTTTTTTCGCTGTCAGCATTTCCTTGCGCAGCAGCGACGTTTGTTAATATAGCATGTAGCAAAACCAGAAGTCAATAGTATTTAAAAACTTTTACCTGAGCAATATTACTCCTGACTCTCTGTCGCCATTTGCCCCCTCTGTGAAAACGACTTCTTGAATCAATTGCCTTTGCAGCATTTTATCAATAAGAAGAGGGACATCAATTTGTGCATCTACAATGGCCGGATGGTTCACAAGCTCCTCCAGGCGCCACGGACCTGCCTTTGATTCCATAACCTCCATCAAGAAAGTGACGGACTCTTTTACTTTGGACGTAATCCAAAACTCGATCGCGAGAACAAGCAGCTCGATGCGCTTTTCCAACGCTTCTCCATTAATGGACAACTCCTCATACAGCTTGAATACCGATGAGTCCATCTGTTTTACCTGGGACCACAGCGCAGCCTGCGGATGTTCCCCCGCTTCGTACACGATCAGCCTCGCCCACGAATGCAGCGATTGGATGAGCGCATGATGGGCATCCAAGATCAGTCCTTGCTGAAGAAACTCTTTTGTCTCGTGGAAAAAACGGAGGAGTTGGGAATACTCCCTACAGATAAACTTTTTTTGCAGCGCAACAGGCAGACGACTCAACCGACTCTTCATCTGCTTCATATAACCGTCTTTGTCCCAGACAATATCCGCTCTCCAAAGCAACGCAGCCAAACGTTCATCCAGACCGCTAACCGCCCCTTTTTCAAGCTGCCAGGTACTAATCTGTTGCTCCATGACCACTCGTCCCTGAATGTGCAGACGGCGGATTTTTCCCTCTGCTTGCGGCTGGTTGACCACGACAAGATAAAAGGCGCCATCGCGAAACGGAACCAGCAGATCCGAAACAGGCAAAACCAGCACAGCTTGTACATCCGGGCGCTGCCGCAGCTTATTCAGATACGTTTGCTGACTCTCCTCTCGCTTCATTGCCATGTCGGTGTTCCTCCCTGCCCCTGGGTTGAACTTATGGATTCTACACGATTTGTCCGTTTCCTGCTTGTCAACAGACAAATCCTTTGTATGCTATACTGTATAGTAGGAGGAATGATGATGAAAAAAACTGAACGCCTGAGCAAAATCAAACGCATGCGCACATGGGGTAACTGGAGCATGGTGATCGGCATTTTGCTGATGTATACAGGGTACGCTTTTTTCGGAGGATATCTGGACTTTATACCTTTCCTTGGCAACCTGTTAAAAGGCTCTCACATCTTCATGACGCTGCTTTTGATCATCGGCTTTATTTTGACGATGGGCAGCACCGTCTTGTTTATGATCTCCGGCATGGTATCTACCTCTGCTCCTCAAGTAGAATGTCCTTCGTGCCAAAAAGTAACGAAAATGCTTGGGAAAGAAGATGCCTGTATGTTTTGCGGACAGCCTTTGCGTCTGGAAGACGGGCAGCCCCAGCAAAACCAGACATGATCGATTTCTCATTCGTTCGAGATGCAATAAGCCACCTGCACTTTCCCATTCGGGCAGCAGGTGGCTTCTTTTTTACTGAGCGGTTATAGCGTTTTTCAAGCCTTCCTCGATGGTCGGCCAAATCTCCGGCACTTCGAACCCTCGCCGCCACGAGGCGACTCCAGCCAAATCGTATTTCTTCACTAACTCCATCCGCTTTGCCATGGACGAGACGTCCTCCAACCACATCTTGTAGACATTCCCGTCTTTCGGATCGCGGTATTCCACATACTGCTGACCAGATGCTTTATCCAGGACCGGAGTCAGCTTTCGCTCCGCTATCCACTCCTGCGCTCTCGGCATGGACAGCGCCTTGGAGCTTACCTTGACTGTTCCGTCAGCCTGCTTGGCTTCTGTCCACAATCTTGTGTAAAAAGGAACACCCAAAAGCAGCTTTTCGTTCGGCACTTCTTCCAATACTCCTTGCAAGCCTGCTTCGACCCATGGCAATGACGCCACCGAGCCTGCTTTCGGGCTTGCCGCCCAATGCTCATCGTAGGTCATGACAGCCATGTAGTCGACGACTTCGGCCAATGCTTTGCGATCCAGAAACATCGACCACGTCTTGGCGTTGGACTTGATTGTCACATCGATGGAAACGGTTAGTCCTTGCTGATGCAAGTAAGGCGTCAGCTCGCGGACAAACTGGACGAGCCGCTCCTTGTCCTCATAATACACGTTTTCAAAGTCGATGTTGATGCCGTCCAAATCATACAAGTGGGCATAGTGGATCAATTGGACAATCAGCTTGTCTCGCTTGTCGTAGCTGCCGAGAACGGATTGGGTCCAGTCCGGGTTGAAGCCGTTCGTGACCAGCCCCCACACTTGGTAGCCGCGCTTATGCGCCCATTTTACATACGCCGAGTCCGCTCGGTTTATAAGCGTTCCTTCTGCATCTTTCAATTCAAACCAGGTAGGTGCGATCACATTGACGCCAGGCAGCGTCTCGATCTGGGCGACATTCGGATTTTTGCTGACGACGTGCTCCCAAACCATGTTCACCTTTTGCCCATCAGGCTTCCATGCGACTTGCTCGCCAGAAGACCCGGCATGCTGCAAGCTGACCTTTCGCTTTCCGGACATCTCAACGCTTTTCTCCGGAAGAAAGCCTGCAATCCCGGATGCTGTCAACACGCGGTAATAGCCTTCCTGTTCTCCGAGAACATCAACTGTATCCCCGGAGGACAGCTCGCTTACGATCGGTGTCCGGTGAGAGGCTCCAACACGGACGAGCTGCTTTTCCTCTCCGCTGATCACATGCGCCTGCTCGATCTCGTACCCTTCCTGCTCTACAAGGAGCACGCCTGTATCGGCTTTTCGCTCGAAGGCAAACGGATACAGCTTGGTGAGCGGATCAAGCGGCACATAGCGCTTTCCTTCCACTTCCTTCACTGGCACCTGCAAATTGACTGGCTGCTTGTTCAGATGAGCTACGACTTCCCCGCTCTCCATCCGCAAAACTTTGTCCTTCGTCGTCACGATCACAGAACGGGTAGGCTCATCCCAAAAGATCGCCGGGTCGATTTTCTCTTTAATGAAATCAAAAGGAAGCAAGATTTGCTCCGCGTCGAGCAAGTAAGTAGCATCCATGCGCTTTCCTTCAAAGACGATGACATCTTTGGCGCCATCGTACGGCTGCACATGTTCCGTTGACGCCCGCAGCACGAAAAACCAGTAAATGCTCCCAAAGATGGCGAGCAAGAAAAACATCAGCATGAAAAGTCTGCGCAGCGCTCTTCCCCTTCTGCGTCTGGGACGAGGTACTGTATTAAGCTGCATGCTCACGGTTATACCCTCCTCCCAACCAACGGGCTTTCGCCACGGTTCCGATCATCTGTATCATTCCTGCAATATTTCGATCATAGCCTTGGTTCAAACGATTCACAACCTTTTGTATACTGGAAAACGCAGGACGAGCCGTTCTCCCTCCAAAAAAAGACGTTTGAAACAGCCAAAACGTTACACATTTCAACAGAAAAACACCTTCTGCCTCAACTCTTCGACATTCGTTGAGGCAAAAGGTGTTCATCCACATAACTCAATTTAGGGTACTCTTTTGACAGGACTCGCAGACGCCATATACTTCCATCCGATGGCCGGTGACTTTGAACCCGATATCTCTCGCCGCAGCCTCTTCCGCCTCCCGCAAGTACGGGAAATGGAAGTCCCGGATCGCCCCACAGCTAGAGCAGATCGCGTGGTAATGGTCTTCTTCCACATTGGCATCGAAGCGGCTGGAAGCATCCCCGTAGGTCAGCTCAATTACCAAACCCGCATCTTTAAAAACCCTGAGGTTGTTGTAAATCGTCGCGACGCTCATATTGGGGAATTTGCCTTCGAGAGCTTTGTATATTTCGTCAGCCGTCGGGTGAGTCATCGTCTCCAGCAAATAGGTTAAGATTGCATGGCGTTGAGGTGTCATCCGAACCCCGGTGTTTTTGAGGATTTCTACAGCTTTTTCTACACGCTGTGCCATATTGTCACACCCCACAGTCTTCGCAAGACAAAAGATCAATCAACTCTGTTTGTCATTGATTAGAATTACTTTAAATAAGTGTACGTCTATTCGGCGAAAACTGTCAATATCCATTCCGCCGAATTGCGGAGAAAGAAATGGAAATCAAGCTTTTGCTGCCTTTTTCGCTTCGGTCAAAGCGTATTTGCACATGGATTGCAGTTGGCATTGATCGCATTTCGGATTGCGCGCCGTGCACACTCTTCTCCCGTGCCAAATCAGCCAATGATGCGCATCCGACCATTTTTCGCGCGGAATCTTCTTCATCAGCTGACGCTCTACTTCGTCCACATTGTCGCTCTTGGCAAGGCCCAGGCGATTCCCGACACGAAACACATGGGTATCGACCGCAATCGCCGGGACACCGTACGCATTGGAGAGCACGACGTTGGCCGTTTTTCTACCTACTCCCGGCAACGCCTCCAGCTCGGCGTGCGTTCGCGGCACCTCTCCATTGTACTTTTCGTACAAGATTCTACAGGTCTCCAAAATGTTTTTACTCTTATTCTTATACAATCCCAGCCCTCTTATATGCTCTTCCATTTCTTCCTGCGTCAGATGCAAATAGTGTTCCGGCTGGTTCAGCTGTTTGAACATCGGTTCTGTAATTTCATTCACCCGCTTATCCGTGCACTGCGCCGAAAGAATCGTGGCGATCAAAAGCTCAAACGGGGTTGTATAATTCAACTCGCAGTGTGCATCCGGGTACATCTGCTGAAGTGTGTCCAGAATGTCTGCAACGGGTACTTTGCGTTGTGCCATAAATATATCCCCCTTTTTCCTACATTATACCGATCTTGAACAGCTCGGCAATCGTCGCAAGCCATGGAAAGCAGTTCGTGACCTGATGTACAATAAGCTTGGAATCATTTAACAGGGGGCGATATGAATGAAAGTTTTCCTGACAGGAGCTACCGGCTTTGTCGGCAAAGGCGTGCTGGATCGTCTGATTGCAGAAGGCTACGATACCGTTTGCTTGTCCCGGCCAGGTCGGGCAGATTCAAAAGGCAAACTGCTCCCTGAGGTGACTGGTCCTGGAAGCGTGACGGAAGTGGCTGGGGATATACTGGACGCTGAATCGCTGAAAACAGCCATGGCAGGCTGCGACGCCGTCATTCACCTGGTCGGAATTATTCGCGAGCAGCCGGGAAAAGGAATCACTTTTTCGCGGATTCACGTCGACGGCACGCGCAACGTACTGGAAGCAGCCAAACTGCATGGCGTAAAACGCTTCGTCCACATGAGCGCACTCGGTTCAAGAGAAAACGCCACGAGCCAGTACCATCTTACGAAATACAAAGCGGAGCAACTTGTCAAAGCAAGCGGCATCCCTTACGTCATTTTTCAGCCATCGGTCATTTTCGGGCCTGGCGACGAGTTTGTAAACATGCTGGCCGATCTTGTTCGCATGCCAGTCACTCCTGTGCTCGGAAACGGCTCTTACCTGTTGCAGCCTGTAGCGCGAAAAACAGTAGCGGACGTCTTTGTCCAAGCCTTGAACCATCGCGAGGCAACCAATCAGACGTACGAAACAGGCGGGCCTGCTCCCGTCTCCTACGAACAAATTCTCGATACGATCGGCGAGGTGCTCGGCAAGCAAAAAGTGCGCAAAATCCACATCCCGCTCGCCTTCATGAAACCAGTCATCAACGCAATGGAGGGCTTCTCCTTTTTTCCGATAACCAACACCCAGCTGACGATGCTGCTCGAAGGCAATGCCTGCCGGGACGCCGAACGGCTGTACGACACGTTTTCCACAGAAAAAATCGCCTTTCGCCCGGGAATCTCCACCTATCTTTCATAAACGATCCGCCAAAAAGCAAAAGCCCCTGAAAAATCAGGGACTTTTGTTTATTCATGCAGTGTTTTCTCCACAGAACCCGTCTCTTTGTTCACGTGACGGGCGACGACGAACAGATAGTCAGACAGGCGGTTGAGATATTTGACCACCGACGGATTCACCTGTTCCTGCTGGGCAACGTGGACGGCTTTTCGCTCTGCGCGTCTCACCATCGTGCGGGCGACATGGAAGGCAGCAGCAGCGGGATGTCCTCCCGGCAAAATAAAGTTCGTGAGCGGCGGCAGACTGGCATCCAACTGGTCAATCTGCCCCTCCAGGAACGTAACATCATCCTCTGCAATCGGCCAGCCGACCTTTTTCCCTTCCGGCGTGGCAAGTTCTGCCCCTACGTGGAACAGCTTGGTTTGAATGATGTGGAAAACATCCTGCAGTTCTTGCCACGCATCGGACACAGGCAACAAGGACAAGGCAAGCCCGATCTGGGAGTTGGCCTCGTCGCACGTTCCATACGCCTCGACGCGATCTGCAAACTTGGGCACGCGCACTCCCGCTACCAATGAAGTTTCGCCTTTGTCTCCCGATTTCGTATAAATCTTCATTCCGATCCCCGCCTTCATTGGTTTTTGTCTGGAACAAGTAAGCTACACAGACTCACAAACGACAATCAGCTCCGTACTGCTCGCATCAAAAGGCGCTCTGGCAAACGTTCCGTACCGTTTGGTCACTTTCAGTCCGTTCAACCGCAACAAGTGATGAAATTCGGACGGATAAATGTAGCGCAAGGCAAAACGTCCCTTCAGCCGCTCGGTTACCACGCCGTTTGCATCTGTGCGCTCGTAGATGCGGGTCACTTCGCACAACTGTTGGAAGTGATCGTAGCGGGTGTAGTCCCACATCGACAGTTCTTCTCCCGAAGGCAACATCTGTGTGCCGCGCAGGGACATCTTTTCGTTTTCTTCGTAAAAATGATTGATTTTCGGTACAAAGACGTTCATGACGAGCTTGCCGCCTGGCGCCAAATGCTTGCGAATACAGGCAAGCGCCTTCATCTGTTCCTGAACGTGCAAGAGATGTAAAAACGAGCGAAACGGGATCATGATCAGCGAAAAGGTTTCCCCCAGCTCGAAACTGCGCATATCTCCCTGCAACAGCTTCAATCCGGCGCTGACGCCTTGCGCATCTGCTTTTTCCTGCGCTTTCGCCAGCATCTCCTGCGACAGGTCGATCCCCGTAACCTCGATTCCGGCCTGAGCCAGCGGGATTGCAATCCTTCCCGTCCCGCAGGCCAGATCGAGCACTTTTCCGCCAGCTTGCTTCGCTTCTTCCAGATAAAATTCAACATCGCCAGCAAGTCCGCGCTGCATCAGGTCATAGTAATCAGCCCATTGATACATATTGCTCATGCCGCCCTCCTATGCTTGCATGTCCTCGGAAGCCAGGTAAGCCATGACGAGCTTCGCTGTATTGTCGAGCGCTTCTGTATGCGTGCGCTCATGGGAGTGGGAGGCGTCCACGCCAGGACCGATCAAGCCGTGAACAATGTCGTATCCGGCCCTGAGCGCAGCGCTCGCGTCTGATCCGTAGAACGGATAAATGTCTACCGCGTAATTCAGTCCATTTTGCTGCGCCAGACGGGTCAAGTGGCTGCGCAATCCGTAATGGTACGGCCCGGAGGAATCCTTCGCGCAAATCGAGACGCAATATTCATCGGTCGTCTGTCCGTCGCCGATCGCGCCCATGTCAACCGCCAAATACTCGACGACGTTGGCCGGAATGCTGGAATTGCCGCCATAACCGATTTCTTCGTTGTTGCTGATGAAAAAGTGGGTTGTATACGGCAGTTGTTGGCCCGTCTCGCGAAGCGCTTTCAACACGCCCAACAGAACGGCAACGCTTGCCTTGTCGTCGATGTGACGCGATTTGATAAAGCCGCTGTCTGTTACCGTCACGCGCGGATCGAACGAAACAAAATCGCCAACCGAAATGCCCAACGCCTGTACTTGCTCGCGGTTTGTCACTTTCTCGTCCAGACGAACTTCCATGTTGGAGTCGGTTCTTTCTGCCTTGCCTGCTTCGCGGCCATAGACGTGAACAGATGCTTTCGTAGACAAAATCGTCCCGGTCACCAGGCGGCCACTCGCTGTTTCCACTGTGCAGTGCTCGCCTTCCACGGCATTGAACTCAAAACCGCCGATCAACGTCAGCTTGAGGCGTCCGTTGCTTTTGATTTCTTTGACCATGGCTCCCAGCGTATCGACGTGCGCCGTCAGCAAACGCGCCTTGTCATCACGCGCCCCCGGCACGGTAGCGACAATCGCTCCCTTGTTCGTCCGTTTGTACTCCACGCCAAGCTGCTCCAGTTCCCCGGCGACCCACGCCATTACTTTTTCTGTGTTGCCAGACGGACTCGGGATATTCGCCAATTGGCAAAAAGCTTGAACGACATACTCGGTAGACACACCCATGAGAAAATCCTCCTTTTATGTACTATGACTATGTATTAAACGCCGATTTTAGCTTTGCAGCTCTTCCTTGATAAACTGGAGCACTTCCTGTACGTGCCCTTTTACTTTCACTTTCGGCCACACCTTGGCGATGTTGCCTTCCTTGTCGATCACAAAAGTGCTCCGCTCAATTCCCATGTACTCGCGGCCGTACATTTTTTTCAGCACCCAAACGCCGTACGCCTCCGCAACTTCATGCTCCGGATCGGCCAAAAGCACAAACGGAAGCTCGTGCTTCGCAATAAACTTGTCATGCGACTTCACGGAATCCGGGCTGATTCCGAGCACGACAGTGTCCAGCTCCGCAAACATCGGGTGATAGTCTCGAAAATCGCACGCTTCGGTCGTGCAGCCCGGCGTCATGTCTTTTGGATAAAAATAAAGCACGACATTTTTTCCGCGGTATTGCGAAAGCGAAATCGTCTGTTCATTGTTTGCCTGCAAAGTAAATAAAGGCGCGGCTTGTCCGGTTTCGATCATGCTCATCCCCCCGTAAAAATCACTGGTTTCATTTTACCACAAGCTTACAGGTACTTCATCCGCATATACGTTGCGCTTTCTAGCAGAAAACGATAGAATTAATTAAGAAAAATAAAAAAATGGCCTAGTCAGTTGGATGGTGAGAATTGGCATGAAAGAGTTTTTTGAAGTAACGGATCCAGAAGCGCTTAAATCCCTTGCCATAGCAGAAAGGGTTAAGATTCTAGAACTCTTCGAGGATTTGGAGCCGCGTACGGCCAAACAAATCGCTACGGAACTAGGCGAAAATGCTGCACGTCTTCACTACCACGTGAAGGAACTTGTGCGTGTTGGTTTGCTCGAACAGGTAGATACCCGCGTCAAAGGTTCCATCGTGGAGAAATACTACGAGCCAGTCGCCAAGGTGATTCAGGTTAAGCTTCAGCTTATGATTGAAGAAAATGCACAGCAATTGAGTGACGTCATGTTCACTCCGTTTCGCACCACAGAAAAGGATCTCATGAGGACACTCAATCGTTTCGTTGCAAGCGATCAGGATGTTCGCAAGGAATACCAGAATACTTTTGCTTTCAACCTGACTGAATTTTATTTGAGCCAGGAAGAACGCAATCAGTTGGTGGACGACATCAGCGACCTGTTGCAAAAGTACAAAGGCTTCAAAAACGAGCAAGGCCGCCGCAAGTTCAAGTTTTTCGACGTCTTGTTTCCGCTGACGCCTGCTGAGCCGACAGACGATTCGGAAGAGCAGTTTGAGGAGCAAGACGACCAGAACAAGCCGCTGTAAAGCTGTAAAAAGGAAATCGACCAACACCAGGAAAACCATCAAGAGAGATGGTTTTTCTTTTTTTATTCCAAAGGAGGGGCAGCCATGCGCACGATTTTGTTTGATTTTGACGGTACAGTCGCCGATACGCTCCCGCTCATTTTTACGGCCTTTCGCTCTACTTTTCAGCGCTTTTTGCAAGAGCACTACTCCGATGCGCAAATCGTAGCGATGTTTGGTCCAACCGAAACTGGCATTTTGCAAAACAAGCTGCCCGCCCATGAACACGAAGCCGCTCTCGATCATTTTTTCCATGTGTACACGCTTGAGCACGCTCAGGTGCAAAATCCTCCGCAGCTTGCAAAGATGCTTGAACAGTTGCATTCTGCGGGCATTCAGATGGGAGTCGTGACGGGAAAAGGGCGCAGAAGTGCAGATATATCGCTGCGCGAGTGGGGATTGGAAAAGTATTTTTCTGTCGTGATCACAGGCGATGAGGTGACCGAGCCGAAGCCGCATCCGGAAGGCATTTTCACAGCGCTGAAACAGCTGGGAGCTACAGCCGAGAATGCGATTTTTGTGGGCGACAGCGACGCAGACATCATCGCGGGACGCGCCGCAGGGCTGACTACGGTCGGCGTTGACTGGCTGCTTGTCACCCAGAAGGCCGGGAGCTTCGATCCTGAGCCGGACTATCGCTTTTCTGACGCGCAGGCGTTTGTTGACTGGGTGCTTGGCCGCTGATTGATTCGGGTTGCCTAACCTGCTATTACTTCGTTAATAGACAGTCTTGCATGGCTGAGATTTTTTCATATACGGATTTTGACCGCATAATACGAAGGGGCTACCTCAAAAGTCGATTGCTCGACGAAGAGACGCCCCCTTGTCATTTTATTGATTTATATTGTTTCGGATTTGTTGCAAAACTTCTTCGGAATCGAGTTGAACGTGAGGAGAAAGCTCCAGAAACTGAGCAGCGCGTTGATCGAGCCACAAGCTTTCCTCCCCTTTGTTATCAGTAGCAACAAAAACAAATCCGCCTGCATAACTAAAGTACATAAGGTTGACCTTGTCACCAAGATCGTTTTTTATTTTTTCATGAAGGTCAAACAATTCAGGGCCGGTTTTTTCACCACCTGCCATGATTGGCTCCGTATCTGTTGCTATAGCGATACCTTTTACTTCATCACCTTCCATAATAAACGAAAGCTTCTCATCATGCGCAGTCAATAACTCATGAACGTTTGAATCTTTGTATTTGCTGATTTTATCCGCTTCTGACAATAAAGCTCCTGGAATTGAGAAGTCTGACAGCGTAAAATTATTGCTCGATTCGTTCAAAGATTTGTTCTCTTGATTCCGGGCTTGTTCCATTTTCTTGTATGCATTTAGTGCTTCCTTATTCCCTTGATTGGATGCACCAGCCCAAGTAGCCAATGATATTCCAGCAACTATAACTGCACCGAACAATGTCCAAACATATCTCTTCATACAACTGCCCTCCTTAAATTATTCTGACTCAAAACCATACAATGAGCCAATCTATTCTTGTCTTGAGCTATCCAAGAAAGAGTCATAAGTCATAGTAAAATGTTGACCATCCCATGGGTCCATGTACATTACATACTTCGTGGAGTCGTTTCTATAACCATCAATAAAAATACAAAATATTTACTTTTATGTATATACTTTTTACTCGAATGATAAATTACGTTAATGGAAATACTTTACAACCTGCCCGCACACGCTGACTTCTGTGGATGCAAAAGGGAGTGCTCCGTTACGTACGGGGAGCACTCCCTTGTTTGTTTTGTTTATTAACTGAAACCTTAGTACGAACGGCCAAACCAAACCGTATGCTTCGCCTCTTTGCCGCAGCAAATGCAGACCGATTTTTGCGCAGGCGGTTCAAACGGAATGTTGCGGGACGTGAACTTCGTCTCTTCCTTGACCTTGGACTCACACGCATCGTCTCCGCACCAGCCTGCGAGCACCCAGCCGCTTGGCGTGTTTTCGTTCTCACATTTTTCGATGTGCGCGGACAGCTGCGCGAGCGTATCGATTTCGAGATGCGAATGGGCTTCCCGGAAGGCCAGCGCTTTTTGGAACATATTTTGCTGGATGTCTTCGAGCAATTGGGCAATCGTCTGCGCAATGCCTTCCAGTGGCACGGTTATTTTCTCCCCGGTATCGCGGCGAGCGAGAATCGCCTGGCCGTTTTCCACGTCGCGCGGCCCAAGCTCCAGACGAAGCGGCACACCGCGCATCTCCCATTCGTTGAACTTCCAGCCCGGAGTTTCCTCGCGCAAGTCTGCCCGGACGCGAACGCCTGCCGCTTTGATCTCGTCGAACAGCGGATCGAATGCAACCATGACCTGATCGCGCAGCTTCATCGGTCCGACTGGGATCATGATGACCTGAGTCGGTGCCATCCGAGGCGGCAAAGCCAGACCGCGGTCGTCGCCGTGCACCATGATCATCGAGCCGATCAAGCGGGTAGAGCTGCCCCATGAAGTCGTATGCACGTATTTGAACTGATTGTCGCGATCCAGGAACTTGATCTCAAAGCCGCGCGCAAACTTGTCGCCCAAGTAGTGGGAGGTTCCGGCCTGCACCGCTTTGCCATCCTTCATCATCGCCTCGATGGAGTACGTGTCGACTGCTCCTGCAAAGCGCTCGCTTGGCGTTTTTTGCCCTTTCCATACCGGAATCGCCAGCTCCTGCTCCACAACCTCGCGATAAATCTCCAGCATCTGCATGGTCTCCTGGCGCGCTTCTTCCTCGTTCGCATGGGCGGTATGGCCTTCCTGCCACAAAAATTCTGAAGTACGCAAGAATGGCATGGTGCGCTTTTCCCAGCGGAACACGTTTGCCCACTGGTTAATCAGAATCGGCAAGTCGCGGTAGCTCTGAATCCACTGCGCGTACATATGTCCGATGATCGTCTCCGAAGTCGGGCGCAGGGCAAGCTTTTCCTCCAGCTGCTCTCCTCCCGCTTCCGTCACCCAAGGCAGCTCTGGGTTGAAGCCCTCGATGTGCTCTTTTTCTTTTTGGAAAAAGGACTCGGGAATCAGCATTGGGAAGTAGGCGTTGCGGTGTCCCGTCTCTTTGAACCTTTTGTCCATCGCCTCCTGGATGCGCTCCCACAGCTCGAAGCCATCCGGTTTGAAGACGATGCAGCCGCGCACTGGCGTGTAATCCATCAAATCCGCTTTTTTGATCGCCTCGATGTACCAGCGCGAAAAATCTTCCGACTGCGGTGTAATTTCTTTTACGAACGCTTTGTCCTCTTTCATCCTTCTACGCTCCTTTTTTCTTACATGAAAATGCAAAAAATCCCCCATCCCAAAAAAGGGACGGAGGATTCACTTCCGCGGTACCACCCTGATTGACCATGGCACAAGCCATAAGTCCACTCAACAACCCGATAACGGCGGGCAACCGGACCAGCTCGTCGCTGGCGGCTTCAGGATGGGGTGCAGGTACGCCTCGTATCAGCCTTCCAGACTAGGGCCGACTCTCTGGAACCAGGATATAGCTGCGGGTCCTTTCATAGCCTTTTCGCTAAACTGCTTTTTGTTAGGGAATATCTTAGCAAGTCGCGCAGCCGTTGTCAATTTGTGGTTCTGAGGGCAATGCGCGCACCAAGCTTGGCGTAGACCGGATACGCGACCAGCGCGAGCACGACCCCTTTGAACAGGTTGAACGGAACGATACCGACCATGACCAGGGACCAGACGCTGGTTGCGTTGAACATGGCCAACAGCTCTGCCATCGGCATCTGATAAAGAGCGGCGTATGCCGGGAGCAGGACGTACGCATTGGCAACAGCCATGACAATCGTCATCAGCAACGTTCCAAGCGCGAGGCCCGATAAAAAGCCTTTTTTCCCTTGACCGCTGCGTTGCAGAAGGACGGCTGGCAAAATAAAGCTGGCGCCCGCCACGACGTTGGCAAGCTCTCCGATCAACAATCCGTCTGTATTTTTAAAGAGCATGTGCAATGTATTTTTCAAAACTTCGATGATAATGCCGGCTACAGGGCCGTACATGAGTCCGCCGATCAGCGCTGGCAACGTACTGAAATCAAGCTTCAAAAAGCTCGGCATCAGCGGAACGGGAACCTCCAAATACTGCAAGATAAAAGCAACGGCTGCCAGCATCGGAATCGTCACGATCCGCTGGGTTGCTCTGCGCGATGTGTGCAGGGCTGTTTCTTTCATGTGTACCATCTCCTCGTTTTTTCTCCTTCTGAGGAATGGCAACAGCGGTCTTGCCCACACGTGCCAAAATGTCTACGCTTTTGCAAACATAAAAATACCCTGAGAATAATTCTCAGGGCAGCTTACAGGCGTATGACAAAGCATGTGCAATAAACACAGGTTCAAGAAACAACGAGGCGGCTCATCATGCATGCCTCATCGCATCTGTCCTGTCAGCACAGGCAAACAAGCACGTGTGTGGTAAACGTACTGTCGTCATCCTTCTCCCATCCAGACTGTACTGTCGGCTCTGGAATCTCACCAGATCCTGCACTCCGTCGCTGTCAACAGCTCGGGAGGCTCGCGGGCTTGACGTGCTGATTGCACCATCACCGCCGGTCGGGAATTTCACCCTGCCCTGAAGGAATTGTGTAGTTGTATACAGCATATTATACTGCGCTTTTTCGATTTGACAATAGACGAAACTGTTAAATCGACATTTTATTGTTATTTTCCAATTGATTTAGTTGGATATATTTTTAAAAAAATGGGGCTTCTCAGCCTAAAGTCGCCACGTGCTATAGGTAGTTACCTGGACCTAAAAGAAATAGACCGCCCTTGAGTTGACTGCTCCTCGGCGGTCTATTCTTCACAAAACTGTGAGCCGTCCCCTTTGAGGGAAGCCTCGTTTGTACAGACCAGACCGTTCCGGTAGCCCCCGGACGGTCTTTTTTTCTTTCAAGCTCGTTACCTCTAATATTACCATAACCGTTCCCAAATAAAAATCCATAATCCTGCTCCTGCCTACCAAATCGCACCAAAAGTGGCTTCTGCCACTACGACCCTGCTCCCCGATACTTGGTGACGCCCCAGTTCCAGACGAGCAAGCCGATGCCAAAGAAGATGACCGCGACTACCGGAGTAAGTGCTGCGTACGTATACCACACTTCTTTTCGCAAAAAGTAAGCCGCCGGGTAAATCCCGACAAAAGCAAACGGCAGCACGTAAGTCAGCACGAAGCGAATCGCTTTGTTGTACACATCCACGGGGTAACGCCCGTACTGCTGGATGTTGTAAATCATCGGGGCAATTCCTGTCCGGGAATCGGAGAAAAAGCTGACGGCGGCAATCGCCGTGTACACCCCGCCGTAAATCAGGGCGCCACTGATCACAAGCCCGATGAAGATGAACAGGTCGTACCAGTAAAACGTCAAATCGAGCTGAAAAGCAGCATAGCCCATGATGATCAGCCCTGTGATGACGCCGAAAATCCGGTCCGGTGCGATCGACTCCAGACAGACCTGTGCCAGATTGTGGATCGGCCTGGTCAAGATGCGGTCCATTTCACCCCGGATAATATAGCGTTCGTTGAAGTCCCAAAACCCGAAAAACATCGAGAATAAGGCATACGGCACCAAAAAGAAACCGTAAATGAAAATGATTTCGTCCCGCGTCCATTCCTTCATCAACGGCACATGCGTGAAGACGACGATGATGAACACTAGATTGATCAGCTCGGAAATCAAGTTGGACACAAAATCCCCGAGAAAGTCAGCCCGATAGGCAAGTCTCGTCTTGAAATACTGGCCCAGGTAGTCGGCGAAAATACCGAAAATGTGCTTGACGTTTTGCATATGCTACCCCCCTTGCACGACCAGCCGATTTCGGGCCATGCGCCACAAAATCAGAATCGGAACCAGAATAACAACCATCCAGATCGCCTGGAAGCCGATCAACTCCCAGGAACGCCCCGGAGTAATCGCCCCTGTGAAAATCAGGCTCGGATAGTAGTTGACGGCCTGGAATGGCAAAAAGCCCATAACCGTTTGCGCCCAGCCCGGGAAAAAGCTGATCGGCAGCACCAGGCCCGACATCAAATCAACGACGACACGCTTCGCCCGCATCATCCCGTCGTTGCGGAACAGGAAAAAGGTGAACAGCCCCGTCAGCAGGTTGATTTGCGTGTTGATCAAAAAAGCAAACATGAGACTGATCAAATACAATCCCCAGCCAGTCGCTGTCGCGGGAAAATGAAACGGGATAATCAAGCTGATGAGAAAAATTCCTGGCCCTGCGAAAAACAGGAAGCGGAATATCCCTTCCCCAAATGCTTGCGCTGTCTTGACCGACAAGTAATTGTAAGGGCGGATCATCTCGATCGCGACCTTACCCTCCCGTACATCCTGGGCAATTTCCGTATCGATGTTGTTGAAGTAAAAGGCGCGCGACATCCAGGCAATCGCGACGTAGGAAGTCATTTGCTCGACCGACAGGCCGCCAAGCTGCTGCTGGCCGCCGTAGATTGCGCCCCACAAAAAGTAGTACGCTCCGATGTTGATCGCGTAAATAATGATCCCGCTGTAGTAATTCACCCGGTAAGCGAGCATGGTCAAAAAGCGCATGCGGATCAGTTCCATGTAGAGCTTATGCATGGCCCCGCACCCCTGTATCCACCTGGTAAATGTTGCGGACAATATCTTCTGTGCTCGTCTCCATGATTTTTACGTCGCTGACCTCGAACGTCGACATGACCGTTGACAGGACAAACGGCAGCATTTCCTGGCTCTGCGGCACTTTCACACTGATTGTATATTCGTTTACCTGGGAAATTTCGCACGGCATCTCGCCAAGCGTCTTGCGCAGCTCGTCGGCGGGTGTGCGCTTTTTCATCTGGAAAGACACCTCTGTGCCATTGCCCCACTTTTCCTTCAGGTCACTGAGCAGGCCGTCAAAAATCAGCTTGCCTTTGTCCATGACCAGCACCCGCTTACAGAGCGCTTCAATATCGGAAACGTCATGGGTCGTGAGCAGGATGGTCATGTTTTCCGTTTCGTTCAGATTGCGCAAAAACTCGCGAATTTTTTGCTTCACCAAGACGTCCAGCCCAACTGTCGGCTCATCGAGGAACAACAGGCGCGGCTTGTGAATCAATGACGCCGCTACCTCGCAGCGCATCCGTTGACCCAGGCTCAGCTTGCGCACTGGCTGGCTGACAAACGGGTTGATCTCCAGCTCCTCAATCAAGCGGTCTAGCCACTTATCTCCCTCTGGCCCGTCGACTTTGTAGACGCTTTTCAGCAACCGGAACGACTCCATGGGCGACAAATCCCACCAGAGCTGCGAACGCTGTCCGAATACGACACCGATGGAGCGCACGTATTCCTCGCGCTGTTTGAACGGAACGTAGCCGTTGATGACGATCTCGCCCTCGCTTGGCGTCAAAATGCCCGTCAGCATTTTGATCGTCGTCGATTTCCCGGCGCCATTTTCCCCAATCAAAGCGAACATTTCCCCTTCTTCCACGGTAAAAGAAAGGTCATTCACTGCCTTGACGGTCTTATACTCGCGACTAAACAAATCACGAAAAGCACCCCCGAGACCCGCTCTGGCCTGGTGGATGCGAAACTCCTTTTGCAGGTTCTTCACTTGAATCATGGATAACCATCCTTTTTTTAATGGAAAAACGCCTTGACGTTTTTCATGCAAAGAGATGTGACCGCTTGCGGCTGGCAAAACGGTCATGAACAACTGTTAGTGTATATGAGCGCATGAAAATGTGCAAAAGGCAAACTGTAACAAACTGTCAGCGCAAATTCACGACAATGCCCGTCTTGTCGTCCGACTTTTTGAAGCGGGCGTAGCGGATGCATTCGGGATCGTTGTTTTCCAGTGCGATCAGCTCATCCGTGTAACGTTGCAGCCCTTTGTGGACGATTGGCAATACCGTTTCTTCCCACCCCGGTTCTTTTCCGCCTGTTGGTCGTGGCATGAACAGACCGTCTGTCGCCAAAACAAGCGCCTTCAATCCGATCCGATTGATCCGTCCATACTCTATGAAATCCGCACAAGCCGCATCTCCGTTCAAAACGCCATATCCTCCTGATCCGTTCGCCTGATAGCGGTTATGAATCAGGATGTCCTTACATCGCTCGTGCAGCTCGGCTCGGGTAGACAGCCCCTCGCGAATCCCGTCTTCCCACCGGGCAATGGCGTTTTGCTCCAGCAGCGAAACTTGCGGAAACGTCAAAGGCCGCACCGTATCGTCTTCATAGACCGCAAAAATCATGCAATCGCCAGTCTGGGCATACTCGATGTGCTGCTCTTTCACACGAACGACTGCACATGCCGCTCCCCACAATGCTTCTTTTTGCTTCCAGTCAATCTCGCTCTCGCGCATCAATTCCCGCAGCTTTTCGTTGACAAACGTCAGGTAATCGGACAGCACAGCGTCAGGCGGCATGATTTCCAGCTTCCTTTTCACCAGCTCGGCTGCAATCGCTCCTCCTGTCTGCCCGAATCGGTTTTCGTACGGAACGAGCGACGAGACGCCGTCGATCACCGCGTACACCTGATCGGCTTGCGAGATCACATAGGCGTCCTCATTGGTATTGCCGGTTCCTTTGATGGAGATGCACTCAAGTTTCATGGTGGATTACCGCCTTTTACGTGAAGTGATTTGCTTGAAAATTGTATCATTTTTCCTTTTCCCCAGCTATAGCTCCCCATCCATATCCAGGTGACTTTTGCTGTGTTAAGATAATGAAGGACTTTTTTGAAAAGAAAAGAGGGAAAATCGCATGAAACGTGAACGATCCGCGCAACTGCACGAACAAGCCATGGATGTTATTCTCGGCGGGGTAAACAGCCCTTCCCGTTCTTTCAAGGCCGTAGGCGGGGGAGCGCCCGTTACGATGGAGCGTGCCCAGGGCGCGTATTTCTGGGACGTGGACGGCAATCGATATATTGACTACTTGGCGGCGTATGGCCCGATTATTACCGGACATGCTCACCCGCACGTCACAAAAGCCATTACGGAAGCGGCGGCCAATGGAACGTTGTACGGTACGCCAACTCCTTGGGAAGTCACTTTTGCGAACATGATCCGCGAAGCGATTCCATCCATGGAGCGCATCCGCTTCAACAACTCCGGTACGGAATCCGTCATGACGTGCATTCGCGTGGCACGCGCCTACACCGGACGCGTGAAAATCATCAAATTTGCGGGCTGCTACCACGGTCACTCCGATCTCGTGCTGGTTGCGGCAGGCTCCGGCCCTTCCACACTCGGCATCCCTGACAGTGCGGGCATTCCGCAAAGCATCGCCAGCGAAGTGATCACGGTTCCATTCAATGACGTTGCAGCGTTCGCCGAAGCGATGGGCAAATGGGGCAACGAAACGGCTTGCGTCCTGGTCGAACCAATCGTCGGCAACTTCGGTATCGTCACGCCGGAGCCAGGCTTTTTGGAGGAAGTGAACCGCATCACGCACGAGGCAGGCGCGCTCGTTGTGTACGACGAGGTCATCACCGCATTCCGCTTCTGCTACGGCGGTGCGCAAAACTTGCTGGGCGTAACGCCTGACCTGACCGCGCTCGGAAAAATCATCGGTGGCGGCTTGCCAATCGGAGCATATGGCGGACGCCGCGAGATTATGGAGCAAGTCGCGCCGCTCGGTCCTGCCTACCAAGCGGGCACAATGGCGGGCAATCCCGCATCGATCCGCGCCGGAATCGCATGTCTGGAAGTGCTGAAACAGCCTGGCGTGTACGATGAATTTGAGCGACTCGGCGCGCTGCTGGAAAAAGGCATCCGCGATGCGGCGAGCAAGCACGGCGTCACCATCCAGCTCAACCGCGTCAAAGGGGCCATGGCTGTGTACTTTACAGACGAGCCTGTTCGCGATTACGATGCAGCGCAAAAAGCAGACGGCGAGCTGTTCGCCCGCATGTTCCGCCTTTTGCTGGATGAAGGCATTTGCCTCGCTCCTTCCAAGTACGAGGCGTGGTTCATCACCACCGCGCACACGGAAGATGACATCCGGCAAACAATCTCGGCTGTCGACCGCGCCTTCGCACAATTGAACGCGTAGCGTAGCTTAGCTGCGTACGTGAGCCTGACGCCGAGACAAGCATTGCCAAGCCCGGTTTCCTGCCTTTTGGAGATACTAACGATTGCAGTGAGTATCATCGCGAGGAGGAGATCTAGGTGTCAAAAGGCGAAAAAACGTACCCGCAAGCTCCGGAAAAGACGCTGGATTCCAAAGAGAGCAGCAAAATGCTGGAGGTCGTCGGCTTCCAAAACCCGCGCAAAACCGAGCATCACAAAACGCAAAACCACGATCGGTAAACGGCGAAAAGACAGACACATTCTTCACGGATGTGTCTGTTTTTTTATGTGAGGAAAAGCTGGCTTCACATATAGCAAGAGTCAATCTGCACATATAAGCAGGTGGTGATATTGTCAAGAATGGTCAGAGATTGTACAATAAAATTAATGAAACTGCCCTGACACTTATTCGTATACATGGATATGGGACAAAATGTGTAAGGAACTGCTATTGTGTTTCTTCATGCAGATAAAAAGGAGTGATTGTTCAATGTTTTTTCACCCGATGGATTTTCTGATACTCATTGCATTCGGACTGTCTCTCTGGGCTCAATTCCGAGTAAAAGGCACCTTCAACCGCTATGCCGAGGTCCCTACTTCTTCCGGTTTGACCGGGGCTGAAGCGGCGAGACGGATGCTCGATGCAAACGGTTTGACCAACGTTCCCGTCGAACATATTCCAGGTACGCTGACTGACCACTACGATCCGATGTCCCGTGTGGTTCGCCTGTCCGATCCTGTATACTTTGGCAACTCCATCGCTTCGCTGTCTGTTGCTTGTCACGAAGTCGGCCATGCGATCCAGCATAAAGTTTCTTATCCGATGCTCGTAGCGCGCCACCGCATTTTCCCGGTTGTCAATCTCGTATCGGGTGTTGCGCCGCTCTTGCTGCTCGCCGGTTTCTTCTTCCATATGTCCGGTCTTTTGCTCCTGGGGATCATTTTCTTCTCCGGTGCCGTTGCCTTCCAGCTCATCACGTTGCCAGTCGAGTTCAACGCCAGCAGCCGTGCCAAAGAGCTGATGGTGCGAATGGGCTTTATCCGCAACGAAGAAGAACGCGGGGCAAGCAGAGTGCTCGGTGCTGCCGCCCTCACTTACGTCGCCGCCGCTCTGATCTCTGTACTCGAACTCGCGAAGTACATCATGATCTTCCGAAGCTCGGACGACTAATCGCATCGCTTTTGACAAAGCCAAAACCAATACAAGCTTAGTACAAGGTACAGTCTCTTCCCTACCGGGAGACTGTACCTTTTTGCGTAGACTTACGATACAATGGGACGGGAGGTTTTGCACATGCGCATCGGGATTATCGGATTAGGAAGTATGGGGCAAATGCTGGTGAAGTCTTTTTGCAAAAGCGCAGTGATTTCCCCTGAACACATCGTCGTTTTCAACCGCACGCGGGCAAAAGCGGACGCGCTGCAAGCCCGTTTTGGAGTAGCTGTCGCGGATAGCGCCCAAGCGATTTGCGAGCAGGCCAGCCTGATTTTCATCTGTACGAAGCCGCTGGACATCCTGCCTGTTCTGGAAAAGCTGACGATTCCTCGCGAGAAGCACATCGTCTCTGTCGCTGCCGGAGTCAGCATCTCCGACCTGGAGAACGTTCATGCCGGGCCAGTCAGCAAAGTGATTCCTACCGTGACGTCATCCGAGCTGCACGGCGTTTCGTTGTATACGGTAAGCGACAGGGTGAGTTCAGAGGAACGAAGCCGCTTGTTCACCCTGCTGTCCGCAATCGGCGAAGTGCAGGAAGTGACAGAGACGAATATCGAAACAGCCACAATTTTGAGCAGCAGCGCACCCGGACTGATAGCCGGGATGCTCGATTCGTTTGCACAAGCAGCGGTCCGCAAGACACCGGAGCTTGACATTGCGACAGCCAGAACCATTCTCGTGGAAACGATGCTCGGCACCGCTTTGCTTTTGAAAAACGAACAGCTTGGCTTCGACCAGCTAATCGAGCGCGTTGCGACAAAAGGCGGAATCACCGAAGAAGGGCTGCGCGTGCTCGCCAAAACATTGCCGGGCGGCTTCGACGAGCTGTTTGCCATGACCGAATCGAAACACGCTGCCTTGAAAGAGCTTGTGCAAAAGCAGGTCGGAAAACAAATGGATGAAAAGGAGTAATCAGACATGATCATAGGTTGGATTGGCTTGGGCAACATGGGCGTACCGATGGCAAGCAACTTGCTGTCCGCAGGCTACGCTGTCCGCGTCTGGAACCGCTCACCCGAAAAAGCGGCTCCGCTCGTTGCGCTCGGCGCGAAGCAAACCGAATCACTCGCGCAACTGGTCGATGAATGCGATGTGTTGTTCACCATGGTAAGTGATGACGAGGCTGTGAAAGCCATTTATACAGGAACAGACGGCTTGCTGTCTGCCCGCGTTTCCGGCAAGCTCGCGATCGACATGAGTACGATTGCGCCGGAGACTTCCCGCTTTTTGGCGGAGCAAAGCAAAAAAGTCGGGCTGCGTTTTCTCGACACTCCCGTCTCTGGCAGTGTCGGTCCGGCGAAGGAAGCGCAACTGGTCATCATGGTCGGCGGCGAGAAAGCGGATTATGACGTAGCGAAGCCGATGCTGGACAAGCTCGGCAAAGCAGCTGTTTACCTCGGGTCGCATGGAGCGGGAACGTCTGCCAAGCTGGCGATCAACCTGCTGCTCGGCATCACGGTACAAGGAGTAGCGGAAACGTTGCTGTTCGCCCGCTCGCTTGGCATCGACACCGAGCAAATGCTGGAGATTATCTCGCAAAGCGCAGTAGGAACCTCGCTGATTCGCGGCAAAGCTGCTTCGATTCTCGCAGACGACTTCCCTGCCGCTTTTGCCTTGAAGCATATGGCAAAAGATTTGCGGCTTGCCCGCGAGGCTGGCGTAGCTACTCCTTTGGCGGAATCCGCGCAGGCCACCTATCGCCACGCCCTGGAGGAAGGGTTGGGCGAACTCGATTTGATGGCGATTTTGCGCCATCTGAAGGGCGCGACTCCGACCAGCAAATAGCTTTTTAAAAAGCAAAAGAAACCTCACCATGTGTGGGGTTTCTCGACAATCTGGGACCGGATTTCCGGTCTTTTTTTCTGCCTTATTGCTGCGATTTCAGCCACGCATTGAGCTGCTTAGCCGAAGCCACAGCCTGCGCATCCGCGAGAACATCCCCCGGCTTGTTGCCCTCGCCAATGATGTAGCCCGCATACGGCATTCCCACAAAAGAAAAGACGTACTGAAACTGCTGGATCAGCGGCAGTCCTTTGATCCTTGGCTGGTCGCCGCCCGTCGTGATGACATAAGCCTGTTTGCGCCCGAGCGATTCCTTGAAGGCGTAACGTTTGTCCCGCAAGCTTTGCGACCAGCGATCCACGTAATTTTTCATGTAGCCGGACATGCCGTACCAATAGATCGGGGTGGAAAAGATCAAAAAATCGTGGGCCAAAACGGCTTCCGTCACTTCGTCGTAATCATCTGCTACCGCCGTGAAGCCACCTTCCACATGCCGCTGATCGTGGATCGGCAAAATGTTTTTCTCCCGCAGGTGAATGCTTGTGTGCGGGATCCCTTCCAGCGCGATATTCGTCAGCTGTTCGGTATTGCCACCCTCTCTTGAGCTACCATGCAAAACGAGAATGTTCATGCGGCTCACTCCACTCCTTGTTTTCTTACCTGTCATTGTATCAAAAAACCCTCCGGCAATCGCCAGAGGGTTACATGTTTTAGACAGTTTGCTTGCGCGCACTTGCGAGTTGCTTTTGCCGCAAACGCCAAACGAAAAAGGCCGCGCCTGCCAAAAGCACTGCGGAGAGCAAATAAACCGCTCTCGGGCCAAGCCACTGCGCCAGCGCCCCCATCAACAGCGAGGAAAGTCCAAACACCAGCGCATCGATGGTCCCTTTTGCTGACAGAACGTACGGCAGCATCGTCGTCTCCGTCTCCTGCTGCAAAATTGTCTGCTTGCTCACCAGGGCTATCTCCAAAAACGGCCCCAGCGCAAAGGAAAAGAGCAAGGCAGCCAGCGGATACGTCGTACTGCCAAACAGCAAGGACATCGCAGCAGCCCCGCCAACACCTGCCAGCAGCCAGCGATACAGCTGGCGATTCATCTTGTCCGCGTACTTCAGCAGCAGCGTGCCCCCCAAAATGGAGCCGAGCAGGTAGCCTGCATTGATGTAGCCCCACCACTCTTCTCCTCGGCCCAACGCTTCCAGCACGTACGGCAACAAAATAGCCGCAATCCAGACCGCTCCCGAGACGCCCATGACGACATCCAGTGCGACGAGCTGCCGCAAGAGCGGCACATCGCGAATCGCTTTCCAGCCTGTCAGCCAATTTTCCTGCGGCGGCTCGACAACCGTCATGTCTGGAGCAACTTTTTCCGGCTTGACCGCGAGCATTGCCAAAGATGCCAACACATAAGCCGCTACCGTTCCCCACAAAACCGCACTTGCTCCGAGGAACGCCACGAGCAGTCCACCCGCTGCCCAACCGGCAAAATGAACCGTCTGATCGGAAGTCGCAAGCAAGCCGTTCGCCCTGATCAGCTGCTCGCGTTCCACAAGCTGCGGCACCAACGCATTGCGTACGGGATTGGCCCAGCCATCCATAAAGGCAATCAGCCCGCCCAATCCGAACAGCAGCCAGATCGCCTGACCGTTGGTGCCTGCTGTCCTGTCGACAAGCACAGCCGCTGCCGCGAGCAAGCACGTCTTCAGCGCTTGCGACAGCACCAGCATGGACGGAAGCGACAGTCTGCGAAAAAGCAACGGCGCTGTCAAGCCGCTGACCGATTGCGCCGACAAAATGACCACCGGAACAAACGCCGTGTACATGACAGAACCGGATACGGCGTAAATGACCGAAATGAACGCCACAATATAAAAAACATCCCCCAGATTGGCCAATGTCTGACCCGCCCAGAGGAATAGAAAACGTCTATGCCACACGATGCACAACCTCCTGTCGGTTCAGGACATGTTTCCATCGCCCTGACGGAATATGCGATTATTCCTGCCGACCGATCATCACAATGGAGGTGCACCTCTTTTCATCCAATATGTTTTAGTCTATTCCAGAATCTGTAGATTGTACAGTTTTGTTGCGGAAAAAGCTGTAGTACACCCAGCCTGCATTGATGAACAAAAAAGCACTCGTCATAAAAAACACGCCGTTGATGCTTACGTAGCCAGCCATAAAACCGCCGATCATCGGCCCGAGCATGCTTCCGATGCTGACGAAGCTGTTGTTGTAACCGTAGACGCGACTGACCATATGGGATGGCGTGGCCCGCCGCAAAAGCGCATTGACTGACGGGAGCAAGCCTCCCAGCGACAAACCGAGCAAAAACCTTAGCACGACCAGTTGCCACACGGTCCAGACAAGCCCCTGCGGAATAAACAGGATCGCTGCTCCAAGCAAGGCGAACAGCAGCACCTTTTGCGAGCCAAAGCGATCACCCAAGCGCCCGAGCTGCGGAGAAGCAAACACATTGGCAATCCCCATCGCCGCCTGGACGATTCCGGCCCACAGCGCGACTTTTGCTCCTTCTGATTGGACCAGCTGCGATATGTAGATCGGCAATACAGGCACGATGCTGAACAAGGCAAACTGGATCATCACGGTTACAAAAAAGAGCGCCGGCAGCTCTTTGGACGAAAAGATCATTTGAAAATCTTCCTTCAGGCTGGACCGGTCCTTTTTTTCAGGTGGAACGAAGCTCTCTTTTACCGTAAACGTAATGACCAAAGTCGCCAGCAACAGCAGACTGCCTGTAATCAGGAAGATCATGCGAAAGCCGATTTGATTCGCCAGCACTCCGCCAAAAAGCGGTCCCATAATCGTCCCTGCCGTGATAAACGATTGCAAAAGCCCTTGCGCCCAGCCGATGCGCTCTTTCGGAACGGAAGAGGCAACCAGCGCCGTACTGGCCGGGATGATTCCTCCCACCAGTCCGTTGATCAGCCGCAGCGCCAACAGTTGCCACAGACTGCCTGCAAAGCCTGTCAACGCTACCGTGATCGACATGAAGTAGCCGGATCGCAAAATCATGATCTTGCGTCCGTGCTTGTCAGCCAAGTTCCCCCAAATGGGAGAAACGAGTCCGGCGGTCAAAAAGTTGGCCCCGAAAATAATTCCCGCCCATGCTGTCACCTGATGCGGATCGTCAATTCCGAAATCTTGCTGAATGTACAGCGGCAAAAAAGGCATGATCATACTCATCGCCACCATGACGACAAACAGCGATCCGCATAACACGTATAGATTGCGGCGCCATATTTCCATCAGATTCCCTCCATTCCCCCTCGATCAATCCCCAAATCCTGGACGCTCCACAGGCCATAGTACACGCCTTTTTGTTCCAGCAACTCCTCATGCTTGCCCTGTTCCACAATTTGTCCCTCGCGCATGACGATGATTTTGTCTGCATGGGTGATCGTGGACAGGCGATGCGCCACAATGAGCGTCGTGCGCCCTCTGGTCAGGCGATTCAACGATTCCTGGATCATATGCTCCGACTCCAGATCGAGAGCAGAGGTCGCTTCATCCAAAATCAATATTCCCGGATCGCGCAAAAACACCCGGGCGATAGCGACCCGCTGCTTTTGTCCCCCCGACAGCTTCACGCCCCGCTCGCCCAGCTCTGTATCGTATCCTTCTGGCAGCTCGCTGATAAAATCGTGGGCATTGGCGGCGCGGGCAGCTTCCTGAACCATATGTTCATCCGCTTCCGGATTCCCCATCAAAATATTGGCTTTTGCCGATTCGCTAAACAAAATGTTGTCTTGCTGCACCAGTCCGATATGATAACGCAAATTTTGCTGCTTCAAGTCGCGGACATCGACTCCATCGATAGTAATCCGCCCTTCCGTCACGTCCCAGAAGCGCGGCAAAAGGCTGATCAAAGACGATTTCCCGCCACCGGACATTCCGACGATGGCGACCGTCTCGCCAGGTTGAATCGTCAGATTGACGTCGCGCAAAACAAGCGGCCCTTCTTCCCGGTAACGAAACGATACATGCTCAAAGCGAATTTCTCCGCGGATGCGTCCCGTCGCCGGATCAACAGGCAGCTCGCGAGCGTTTGGACTATCCTCAATATCGTACGATTCATCCATGAACTCGAACATCCTGTCCATCGAGGCAATCGCTTGCGTCAGCACCGTGCTGGAGTTGACCAAGCGTCGCAACGGGGTATACAAGCGTTCCAAATACGCGTAAAAAGCCACCAGTGTCCCTACGCTCATGCTTCCGCCGATCACCTGGTAGCCTGCATAGGCGATCACGAGCAATGGCGCGATATCCGTGACGGTATTGACGACAGAAACCGTCCGGGCATTCCAGCGGGTATGCTCCAGCGCTTTGTCCAAAAACTGGTTGTTTTCCTTTGCGAAGCCTTTGCTTTCGTGACTTTCCAGAGCAAAACTGCGGATCAGCGCCATCCCGTTCACTCGTTCATACAAATACCCCTGGAGCCGCGCCAAAGCGGCAGAGCGTTCCCGCGTCAGCTGTCTCAGTTTTTTGTAAAAAAATTTGACAGAAAGACTGTACAGCGGAAAAACGACGATCGCTACAAATGTCAGCTCCACATCCATGGAAAACATGATCAAAAGCGTCAGTACGATCGTAATCAGATCGAGCCACAGGTTCATCAAGCCTGTTTCCACGAAGCTTTTCGTCGATTCCACGTCGTTAATAACCCGGGAAATGACCTCACCCGTCTTCGTGTTGTTGTAGTAACGCATCGACAACCGCTGCAAATGGGCGTACAGCTGGTTGCGGATATCAAACAAAATGCGGCTGGACACCCACTGCGCGAAATATTGGCGGATATACTCGACAGGCGCCCGTACGACCGTAAACATCAAGAACGTCCCGAGCATCAGCCAAAACAATTGTGTCAGCTTATCCTCGCGGGGCATCGAGCTGGGGAGCAGGTCGTCAATGACGTATTTGATCAGGAGCGGCAAGGCAAGCGGAATGGAAAACTTGATGATACCTATCAATATAGTGCCCAAAATTTGTTTCCAATAGGGCATGACATATGCCAAATAGCGGCGTATGCTCAACCAGCATACCTCCTTCCCATAGCAAACTTGGCTGTACCCGATATGTTCAGGCACAGCCAAATTGGTACGATCTTCTTCGCCATTTCCAACTTTCTGACACTACAAGGAAATCCCTCCCCCGAATAACGGGAAAGGGATTATTCCTCATCGTCTCGCACTAAAAGATACCGCTCGTACCAGCGTTGCACGAAGCCGTTTTGAAAAGGGCCGCGGCGCGCGCTTACCCAATCCAGTACCTCTCGCAACGCAGTCTGTACCTTTTCCACGACAAACGGAGGGTAGTTCATCTGTTTGCTGTGCAACAGAAACTCCTCTTCATCGAGAATCGAATACGTCATGTCGGGAAACACCTTTACATCGAGATCATAGTCTATGTAGCTGAGCAGCTGTCCCTTCATGCTGAAGGGCGAACCAATGTTGCAATAATAGTAAATGCCGTCGTCGCGAATCATGGCAATGGTATTGAACCATTGGCCCCGACCAAATGTGCAAATGGCCGGTTCACGCGTACGCCACTCCCGCCCGTCTGCTTCTGTCACCTTGACCCGATCGTTTCCCCCAATCACCACCGCATCACTGGTATGAATCAACGTGGATTTGTCCCAAATGCGGTGCAGCGAATGATCATGTTTATAACTTTCAATGCGGATATTGGAGCCCGGAGTTGGTGACATGACTCTCCCCTTTCTTCTCTTCTCTTTTGAATGGGGACAAGCCTCCTTTAGGAAGAGAGCTTTTTGGAAAGTGTAACAAATTTTTGTACTTCGTAGCCAAGCGAAAGGTAAAACGGAAGGATCTCCGGATTTGCCTGATTGACCATGATCAGGACGTTATTGACGCCTCGCTGTTTGAAGCGCTTTTCGATGGCAGCCACGAGTTCGCGGCCGATACCGGAACCTTGCATCTCGGGAAGAACAGCCAGCCGGTAAAAATAGGCTCGTGCTCCGTCGATCGTGCCGACCACGACCCCAACAACTTTGCCGTCTTTTTCCGCAACCATAACCAAATCGCTGTCCCATGCCAACTGTTGGGCCAAATCGTTCAACGACACCGTGTCCGATTGGTCCAAGCCCGTCTGTTGCCAGATACTTGTGATAGCCGAATAGTCACCGAGTCGAAACGGACGAATCAGCATACGTTGCCTCCTTCGTAACCTTCTTCCTCTATTGTACAACACATGGACAACTTTGTCTTGTGTAGTGAGACGTCAAAGTCGCCAACTCCTTGTCACCGCTCCTAAAAATCAACTAGGTCAAAAGAGAGATACCACCATCAACGATCAAGGTTTGTCCGCGCACCATCCAAGCCTTGTCGGAAACGAGGAACATCACGGCATTCGCCAGATCTTCCGGCTCGACAATCCGGCCTGCCGGCGTGCGTTCTGCGGAGCTGCCCAGCAGTTCTTCGCGGTTCGGGAAGTGTTTGAGCGCATCTGTATCCACAGCGCCGCCAGATACTGCGTTGACTACGATGTTATGCGGAGCAAGCTCCACTGCCAAATAGCGCGTGATCGCTTCTACAGCTGCTTTGGACACGCCGACTGCTGTATAGTTGTCCAAAACGCGAATCGAGCCGAGGCTGGACAGGCTGACGATCTTTCCGCCGTTGCCACCCTTGATCATTAGTTTTGCCGCTTCTTGCGCGCAGAACAACAAGGCTTTACTGTTAATTTCCATCGTCCAGTCCCAATGGCTTTCTTCCAGCTCCATCAGCGGGCGCAAAACTCCGGAAGCTGCATTGTTGATAAACACATCGAGACGGCCAAATTCCTGGTCAATCTCTGCAAACAGTTCCTTGATTTTTGCCACGTCGCCAACATTGGCTTTCACCAGGTGCACGCGCGCTCCTTTTGCTTCCAGCTCGGCTGCCGCTTCTCTCGCAGCAGTCCGGTTGCGCAAGTAGTTCAAAACCAGGTCGTACCCTTGCTCAGCCAGTTGCAATGCAATTGCTTTTCCGATACCGCGCGTTCCGCCAGTAACCAATGCTACTTTTTTTGTATTCATAATCAGAAATGCCTCCTACTCACCAACTATTAATAGCAGGTACTAATCAATCAAAATCACATTTTTCATTATACAACTCCCCTTCCGCTTTTGCTACCGGAAGCCAAAATCTCGTCTGACTCATTCCTCGCTGAAAAAGCCATACTAAGCACGCGCAAAAACAGAGGGCAGGCATAAGATCAAGGGAGGAATCAAACGATGTACATAGGACGCGACCTGTCCGAATTGACGATGGTCCCGCTTTCCCAGTGGGAAATCAACGAGCTTTTGTACTTTCACGATACGTTTTCCCAGCTCGCCGCATACTTGAGCGCAGAAGGGGCTTCCCTGCACGTGAAGGTCATCCGCGAATTGGAATCACGCGGGCCAGTAGGCGGCGACAGCGGTGCCTGGGATCACGCCTCCAAACCGATTTACGATTGATGTTTGATGCTTGAAAAGGAACGGGCAATAGCAAAAAGCCCGGCGGCAAGAGAGCGAATCACTCCTGCGCCAGGCTTTTTCCCTATATCTTGAATTTGCCAATCTGATCTTGCAAATCTTCTGCCAGTCGCTCCAACGACATCGCGGAAGAAGCGATCTCTTCCATCGAAGCCAGTTGTTCCTCGGCTGCTGCGGAAACGCTTTGCGTCCCATCGGAAGCTTGCATGGTGACATCGGAAATATGATTGATCAATTCGACCACCAGTTGCGTCTGTTCGGATATATCGTGCGACGCTTGCGAGACTTGTTCGATTTTGTCCGCCACATCTTCCACCGCAGACTGGATTTGTTCAAATGACTTCCCGGCCTCATTCACTTTGCCGATTCCTTCGGTTACTTCGCGTTTGCTCTGCTCCATCACATCGACGGCATGGTCGGTCTCTTGCTGGATCGCTTTGATCAGATGGCTGATTTGCTCCGCCGAAGCAGATGACTGCTCAGCCAGCTTTCTTACTTCGTCAGCGACGACAGCGAATCCGCGACCAGACTCTCCGGCGCGTGCGGCTTCGATGGCTGCATTCAGCGCGAGCAAATTGGTCTGGTTGGCAATCGCCGTAATGACATCTACGATTTTGCCGATTTCCTGCGAGCGTACCCCCAGGCTGTCCACCACTTTTGCCAGGCTGAGAATCGACTCGTTGGAAGCGTTCATTTGCTGAACCGCCGACTGTACGGAGCGATTGCCTTCTGCTGCGATGCTTGCTGTCTCTTTGGCTGTGTCGGACACCTCATGCGTATAGCTGGCAATCTGGGCGATTCGCTGCGACATCTGCCCGACTGCATCGGTGCTTTTTTGTGTATGCGATACTTGCTGTTCTGTTCCCGTCGCCATATCCTGCATCGTCGTGGCAATCTGCTCTGTCGCCTTGCTCGTCTGGTCAGCGCTTGCCGACAGCTCCTCTGCGGAGGCTGCGAGCTGCTGAACGGAATCATTCACAGAGAATAAGAGAGAGCGAAGCGATTCCGCCATATGGTTGAACGTTTTGGCCAAAACGCCCAACTCGTCGTCGCTTTTCACTTCCACCTGCTGGGTGACGTCTCCCTCGCTCATTTTTTTCGCGGCTGCTGTCAGTTGTTGCAACGGGCGAAGCAAGGAGCGCAAAATGCCAAACACAAGCCCTGCCCCAATCACAATCGTGATCGCAATTACCAGCATTGTCCGGTAAAAAATCGGGCTGGCCGCATCCGCTGCTTCCGTCCTGTACATCACGCCCATCAGCTTCCATCCCGATTGATCATTGGTGACAAAAGCTGCTTTGGCTTCCTTGTTCTCATCTGTGAAGTCAAACGTCCCTGCCGCTTTGGCGTACAGATCGCCAATCCAAGGCGCTGTCATGTCTGAGCCAGGTGTTCCTGTCGGATGGATCAACAGCTTGTGGTTGGCATCGAGGATGGTCATATAGCCATTCGTTCCGATTTTCGCCTGCTTCACCGTTTCGTTCAGGGCGGTCAGCTGAATATCGATCCCGAGCACGCCGGAGCGGTCAGGCAAAGCTTTGGCTACACCCACGATCACATTGCCCGTAAATGCGTCGATATACGGGT
This sequence comes from Brevibacillus sp., assembly GCF_003521185.1. Lineage (NCBI taxonomy): Bacteria > Bacillati > Bacillota > Bacilli > Caryophanales > Paenibacillaceae > Brevibacillus > Brevibacillus sp. Next base: position 31,827 of record NZ_DOTK01000036.1, read on the forward strand.
CGGTAATAATCGATTTGTCAGGCGTCTTCATCGCTGCTTGATACCACGGACGCTGGCGCGGATCATAGCCGTCGGGAAGCTTGGCGCCAGTCGCTGTCAGCATGTTCCCTGTTTCATCTCCGACGTACGCTTCCCCAATATCCGGGTGCAGCTTGAGGAAAGTTTGCAGCTTCTTATGCAGTTCGTCTCTCGCCTGATCCACCAGGTCAGCTTTTGTCAAATCGGACACGATGAATTGCAGGTCTCTGGATTGGGCTTCCATTGTACGGTCAATCAGCTCGTCCACCAAGCGCACATTTTCCGATGCTGTCGTCAGCAGTTGCTCTTCAAGACGATCCTTTGCGCTCTGGTACGAAAGCAGACCAAGAGCGAGTACAGGTATAATCAAAATAAGGGAGAACGAAGCAATCAGCTTGGCTCTGACAGTCAATCTTGGCATTTTCATCCGCATTTCCACACCTTTTCGCATAGTCTCGTTGTCAGATATACTTACCCATTATAGCAAGCATTTTAAACCAAAAATCGCCCGCAACTTTATTTTTTATTATATTTTATTATTTTCAGAATTAACTTTCTTTAGAATTTAGGTAAAAAGTGCTTTACAGCAAGAAAAAAATGCCATATTCTAAGGTTACGTTTTACACCACTACTACTCGAAGGAAGGAGGATGCAACATGATGATGAATGTATGGGCTTTTGCATATGATTTCGCTGATCGTCTTATCGTTGCAAAAACTGCATATAGAAGCGCCTCCTGGTCCGACGAATTGTAGATGTATTCGTATCTTCAACATTCTCTTTCGTCAATTACCAGACCATGGGCGTAGTAGCTTGTGGTCTTTCCTTTTCTTCGTGCGCCCAAAAGACCGCAGGCATCAGCCCGTGGTCTTTTTCTTGGCGACAAACATCCAATTTTTACCAATGAGAGGAGGTGATTTGGTATGGTACTGAATTTCTTGTTTTTCACCATCAAGATCGAACGCAACCACGTTCAACCAGAACAACGCCTGGCTGCCTATGCGCGCACACGTTATTTGGAAGAACGCGCTGAGGCTCACGCCTTTGAAGCAGCCCAACACGTTAGCCGCATCTAATTTCGTCTTCACATTCCAAACCAGGAGGGATTTCAATGAAAAATAAACAAAGACGTCAGATGATGAGATTTACAGGAGTCAAAGCGATAGATGGCGACTAACTGCACGATTTATCAGGGATGGGAGGTGGATTTTCATGCACATTCCAATGATTTTCTTCACGATTATTATCGAGAAGCGGAAATTGACCCCAGAACAGCGCGAGGCGCAATATTTGCAACAACAAGCAATCGCTGAGTGGGAACAACGGAAACATCAGATCGCAATGCAGTTTCCGGAATTTCTGTACAGATAATCGACAACGACAGTCCATGAAAATAACGAGACGGCCATTGCATGGTCGTCCGAATGAAAAAAGCTGCCGAGTTTATCTCGACAGCTTTTTGGCTTCCTGTCCTACTTGCTTTTTTGTCCGAGCAATTCCCTGATTTTGTGATGGGCCATCGGAAACGTGTACGTGTCCAGCTCACTCCAGGCCGCAAACCTGGCATGAGCGGGCAGCTTGTCTCCGTCAATCCAGTCACAGGACCAAACCTGCATATTCCACTGCAAATGCGAAAAGATGTGCTGCACGGCACCGAGCGGTTCCAGCACTTCGATATCGATTCCGAATCGTTCGCTGATTCCGCTGGCGAGCGCCTCTGCTTTGGCACTGTCTTTTTGCTGCTCCGTCTCCACCATGGGAAACTCCCACAGGCCAGCCAGCAGCCCTTGCTCCGGCCGTTTGTTAATCAGCACCTTGCCATCGCGAACCACGATTGCCACCTGCAAATCGACAGGGCGCGGAGGTTTTGCCTTCCCTTTGATCGGCAGTTCCTCCTGTACCCCTTCCTTGCGGGCCATGCAGTAATCGAACACAGGACAGGTCAAGCATTGCGGCGAGCGCGGCACACAGACCATCGCGCCCAGCTCCATCAAAGCCTGGGTGAAATCACCTGCTCGCCCTTCCGGAATGACTTGGCGCACGAGATGCTCAATCTTGATCCGGGTGGCGGGCTTGGCAATATCATCCGACAGGTACAGCAAGCGGGAAAAGACGCGCATGACGTTTCCGTCGACAGCCGGCTCCGGCTTTCCGTAGGCAATGCTTAAAATCGCACCCGCTGTATACGGCCCCACGCCTTTCAGCGTGGCGATCTCTTCAGGCGTGTCAGGCACGACGCCGCCATAGCGAACGGTTACCTCGCGAGCAGCAGCCTGCAAATTGCGAGCGCGGGAGTAATAGCCAAGTCCTTCCCACGCTTTGAGCACTTCTTCTTCTGGTGCATTTGCCAAATCCGACACCGTCGGAAATTTCTCCATGAAATTCGCATAATAAGGTTTAACGGTTTCTACCCGCGTCTGCTGAAGCATGATTTCCGACACCCATACACGATACGGGTCGCGGTTGATCCGCCACGGCAAATCCCGCTTTTGCGAGTCGTACCAGGCCAACAAATCCTGGGCGAAACCGAACACATGAAACTCTTCGGGAAGAGTGTACTGCAAGCTGTTGTCTTTTTTTCTTGCCATGTCTTTCTTGTCTGCTCCTTTTATTTTGGATACTCGGCGGGGCGAAACGCCCAGACGTGCAGCTTGGCCGCTCCGCCCGTTATACAGTCGCAAAACTGCTGATCCGCCAAACGGTGTGCTTTGATTTGTTCATATTCGTGTACAGTGGAAACGTCAAAAGTTTCCACAAACAATCCCGGCTGATCAAGCCCCTCGAAGGAGCGATATTCGCGTGCTCCCCATGCTGCAAGCCGCGAAGCCATGGATGCAAGCAGTCGCAAAGCCTGCTCCCGTTTTTCCGGTTGCAGCTTGTATTCGATAAAGACAGTTAGCATACGACTTGTCCCTCCTTGATCTATTCATCATACCCTTTTTGCAAAAGCGGGAACAAGCTCACAATTTTTTTCAGCAGAGGGGGGAATTATGTCATCTCTCACGCTATAATAAACATAACAACAGCCTGGAAGAAAAGGAGGAAGACAACGATTCCATGGATACAGCCACTCACTTTGCCATGGGCTTCGGATTGGCCGGGCTCGCCTACCTCGATCCTGTCGTAGCTTCTTCTCCATCGCTTGCAGCCGCCGTGATGATCGGTACGGTCATCGGCTCGCAAGCACCTGATCTGGATGGGTTGGTTCGCCTTCGCGGCACTGCGGCCTACATTCGCAATCATCGAGGCGTTTCCCACTCTGTACCTGCCCTGTTTCTCTGGTCGGGAGCCATTTTTGTTCTCATACAGGCCCTGATGCCGCAAGCCTCCTGGCTCCATTTGCTGGGCTGGATCTTTTTGGCCGTCTGCCTGCACGTTTTTGTCGACTTGTTCAATTCCTATGGCACAAAGGGTTTGTATCCGTTTCGCGATAAGTGGGTTGCCCTGAACGCCATTTTCATTTTTGATCCGTTCATTTTTGCCGCTCATCTCGTCGGCTTCATGCTCTGGGCAGCGGGCGCGCACCCTGGCCGATCCTTTTTGCTGATTTACCTGGTGATTGCGGGCTACTACTATTGGCGCTGCCAGGTGCAAAAGCGGACGACAGAGCAAGTTCGCGCGCGAATCGGCAAGCCGGGCATGTACACGATTATTCCTACCCTGTCCTGGACATTCTGGACTTTTGTTGCCAAAACGGAGCAGCACTGGTATGTAGGCGAGGTGAACTCCGGCGATGTCAGTATTTTGGACACATTTGCCATCAAACCCGAGAGCGAAGTCGTTGCCGCTGCCAAACAAGATTCCAAGGTGCAATCGTTCCTCGCCTTCACCCACCACGTCCACGTGGAAACAAAGGAACAGCCCTTCGGCTATGAAGTCAAATGGATCGACCTGCGCTATCGCTCCCGCTTCCAAGGGAAAAGCCACTACATGTTCGTCGCCGTTGTCCATCTCGATCCTCAACTGAACATCCGCGATTCTTTCGTCGGCTGGATTCACCGCGGGGAAGAGCAGCTTGCCAAAAAGCTCGATTCCAAGCGACAGCTGGGATAATCGCACACCGCACAGCAACTGAATACTGAATCAAAACCGCTCTTGAGAATGGAGCGGTTTTTCTATATCTGAATCTGACCTGCTCGATTAAGCCTAAACTGCACCTTTTTCCCAAGTCAAAAACCGACTACGATCAGGCTACATCGAAAAACAGAACTGTCTGACTGGGGGATTACCAATGATACCTATCCGCTATTCCAAACGCACCATTACTGATCAGGAGCAGATCGCTTCGTTTTTGCACACAGCAAAAGTCGGCCACCTCGGAATGTCCAACGAGCGCGAGCCGTATATCATTCCGCTCAATTTTGCCTGGTGGAACGGCTGTATTTACTTTCACGGCGCAGACTCTGGGCGAAAGATCGAGATGATCAACGAAAACAACCGCGTCTGTTTCAGCGTTTGCGAAGAGCACGGCACGATCGCTTCGCCTGTTCCGGCGCATATTGATACCGCTTATATGAGCGTGTTTTTGTCGGGTACGATCGAGCGCGTGCAGGAGCCGGCTGAAATGCGCGATGCGATGCAAGCGATGATCGACAAATACGTGCCAGGCTACTTTTCCGATCCGCTGCCTTTGCAGCACGTGCTGAAGTATCGCTCGTCCATGGGCAGCGTAACCGCTATTTTTCGCATCACCCCGGACACGCTCACGGCCAAAGGCAATCCAGGCTCGGAAGAAAATCAATTTTATCCGGGTAGAAAAGTAGAAATGGATGTGTAACAAAAACGACACGCCCCTTCCTTGGGAACGTGTCGTTTTCTTTCGTCTGTCCGCAACGTATTTAGCGGTTGTACGGGGCAAACATGCCTGTCGAGATGGCGATGCGGTTCCAGCTGTTGATCGTGTTGATCGCCATGATCAGCGCCGTGTACTGATTCTCGTCAAAATGCTCTCTTACTTGCTGGTAAAGGGCGTCGGGAACGCCGTCTTTCGTAATCAGCGTCACTGCCTCGGTCAAGGCGAGAGCCGCACGCTCGGCATCCGTATAAACAGCGGACTCGCGCCAAACGCTGAGCAAATAAATGCGTTGCTCTGTCTCGCCGAGTTTGCGCGCGTCTTGCGTATGCATATCCATGCAAAAGGCGCATCCGTTTATTTGCGACGCACGAATTTTGATCAACTCGATCAGCTTTTTGTCGAGGCCGCTTTCGTTCACGAATTTTTCCAGTTGCAGCATGGCTTGGTACGCTTGCGGGTTTGCCTGGCGATAGTTGAATCTTGTTTGCATGTTCATCTTTCCTCTCCACTCGAATGTGATCTTTCAACCTCAAAGACGAGTGGCTTTCCGGTTTTGTGACCGATTGGAAAAATTACTTTTGCAAATGCGCCAATTTGTCCGGGTTGACGACCATGAACAGTCGCTCGATCCGGTCTTCCGCTTGATTCAGGCTGATTTGAAGCGTCATTTTCACTTGGCCTTCGGAAATGACGACGATGCCATCCTGGCCGTTGATGGAGCGAATCTCCATGTGCGAATGATCCGCCCAGCGCGGCCAGACACCTTTCCAGAACGAGGCCACGCGGCGATTGGCGAAAATCGGGCGCAGCGCAGCCCTGGCTTTTCCGCCCCCGTCGCTGACAAGCACGGCATCCTGCGTCAAAAGCTGTACCAATGCACTCGCGTCTGCTTTGGAAATCGCATGCATCAGCTGTTCAATCAGCTTTTTGGCTGGGGCGGGTACTGCTGTGACTTGCAGGCCTGGCTCTTTCAGCCTTTGCTGTGCGCGGCTGTACAGCTTGCGGCAACTCGCCTCTGTTTTTTCCAGCAGGTCAGCGATCGTTCGGTACTCAAAGTCGAGGGCTGCGCGCAGCACGTAGACGGCCCGCTCCGCCGGAGACAGCCGATCGAGCAAGACAAGCAAGCTGTAGGATACGTGCTCCTGCGCGATCACGGTTCGCAACGGGTCATTCTCGCCGCCGTCGTCAAACAGCGGTTCGGGCAGCCATTCTCCTACGTACTGTTCGCGTTTCCAGCGCGCTGATTTCAACGTGTCCAGGCAACGGTTTGTCACGGCTTTGCACAAATAGCTTTTGACGTGTTGAATATCGTTGATGTCAACGCCCGCAAGCGCAACAAACGTCTCCTGGACAATGTCCTCGGCCTCCGCGACAGAGCCTGTCATCTGGTAGGCGAGGGTAAACAGCAATCCTTTGTATTGGAGATAAACTTCTGCGATCCCCACGCTCATTATTTGGCTTCACCAAACTGCCAAATCGTATGGCTCAGGCTGCCGTAACGAAAACTCATGTGCAGTCGCTTGGCGGTGCGCTCGTCATCTGCTGCTCCCATCACGTAAAGGAGCGGCACAAAATGTTCGCTGCCATAGGCAGGAACCGCTTTTTCCGCGTGCGGCGCAAGCTCGCGATAGCGGGCCAAATCGTCCACTTTCCATCCGCTCAAGGACTGATGCAGCCATTCTTCAAACTCCAAGGCCCACTCGAAAGCGCGTCCTTGCGCTTCACGCATGTCGATGTATGAAAAGTTATGAACGGTTCCACCCGAGCCAATAATCAGGACGTCTTTTTCCCGCAGCGGGCTGAGCGCTTTGCCGATCATGTATTGCTGCGCAACAGTCAGATTCGGATTGACGGACAGGGCAACTACCGGAATATCCGCGTCCGGGAAAATATGGCGCAAAACTACCCAATGCCCATGATCCAGACCTCGTGTCGTATTTACCGTGACAGGCACGCCTGCATCACGCAGCAATTGAACCGTCTCATCGGCAATCTGTTGGTCGCCTTTTGCCGGATATTGAATTTCGTACAGTTCTTGCGGAAACCCGCCGAAATCGTGGATCGTCGGGAATGTCTCCATCGTGCCGACCATCTGGTCAAATGCTTCCCAGTGGGCAGAAAACATGACGATAGCGCGCGGACGGCGCGGAAGCAGGCTGGAAATCTGATGCATGGCTTGTGTATAGGAATTGTTTTCGATAGCAAGCAGCGGAGCGCCATGTGCAACGAAAAAGGATGGCATCATGAGAAACACTCTCCTCTATAGTTTTTAAATAAGGTTACTTTTAGTAAGTATTATAACTAATATTTGTTCTCATGGCTATCCTTTGCGGAAAATAAGTTTTCTTGCTTACTTGATTCTGCGATTCTGCAGCCGTTCGGGGCAGATGGCTTGAATTGGCTCGTGTTATGGACAGCTTACACTTTTCCGGCGAATGATAAAAGCTTGCTCGGAGTGATGCTTTGTAGTCTGCTTCATCGATACTTTAGGCGTGGCGAGGAAAGTGACGAATCGCTGTAGCTTCTTGGGATACCCTCTGTGGGCCTGGACTGCACGGCTCCGGGGAAAAA
>NZ_DOTK01000036.1:39282-62026 GCF_003521185.1 Brevibacillus sp.
ATTTCGTCTCTTTCCTCGTCAGCGGCTGGGTGTGGTCGGCGCGAGTTTTAAAGAAAATGCTAAAGGCTGAATACATAAAAGTTGGCTTGGGTAGCGATTTGCAGTTTGCTTCATCGGTACTTCAGGCGTGGCGAGGCTGGTTAAGGGGTGATGGAGGGTTTCAAAAAAAGACATAGAAACAATGATTAAGATTCTTCTTGAAGACGGTTGCTTCATGCCACCAGTTCGGGGAAAGCTTGCTCACTTCCTGCCCTGGATTTCCCGCCCTTGAGCAACCTCCAAAAAACAATATCCGACCAAAGCGTACCGTCGGCCGAGGAAACAGGAGAAACAAGCGAAAGGGCTTTGGGACTCCTTCCGAGGCGGAGGCGAAAAAGGAAAACACGCTTTTAAGCGGCAACGTGCGTCCGCTTCTTCGATCTCGCTGCTTTTGACGCGGTTTTCCTTTTTCGCCGGAGACGGAACCCAAAATAAAAAGCTTGCCGCCCACAATCGAGCAACAAGCTTTTATCATTGCAAAAAACAAGCTTACTTCGCAGCAGCAAAACGCTTGCTTACTTCATCCCAGTTCACTACGTTCCAGAACGCGCCGATGTAGTCAGGGCGTTTGTTTTGGTAGCGCAGGTAGTAAGCATGCTCCCATACGTCCAGGCCGAGGATAGGTGTTTTGCCTTCCATGATCGGGCTGTCTTGGTTAGGAGTGGAAGAGATCGCCACTTTGCCGCCTTCAGCAGTCAACCAAGCCCAGCCGGAACCGAAGCGAGTAGTTGCTGCTTTTGCAAATTCAGCTTTGAAGTTGTCGAAGCTGCCGAAAGCCGCGTTGATTGCGTCAGCCAATTCACCAGTTGGTGCGCCGCCGCCGTTCGGGCTCAGGATTTCCCAGAAAAGAGTGTGGTTAGCATGTCCACCGCCATTGTTGCGCACAGCTGTGCGGATGGATTCAGGCAGAGCGTCCAGGTTGCTGATCAGCTCTTCTACGCTTTTTTCTTGCAAGTCTGCATGAGCTTCCAAAGCTGCATTCAGGTTGTTAACGTAAGTAGCATGGTGGCGTCCGTGGTGAATTTCCATGGTTTGCGCGTCGATATGAGGCTCCAGTGCGTCATGTGCATAAGGCAATGCTGGAAGTTGATGTGCCATTATAACATTCCTCCTCAAAAATATGTATGGTTCAAGCTACGAGCTTATTATACTACAAGACAACCACTTTTACAACAAATCAGTATGCAAAGTATATTAATCTATCAGCCATTTTCAGAGATTTCCAGCTTGCATTCAAAAAAGAGAGTGCTAGACTTGTTTTATTGCATACATACTTAGAGAATCAGGTGATCATGAATGGAACTGGACTTATTAACGGTAGTGTTTCTCGCTTTCTTCGGATTCGTCGCAGCCTTCATCGACAGTACAGTTGGCGGCGGCGGATTGATTTCCTTGCCCGCTCTGCTCGGTCTGGGCATGCCTCCCTATCTCGCGCTCGGCACGAACAAGCTCGCCGGCACGATTTCCTCGGCAACCAGCTCATTCACTTTTATCCGCTCGGGAAAATACGACAAGAAGCTGATGCTCATTCTCTTCCCCGTCTCGCTCGTCGGTGCCTTTTTCGGAGCCAAGACGGTGCTGTTCGTTCCCCAAGAAATGTTGAAAGTATTGGTCATCGTCATGATGGCGCTGATTTTCGTCTACACCTTGTTCAATAAACGGTTCGGTCAAGACTCCAACTACAAAGGGATGACCAAGTTTACGCTTGGGCTGGGCATTCCTTTTACTTTTTTGATCGGTTTCTACGACGGCTTCTTCGGCCCGGGAACGGGTTCTTTTTTCGTGTTTTTGATGGTGCTTCTGTTCGGTTATGACTTCGTAATTGCAGCAGGCAACGGCCGGATCTTGAATTTGGCCAGCAACCTCTCCGCGCTGTTTGTTTTCCTAGTAGAAGGCAAGGTCATTTTCCTGACAGGTCTGGTCATGGGGATTGCGATGCTGCTCGGTGCCAGCATCGGTGCGAAAGTCGCCATCAAAACCGGCGTTCGCTACGTCCGCCCGCTGTTTTTGATCGTCTCGATCACCTTGATTACGAAAATGATTTACGAGCTGATTTTTACCCCCTAACAACAAAGACGACCAGCCGGATGATCGCACAGGTGATCCGACTGGTCTTTTTTACGAAGCGCCAAAATAAAAAGCCTGGCCAAAGCCAAGCTCCCCCTACTCGTCTTTTCCTTTTCGTTGCTTCATGCGCAATATGATGCCGTCGATGAGAAGACCTATGCCCGCTCCATAAAAAGGGGCTGCGAATCGGGTCCCTTCCCCCATAGGCAGATCTTTCAAATACACGATCAATACACCCACAATAAAACCGATCATCGTGTAGCGTAGACGGGTCGGTCCCATAACGACACCCCCTTCGCACTACTTCCCGAATTTATTTGGCATTTTCATATTTTTCATCGTGCGGCTCATTTGCTTCAGCTGTTTTTGGTTGAGATTCATCCCCATAGAACGGGCCATGGCTTGCAGCTGTTTGTCGTCCATCTGCATGTTGGACATCTGTTTTTTCAAATAATAAGTGCCTCCGGCAAAACCGCCCACGAGGCCGAGTAACAATGTAACGATCGGGATTACCCAGTTGTACCAAGCCATCAATACATTACCATCCTCTATACGTAATTAAGAACTCTTTCATTGTACCATAGATGGGCTTTCTGTACATTGCAACGCGCGAAAATGATGAGACTGCCCCAAGCCATGTCGGCCTTTCCAAGCATATTCTAAGAACAAGAGGTGATGCATAAATGGCTCCTATCCTGATTGTGGACGCCGGGCACGGGGGAGTCGATCCTGGCGGCGGAAACAATGCGCAGTTTCTTGAAAAGAATATGACCTTGCAAATTTCCTTGTACCAGTTCAACCGCTTCAAGGAACTGAACATTCCGGTCGCGATGACGCGGACCAGCGATACTACGCTTTCAAGCGATGCACGGACTGCCCTGGTGCGAAACAGCGGCGCCCGTTACTGCATCTCCAACCATATCAATGCAGGGGGCGGCAGAGGCTCTGAAGTCATTTACTCGATTTATGGGTCAGCCGTATTTCCCCGCATGATCCAGGAAGAGCTTGAAGCAGAGGGAATGCCGAACCGCCGGATTTTCACCCGTACGCTCCCCAACAACCCGAACCGCGACTACTACTACATGCACAGGGAAACAGGAAGCGTGGAGACGGTCATTATTGAGTACGGCTTTGCAGACAATCCACTGGACGCAGATACGCTCGCCAAGGACTGGAAAAAACTCGCCGAGGGGGTTGTCCGCGCTTTTTGCGAATATGCCAAACTGCCCTACCGCCCTCCAGTAGCTCCTACTCCTACACCTACTCCCGCGCCAACACCGACGCCGACGCCCACACCTGCGCCTACTCCCACCCCGACGCCTGCGCCTACCGCTTCCCCCAATCCCGGAGATGGAGGTGGAGGAACAGTGCCCGACTGGAAACAGGAAGGGATCGACTGGATGTTTGACCAAGGCTTGTTGACCAACGAAGACTGGCGCAATCAAGCTGACAAGCCTTTGCCGCTTTGGGCCGAGGCCATCATATTGAAGCGCCTGTATGAGCAATTGAAAAAATAAGATTTGGAGGTAGTGCCCCGTGGGCTTCGATCTCGGTTTAATCATCGCCTTTGCCCTGGCCGGAACCGCTACCTTGTCCGATGTGCTTCGCATCCCGAAAAAGCTGCGCAGTTGGGTAGCCGTTGTCTTGATTGTCGGGCTGTACATGGCCAATCAATGGCTGTACTATCCCGGATTTGACTGGAAAACAGCGCTAATGGAAGGCGTAACAGCGGGCTTGGCCAGTGTAGGCATTCACTCTTCCGCCAAAAACACGATCGAGCAAGTAAGCAACAGCAAAAACAAGAAAACCGATTCTCAATCTGCCGTATAACGCGTCAGCGGCGTATCCGACAGACCTGAATAATTTTTTCTCGCCGGCACACTCAATACATCGTCCTCCGGGAAGCGATAGGCGGTCAGCATTCCGCCGAAAACGCAGCCCTGGTCGATATTGATTGTGCCGTTTTTGCGTTTCGGCTCCGGGTGCGGATCGTGTCCCCAGACGATCGTCGGACTTGAGACTCTGCGTTCTTTTGCCCACTCTCTGCGAATAGGGCGGCCATCCGGACCAGTCCCGGCCACATCGCCGTATCGACAAAACGTATGCACCGCAGGAGATTCCATGCCAATATAGTCATCCCTGATCCCGGCGTGAACAGCTACAGCAGCCAGCTTGTCATGACGGCGGATCATCATGTGCGACGGCGAGGAAAAAAGCAGCCGCCGACTTTGCTCCCGCAGCAAAGAAGCTTTTTTCGGCCCAAATTCATGCTGATAAAGCTTCAGCTCCTCTTCCACTTTTTCGTCGCCGTGCGCCAAGGTCACCGGCCTGCCATCCAGCCAGCGGGCGATCTTCCAGCCGTGATTGCTGTCTACCATCTCTGCCAGCCCAGCCGTGACGTGGAGGTGGAAAAATTGCAACATCCTGATCGAATGCGGTCCGCGGCTTGTTATATCTCCGAGGGAAAGGAGCTTTCGGCCCTTTGGATGTCGGTAGGCACCGTCTTTGCTTTGCTCGTACCCGAGCCGCTGGATCAGCTCCATAAACTCGTCGTAACAGCCGTGAACGTCTCCGATGATATCCACGCCGTTGTCGGCCGAAAGCACCTTGGAGCGTGTCTGAGGTTTATGCCTCATAGCGCGTTCCCTCCTTTCCCAATCTGTTACTTACTATCTTTACCATAACGGCAAAAAAAACTCAAAAAAGCCCCTCATCATGAGGAGCTTTTTTACGGCAAAATCAACCGAGATCGTGCGTATGAACATAAATCGCCGCCTGCGTCCGGTCCTCTACATTCAACTTGGCAAGAATGTTGCTGACGTGTGTTTTGACCGTTTTGATGCCGATAATCAGCTCATCGGCGATTTCCTGATTCGACTTGCCTTGACCGATCAGCTTCAGCACTTCCAGCTCACGCGGTGTCAACTGTTCGTGCGGATGCGATTCCTGGCCGTGCCGGAAACGGGCCATGATTTTCCCTGCCACTCGCGACTCCAGTACAGGTTCTCCGGCCGCTGCCGAACGGATGGCCTTCGCAATCTCCGCCGCCCGCGAAGTTTTCAGCAAGTAGCTGAAAGCCCCCGCTTCAATAACCGGATATACCTTCTCGTCATCAATGAAGCTGGTGAGAACGATGACCTTGCTGGCCGGACATGCTTCGCGAATGCGTCTGGTCGCTTCCACGCCACCAATGCCTTCCATGACCAAATCCATGAGGACAACATCCGGCCGCAGCTCGACAGCCATCCGCACACCTTCTTCACCACTGCCCGCTTCTGCCACAACCTCGATATCATCCTCTGTTGACAGGTAAGCCGCCAGTCCCATCCGTACCATCTCATGATCATCTACCAGTAATACGCGAATCACAGCATTTTCACCCTTCCCGTTCCGGCTGTAGCATCAGGGGAATCCGCACCTCTATTTGCGTTCCCTTGCCGACCGCTGAATAAATCTCCATCGAGCCGCCTACTTCTGCCACACGCTCCTGCATACTGCGCAGTCCGTATGACGTCATCTTTTCCCCATCCGGGTCAAAGCCGACACCATCATCTGTCACCCGCAATCGCACCTGCTCCTGCAAAGTGAACAGCTTGACCGCGATCAGGCTGGCCTTGGCGTGTCGCAGCGTATTGGACAAAGACTCTTGCAAAATGCGAAACAAGTGGTCTTCGATGCCGCTTGGCAGCCCTTCGACGTCTTCAATCTCCCACGTCAGTTCCATTGTATTTTTACGAGTCAGCTCTTCTAAAAGTTCCATCATCGCTTCTTTCAGCGATTTGTTTTGCAGCGTGGCCGGGCGCAGATGCAACAGTAACGCCCTCATCTCAGCCTGAGCCGCTGCTGCCATCTCCTCGACCAGCTCGATTTGCTGGGCTGCCCGTTGCGGATTTTTCTCCACCAGCCGCTTCATCGCCGCTGTCGTCATCGCGATGGCAAACAACTGCTGACTGACTGCATCATGCAGTTCCCTTGCCAAACGCTGGCGCTCCTCTGTCACGGCTGCCTGTTTGACTTGCTCCGCCAAAGCAGCGTTATGGTTGGAAAGTCGCTGCAAAGACGCGACCTGCTCCTCCCACTGCGAAGCCAGGCGGTTCAGCTGCCACCCCAGTTCGCCGACCTCGTCGACGCCCAGATCGGGCACACGGTATGACAGCATTCCCCGTCCCAGCTTCATGGCTGCTTCCCACAGCACGCCAAGCCGTTTTTTCAACAAATTCCCGAAGATATAGGAAATAATCAGGGCAACCAGCACACCGACAGGAAGCGATATGACAAAAGCGACCAGCTGGACCAACCCGTCAGGCTGTGTGGGCAAGGCCAAGCCCAAGTAATCCTGCATCCACAAGACGACTCTCGGGTCACTGATCAGCCTGCTGTATGCGCGATGAACCTCCGGCATGTCTTTCCAGGAAAAATAGAGCCAAAAAAAGCAAACAAACGAAACCGTAACTGCACTTGCGGCGAGCAGGACGCCGTAGCGCACATATTGCCACTGAATACTCGCTAATCGCTGTCGACGCATCCGCCAGTACCTCCTAGATGTACTTGACTTTTATATCGCCGACAAGCAGCGAGATATGCAAATTCACTTTTTGAGCCGCCTCCTCGTATTGCTCGGAACGAATCATCACACTCCGGTTGATCCCTCCCTGGCGGTGGCTCAATACTTCCAGGTCGCCCAGACTCAGCTCGGCGTTCACAGAAACCGGAAGATCGACAGGGACATAAACGGTGACATCCCCTACCCATCCTTCCACAATAAGAGCGGCCTCGTCCTGCATCAAAACCGCGCGGGACAGATCAATCACCACATCCCCGATCCCGTGCCACACATGCAGGGTGCTCAACTCAAAACGCCCGGAAGTCAGATGATAATCGCCAATCAACGAACTGCGAGAATCTTTGGGCAAAATTCGTTCACGCCCAGTTTCCTCTTCCTTCTCAAGCAGCTTGCTGCGGGAAGGCTTCCACTTGCTCAAGCTGTCCAGCCATTGTGCAGCGTCATGCCGAATGCCGTTGTGTGTATGAACAGGCTGATCCTCGCTAGTCATAGCCGGACCAGAAGGCTCTTCCCGTTGTTCCGGAAACGGGGGAAAAGAAGCTCGGTTTCCGCCCCCCCTCGTTTTGCCGCGAATCAACCGGAAGCCAAAATAAATCAACAGGATGGGAACTGCCAGTTGGAACAAGTCATCCACACCGATACCGAACCACATGTCCAGAGCAATAATGATTCCCAAACTGAACAGAATGCCGCCGCCAATCCGTTTGTTCTGACCCCAGAGGCGAACGCCGAAGTAGACGAGCACCATCGGCCACAGATCAAACAGACCGAACGAAATGATATGCAAACTGTCTAATAAAAGGCCGATGCCTGTCAAAATGATCAGGACGCCAGCCAACATTGTGTGCAAGCGGGACAGTTTCACAAAAGTCTCCTCTCTTACGCCCCATGCCGATCTTTTTCACTTTGTCTGTTTCGACACGTATAAATGAATGCAGGTGGGATATTCAGCAAGGTGAAGTCTGTCTCTACCCAAGGAAAACGCGCCTGCAGCTCAGCCTGGAGTTGTAGCGAATATTGGAATGTAATGAACAGGCCGCCTGGTTTTAATACGTTTTGTACTTCATCCAGAATGGCTGCTCGCAACTCTTGTGGGAAATTGGCAAACGGCAGGCCGGAAATGATGACATCTGCCTTGCCAAGCTCCATCTCCTCCAAATATTGTCCGAGTCTCGTCGCTTCCTCCCTGACAGGAAGATCAGGAAAGCGTGATTGAAGGATGGATCGAAACTGGCTGTCACGCTCCACAAGCACATAGTCGGTATCCGGATTGATATTTTGATAAATGGTTTGGGTAAAAGCTCCTGTGCCAGGTCCCAGCTCCAGAATAACATCCGTTGAAGCCCAATTGACGCTGCTCAACATTCGCTCACATAAAAACCGCGAACTCGGGATCACGCTGCCGACACGCCCAGGCTCAGCGATGAACCTTCGCAAAAAGACCATGAAGTCTGCCAAGAATCGTACCTCCTAGGGGAAAAGCAGCCTGCTATACAGGCTGCCTGATTGACACACTCTATTCTACAACCAATCCCCCAGTTCCTGTCCAATCAAGATTGTTCCGGCTGGGCGGACACTGGTTTTTTCTGTTGAAGCGATGCCTTGATGTTTGCCAGTTCTGTATCCAGATCGTCTTTTTCCAACTCAGAAAGCGCGTTCTCCCAAGCGAGGTTTGTCTGGCGCCATTGACCGCTCATTTGCGCTTCGGCTTCCATGCGCAGCACTTTTTCCTCCATGCGAGCAAAGCCACGGCCTGCGGACTGATTTCCGATTCCCACTACGGCATGATTCACTTGCTTTTGTGTACGAGCTACCTGTGCCCGAGCCATCAGCGTGAATTTTTTCGCACGCATTTTATAGAACTCTTCCTTCAGCTCAGCCAGCTTCTCGCGCATTTGCGTAGCTGCCTCGGATGCTGCCAGGTACAGTGTCTCATACTCTGCTGCACGCGCTTCGTATTGCTTTTTGTCTGCAAGTGCACGGCGAGCAAGTTCATCTTCCCCTTCTGT
This sequence comes from Brevibacillus sp., assembly GCF_003521185.1. Lineage (NCBI taxonomy): Bacteria > Bacillati > Bacillota > Bacilli > Caryophanales > Paenibacillaceae > Brevibacillus > Brevibacillus sp. The sequence goes on from NZ_DOTK01000036.1 coordinate 47,962, forward strand.
CAGAGCGAGCTTCACTTGACGATCGCGTTTGTCGATCAGTGTGTTCGCTTCATCCAGTTGTTGGCGGAATTTCTTTTCCAGTGCTACCTGACGGGCGACAGCCACTTCGACTTGTCCGATTTCCACTTCCATATCTCGCATGTATTGATTCAGCATGACTACCGGATCTTCCATCGAATCCAAAGCGTCATTCACCGAAGCTACTGTCAGGTCACGCAAACGTTTAAAAATACTCATGTTTATTTCCTCCTCATCATATCACATCGTGTCATTTCATCCAAAAGCTCTCGCGACTTGAGCAACTCTATGGCTGGCGACGGGTCACATCTTTTTCCCAGGCGTCCAGCGCGTCTTCTTTCAATACTTTTTGGGCCCACTGACGCTCCCAGGCAGGTGGCGCTTCTTTGGGGACATGACTGGGGCGCAGTAAGCGATACCCCAGATAAATCACACCAATGGCCAGTAAGCCGTGGAACAGCAGATGGAGCTTGCCAATCAGCATCAGGAACCCGAAGAGGAAGATCACGATTCCCCAGAAACGCGAACCGGATTGTCCCATAATCTTTCGAGCGCCGTACAGCATGATGACCCCGGGAATCAAAAGCCCGATCAGGTCACCGAAGTCGATTCCGATTTGATCCAGCAGAACCAACCCGCCGATTAGCAAGAGAACCAGCCCGAGCAAAACCTTTCCAGACCGTTCACTCATTGCTCGCTTACCTCCTATTCTCTTGTGCATGTGGTGCTTGCTAACTTATGCCCTTATTGTAGCCCCCCGGATAGGCTTTCCATAACGGGCGTGCGGTTGGTTTTTCCCTCCGTCCTTGGACGGAGAGCACTTCCTGCCATAATCGGACGAGCCTGTTTTCGCCCCATTCCAACCGCTCTTGCAATGTCGAAACAAAACGTTACACCTTTAGACAGGATTTTGTGACAAAAATATGAACAAGCAGTCAAAAAAAAGGAAAAATCGGACAAGCAGCGAATCTTCGTAGAGTGCGTGTAAAAAAACATCGAAAAATAGCCGAATTCCGCATGTCGGAAACGGGGGAACCAGTTTTTTGGGGTGAATAGTTGCGTTAGGCAACTTAGGGCGTCCTTTCGACCGAACCCTTCAGCTAACTTCGTAGGCTCACGAAAGGAGCAGTTTCTTTTGCGCAAGGTGGTACTATCTTTATTTATGGCTGGATTGCTTGCTATGGGAGCGGGCGCTGCACATGCGGCGGAGAACACGACACTCGAAGAGGTTGTCGATGATCTGTACGGCGTTCCTTACAAATCTTCAGGCACATCCAAAAAAGGCTTCGACTGCTCCGGTTTCACACGCTACGTATTTGACGCGTTAGGTGTAGACCTGCCGCACAATTCTGCCTCTCAATATGAGTACGGTACAGAAGTTGCACGGAAAGACTTGCAACCAGGAGATCTTGTGTTCTTTAATACAAACGGACGAAGCATCTCTCACGTGGGCATCTACATCGGGGACGGCACATTCGTGCATTCGGAATCCGGCCGCGGAGTCGTCAACACCAAGTTGAACGACCCGTACTACTGGAGCAAGCGTTTTGTTGGTGCCAAGCGCATCAGCTCGCCTGTTCTGGAAGCAAAGGCGGACACTCCGAAAAAGGAAAACGCGGTGCAAGCTGCATCGTTGCCGGAAAATCAACCAAAAAAGAAGTAGTTCGGCAAAAACATAAGAGCCAGGGACAATCGTCTCTGGCTTTTTCTGACGAAATTTAGTACCAGGTCTAATTAGGTGCCCTTACTTATAAGGAAATAAGCATGAATGAAGGGATACTTGTTCCTATTCTGTGAAAGCATGTTATGATAGACAAGGCTGATTCTTTTTTTGCCATGACACTTGTCCACTTATTAATAGAAGTAACTGGGGGTAATTCCGGTGAAAGATCACATTTTAATCGTTGACGACAATCAGGAGATTATTGAACTGCTTGAAGATATTTTGGAAAACGAAGGCTTTCAGGTCTCCTCTGCGGAAAATGGCGAGGATGCACTTGCCCTGCTCAGCCAGGGAGAGCGGCCTAATCTCATTCTGCTCGATATCATGATGCCTAACATGAGCGGCTACGAGCTGTGCTCGCAAATCCGTCGGGAATGGGACTTGCCTATTTTGTTTCTCAGCGCCAAAAGCAAGGCCGTAGACAAAGTAGTCGGTTTTGAAATCGGGGCCGATGATTACATTACGAAGCCGTTTGACACGGAAGAACTGCTCGCCCGCATACGCGCCCATCTGCGCCGCTACGAGCGCATCCGCAAGCATACCGAGGAGCAGCCGGAAAAAGACGCCTCCGGTTCCCCGATCACGGTCTTGAAGTTCAAGGATTTGGAAATCCATAAAGAAACGTATTCCGTCTACGTCAACAACCAAAAGATCGAGTTGTCCACGAAAGAGTTTCAACTGCTGACTTTTCTCGCTGAAAATGCGGGTATCGTCTTCACGCGGGAACAAATTTACGACCGCGTCTGGGGCTATGGCTACGGCTCGCTCAATACGGTGACGGTACACATCAAAAACTTGCGCGAGAAGCTGGAAACAGAGCGGCAATTCATCAAAACTCAGTGGGGGACGGGCTACGTATTCATCGGGGAGAAGCTTTAGATGAGCCTCCGCAAAAAACTGTTTCTTTCTTTTATCGCGTTGATTACGCTCAACATCCTGCTGTTCAAGTTCGTTTTTCAGGACATCATCATCGACCAGTTGAAAAACGACCGTCACAACCAGTACCAGGCAGAAAAGGTCCGGGTCAACCAACTGCTGCGCTCCAGCAACTTCAAGGACCCGATCGAGCGCCAGGAGCTGGAGAAGCAGTTGCCAGAAGACGTCATGTACCGGATGGTCGTGAAGGACGCGAGCGGCAACACGATTTACCACAGGCCGTCAAAAGCCTACTCCTTGAAGCTGTCCCTCCCTTCCACCACGAAAAGCGACCTGAAAGTCGTGGCAGAATACCATTTTCAGCAAGAGCCTCCCCGTGAAGGCGAGATTGTCATCTATTTCTACACGGACGATTACGACATTATGGGCACAACCGGAGTCTCGATGATGCTCTGGTTTATTTACGGAAGCCTCGTGCTGGTCGGCTTGCTGTTGCTCACTCTGTTCGTCCGCTGGATTTTGCGTCCGGTTAGCGAACTGGCCCGTGTCACGCAGGAAATTCGCGAAGGCAAGCGGCTGGTGACGTTTACGTATCGCTCCCATGACGAGTTCGGACAGTTGTTTCGCTACTTTGGCGACATGGTCGATGAACTGCGTTTTTCCGAAGAACGGCAATCTGAGATGATCGCTTCGATCGCCCACGATTTCCGCACGCCGCTGACTACGATCAAAGGGTACGCCTCCTATATCGGCTCTGGCCGCGTCACGGATTTGATGCGCATCCAGAAGCAAATGGGCAAGATCGAAGTGAAGACGAGCGATCTGGAAAAGCTGCTGGACGAGCTGCAAGACTTTACCGTGCAAAGCACAGAGGTGCGGCTCAACATTAGCCGCATTCACGTAAAAGGCTTTTTGAAGGGAATTATCGAGGACTACCTGGCGCGGGTGAAAGAAGCCGGATTGACTTTTCAATGGAAACTGCGCGTCTCCAATGAGCTGCACATCGAGGCCGATGAAACCAAGCTGCGCCGCGTCATGGAAAACTTGATCAACAATGCGATTCACTACAACAAACCGAATGGCTCGATTTTGATTACATGCGATCAGCGAGAAGGTCACGTGCTGTTCTCCGTGATCGACAAAGGGGAAGGAATTGCTGCCGAAGATTTGCCGAAAGTCTTCAACAAGTTTTACCGCGCGGAGAAATCCCGCAACCGCAACAACGGCGGCACAGGGCTCGGACTGACGATCTGCCAGAGCATCGTGCGCCGCCATGGCGGAGAACTCACGGTAAACAGCGAACAGGGAATAGGAAGCAGCTTCTCCTTCACCATTCCCTTTTTCCACGGATAGTTTATTTAGATTTATTGTCAGTTAATTTATTCTTTATATTTCTCTGTTAAAGTATTTCTTGTAAGCATGTTGCTTTCAGTGATAAATAACCCCCAGTTCGGTATCTGACACATCACGGCGAAACCGTAGTGAAAAGATGCCTCTTTTTTTTGCCTTAATCCCGTTTTTCCAGGCGCATGGGCAGTCCGTTTTTCGGACGCAGCGTAACCAGCGGCTCTGGCTCCACTACCTGTCCAGGCTCCGCAAGCCGCAAGCGATATCGCTGCGCAATCGTCGCAAGCAACAATGCCGCTTCCATCAGGGCGAAGTTGTTTCCGATACAAACCCTTGGCCCGCCCCCAAACGGAAAGTAGGCATACGCAGGGTTGCGTTTCAGCAAGTCGCTGGCGAACCGCTCCGGGATAAACTCATCCGGCTTGTCGTAATACCGTTCCAGACGGTGCATGACAAACTGGCTCATCATCAGCGTCTCCCCCGGCTGATAGGTGTGTTCCCCGATCTTCACTTCTTCGACAACTTCCCGATTGATCGTCCAGGCGGCTGGATACAGTCTCAATGTTTCCGAAACGATAAGGCTCGTATAGGTCAGTTTGGGCAAATCCTCCACCGTAGGCAGTCTGCCTTCCAGCACGGTTGCCAGTTCTTCATGCAGCTTCTGCTCGACGTGCGGATGCGTAGCGAGCAAATAAAACACCCACGACATCGTGTTGGCAGTCGTCTCGTGACCTGCCACGAAAATCGTCATGACCTCGTCTCTTACTTGCTCGTCCGTCATGCCTTGACCGTCGTCCTCGTCCCTCGCAGCGAGCAGCATTCCCAACAAATCGTCTTGCTGAGCTTCCGGATTTTTTCGCCTTGATTCGATCAAAGAATAGATCGCTTCGTCAAGCGTCTCATTCGATTCCAAAAATTGTCGATTGCTTCTTGTCGGAACCGACAGCGGAATGTCGATAAAGGAAGCGGCTTTATTCGCCACATATTTCAGTCCGACGTCGATAGCATGGCCAATTTTGTCAGCGCCCTCCTTGATGCTTTTGCCAAACATCGTCTCCGTAATGATCGCCAACGTTACTTTCATCATGTCGTTGTGAATGTCGCGGACTTCTCCCATCTTCCAATCGTCCATCAGCTCGACCGCATGTCTCACCATCACCTGACCGTATCCGGCGATGCGCTCCCGATGAAAAGCCGGCTGCATCAGGCGCCTTTGCCGCAAATGCTTTTTGCCTTCACTGGTCAAAATCCCGTCGCCCACTACGGCTTTGGCGATCTGCAAGCCTTTGCCCTTCTTGAAGTGATCTTGCTTGGTAACGAGCACTTCTTTGATCTGATCGGGATTGGTCAGCAAGTAAACATGGCGCTTCGGACCAAAGCGAAAATGAACGACCTCGCCATGCTCGGCGACTGCTTCACGGATAAACTGGAGCGGGTTTTTGCGAAAAGCGAGCAAGTTCCCGGAAATCGGCAAACCTCTTGGTCCTGTGATTGTCACACCCATCTGAATCCCCCTCATATGCTTTGGCTAGGTTATGGATAGTATCCCGGCACGAAAAGGAGTTTATGCGAAAAAAAGCCACCCGAAGCAATCAGGTGGCAAATCAGGTATAGCTATTAGCGTGCAACAGGCTGCTCCGTACGCAGCAGACGAAAAGCGATCAGCCGCTCCCGCACCTTGATCCCGATCACGGCGGCGAGTACAGCTTTGATCACGCCTACAACCAAAAACGGCGTAGCGCCGAACGCAACCGCTTTGTCCCAAGGGATATCCAGAACGAACTTGAGCTGGACGGTTCCAAAAGCGAGTGTCACGAACATGCCGATCACGTTGGCAATAACGGCACTTTTCAGAGTGAAGCCCATCTTTTCCAAATACCAGCCCGTCACAAAAGCAGTCGCGATGAATCCGAAAATGTATCCGCCAGTCTTGCCGACCAATACTTGCACGCCACCGCTCGCTTCCGTAAAGACAGGCAGGCCGACTGCTCCGAGCAGTACGTAAATCAAAAGCGCAAGTGTGCCGTAGCGGCTGCCCAGAATCGTCGCCGTCAAACCGACAGCCAGCGTCTGTGCCGTGATCGGAATGAGCGGCAAAGGAATCGTCACCTGCGACAGCACCGCTGTGACAGCAGCAAAAATGGCGGACAACAGGAGCCATCTCAAACGTTCGTTTCTCATGCGTAGTATCCTCCAATGTTAACTAAAAATATAATAAGGTTAACAAAATGATAATACGCACGAAGAAAAATGTAAATCCCCTATGTTTGATCGACATGTCGTTGCAGACCCGCAAGCGATTGAATCGTGTGCTCGATCAGCTCGCGCAGGTCGTCAATGTTGCCTTCGTCGATCTTGCGGTGAAAATCCAGGGTGATGTGGTTCGTTACTACCGTTGGCGGCCATTCGATCCGATGCTCCGGCAGTTTGGCGGACAGTGTTTGCGTAATGTAGGGGCGCTGACCCCAGATTTCATTGAGCAGCGTGGTGATTTTGTTCGCTTCGCTCGGGATGTCGTCCGGATTTGGCAGCTGCAAATGAAAATGAATGCAGATCGTGCAGCCGACATGCTCCACGAGCGGCTGTTCCAGCTGTTCCGAGGCGATGTCGCCGAGGCTCGTGCGCAACTGCATTTGCGCCCGCACGGCTTTTTCGCCTGCCGCCTGTTCGGCCAGCTTGAACTCAATCTGGAACAGCCGCTGGAAAGTAGCCATATCCATGACATCTGATCGTCCGGTAATGGTGATCGCTCCGTCAAAATCGCGGTCGTACACCGCTCCTTCCAGTACCACCCGGATGTTGTCAAAGATGAGTGGATGAAACACGAAGCATCCTCCTTTCCTTTTCCTGACTTGATTGATATATCCTCGAACAGCTCTTCGTATCTAGCATGCCTGCTTTCTTGCGCTTTTGCAAGCGAGAGACGACTTCCCCATAGCGAAAAGCAACCCGGGAATGTTACCATGGAAAGGAACCAACGTCAGAGGTGACCCACATGTTTCTCATTGGAATTTTAGTCGTCGTTGCGATTTTCGGTGAACTCTTTCACAGATTAAACCCTTGGAAAAAGCCCGAGCCGGCCTATGACGAGCTGGTCGCCCAAATCAAAACAACTGATTGGTACAGAGAGCTTGCCAGCGACGAGGCTTGCCGCCGTGTGCTGGAGAACGATCCGCACGTCCAAGCCTATTATGCCAGCACTTACGAAGCCCAGCGCCTTTTGACACAGGAGGGCTTTCAACTGGGCCTGATCGACTACGTCAAGGAACAGGCCGCCAGCACCTCGCCCAAATCGCACTGAACGGCAAAGCGCCGCTGCCAGGAGAGCAGCGGTTTTTTTGTATGCAATTTTATCGAAACGTTTGGAGTGGCAGGCAAGAAAAAGCCATTGCCTGAGCAGTCCTGCCTGTCCTTTACTTGCCTTTGATTAAGAGGAATTTAATGACAATCGAGACAAAAAGCTTTCTTGAAAAGAAAAAGGTATACCTCCCTGGCTGCCGCCTCGTGGTATACCTGTTCTATCCTGTATTCATCTGCTTACCGTTTTTGGTGGTAGTGCTTGTAAGCATCGAAGGATGCCTCTTCTTGGCAAGTGAAGCACTCGTTTGCGTACGATTCAGCCTGTTCGTTGATGGTTTGGCCGCAAGCAGCGCAGCATTTTGCTTTGAGATTTCGGTAAAAAGAAGTGATTGGCGTCATAATTTTTAACCCCCCGTGTGTTGTTATCTGTATTGTATTACAACAGTATCTGTTTTATAAAAGTTTGTTATAATACATTATGACGCTTTATCTTCATCTCTCGCGCAAATGCTCCCGCTTGCTCCATTTTTCGCTGTATTCATACATTTTTGCAAATTCAGCTTCTGTTGTAACACAACCGCCTTAGATCAACAGATTGAACAAATACGGATCGTTGGTAATCTCCACATAGCGGATGCCGTGTTGTTTCATCCGGCTGATCAGGGGCTGGTAGTCCTCCTGGCACTTCATTTCAATCCCGACGAGCGCCGGGCCGTTATCCTTGTTGTTCTTCTTCGTGTACTCAAAGCGCGTGATGTCATCGTGCGGGCCGAGCACCTTTTCCATAAACTCGCGCAAAGCTCCGGCGCGCTGCGGGAAATTAATGACGAAATAATGCTTCAGCCCCTCATGCAGCAAAGAACGCTCTTTGATTTCCTGCATCCGGTCGATGTCGTTGTTTCCTCCGCTAATGATACAGACCACATTTTTCCCCCTGATTTGGTCCCGGTAGTAATCAAGGGCGGCAATCGACAAGGCACCCGCAGGCTCTACCACGATCGCACTGCTGTTATACAACTCCAAAATCGTCGTGCATACTTTGCCCTCCGGCACCAGCACAACATCATTCAACACATCGCGGCAAATGCTCATAGTCAGCTGTCCCACCTGCTTGACTGCGGCTCCATCCACGAACTTGTCGATTTCATCGAGCGTCACGACGTCATCTCGCTCCAACGCCGCTTTCATCGACGCCGCTCCCGCAGGCTCGACTCCGATGATTTGTGTATTCGGGCTGATTCCTTTTACATATGTGCCCACCCCGGCAGCCAGACCACCGCCACCGATGCTCATGAACACAAAATCCGCAGGCTCTTCCAAATCGTTCATGATCTCCAGCCCCACTGTTCCTTGTCCAGCCACTACCAGCGGATCGTCAAACGGATGGACAAACGTCCGGTCTTCCTGAATGCAATATTTCATCGCTTCTGCGAACGAGTCGTCAAATGTATCCCCGATCAGCACAACCTCCACGTAGGAGCCGCCGAACCGTTTGACCTGGGAAACTTTTTGCCGCGGCGTTGTTGTCGGCATAAAAATCGTGCCGAGGATTTGCAGATGCTGGCAAGAGTAAGCTACCCCTTGCGCGTGGTTGCCCGCACTCGCGCATACAACGCCGCGCTCCCGCTCCTGCAAAGACAAGCTCCGCATAAAATGGTAGGCTCCACGAATTTTAAAAGAACGGACGACCTGCAAATCTTCCCGCTTCAAATACACGTTGCAGCCATAGCGCTCAGACAGGACATTATTTTTTTGCAGCGGCGTCTTCTCGACAACATCTTTTAACCCGTGGTTGGCAACCACAATCTCTTCCACTCTCACTATAGACATATCTCTCTTGCTCCTCCCAAACGTTGGTTGTCTCTTTTTTCACTTGCCCAGTCAAAAGAAAAGCCTTCACCTCGCCAGCGTCGCTTAAATGCGCACGGCTGGCTGAGGCGAAGGCATCGCGGTACCACTCAGCTTCTCTGTCTTCCTCACGAAAAACAGACTTAATAGAAGTTCCACGATGGGAACCCCCGTCCGGGTAACGGAGACGAATCCGTTGTCCTCTACTTGCAGTTTTTTGCGACTGCGTTCTAGGGCACTGCTCCAAGGTGATTTTCAAAACAGGCTGGGCGTCCGTTCTTTCAGCACGGGGAACGGCTCTCTGCACGCTGCTCTCTGCTCCTACTCTTCCTTTTCTACGCAACTGATAACAAACTATTCAAATTATTAGTTACAAATTATAATGCGAGTCTGTTTTCTTGTCAAACAAAACCGATATTCCATTCAGTCTGGTTGCATGCAAAAAGAAGGAGAAAGCCCGCTTGCGAGTGGCTCTCTCCTTCTTTTTGGTGCATCGCAAATTTATACCGCTTCGTAAATCGCTTCGTAGCGCTTGCCGATTTCTTCATCAGTCAAGCCAGCTTCACGCAGGCGTCCAATCAGTGCATTTGCCCAGATTTCTGTGCGTTGCGCCATTTTTGCGTATTTTTTCGCTTCCTTCACTTTGCGCTTGGAGCGATCTTCACCGTTCGATTTGAGATTGTCCAAGATAAACAGCATGCGCATGCTATCTTCCTCGTTCAACTCTTTCCAGTTGTCGTTCAAAAACGCGACTACTTGTTTGTAGTACCCGTCAAACTCATCGAAGGAAATCTCGGTATCCATGTTGAGATACTCTTTCATTTTGTCGAATAGCTCTTGCATCTAGCGTCACAACTCCCTCAGTATTCTCCGCCCCATTATAACAAAAACAAGCCTGCACAGGAAGTTGCCATTATTTGTGAACATATCGGCAGATCCGATCTGCGCCCTCCCCATGCAACAAGTCCGGGAATGGACTATAATGAGGAGATACTGAAATGCCCTGAGGAGAACAAAATGACTACATCGAAAAAGGAACAAGAAACAAGCATACGCGTCGGCCAGCAAATGACGCTCACCATAAAAAGCCTGGGGATCAACGGCGAAGGAATCGGTTATTTCAAAAGAAAGATCGTATTCGTAGAAGGAGCGCTCCCAGGAGAGGTCGTGCATGCAGAAGTGACGGAAGCGCGGGAAAAATTCGCGACAGCCCGGCTGCTTCGCGTGGTGGAAAAATCAAAAGATCGCGCCACTCCCCCCTGTCCGGTGTACAAGGAATGCGGCGGATGCAGCTTGCAGCATCTGGACTATGCGGCACAGCTTGCAAGCAAGCAGGAAATCGTCATCGAGTCGCTGCGCAAGTACGCCCGCCTGCCTGAACCGCCTGTCGCCCCGACTATCGGGATGGACAATCCGTGGTCGTACCGCAACAAGGCACAATTCCAGGTCGGCAAGCAAAACGGGAAGCTCATCGCCGGACTGTACCAGACAGGCAGCCACAAGCTCGTCGATCTGGAAGGCTGCCAGGTGCAACATGAGGCGACGACGAAGATCGTGCAAGCCGCTAAAAAAATCATCGAAGAGCTGGGCATCCCTGTGTACGACGAAAGAAAGCGAACAGGCGTCATCCGCACGATCGTGGCGAGGGTCGCTTTTGCCACAGGCGAGACGCAGTTGACGCTCGTAACGGCCACAAAAGAAATTCCCCGCGTCAAAGAGCTGCTCCTGGAGCTGCGCACCCGCCTGCCCGAGCTGGTCAGCATCGCGCAAAACGTGAACGCGCAAAAAACATCGCTTGTCTTCGGCGACCAGACGCTCTCCCTGTGGGGCAGACCTTCTATCGCGGAAAAGCTCGGGGAACTGTCGTTTGATTTGTCCGCCCGCGCCTTTTTCCAACTGAATCCGGAGCAGACGCAAAAGCTGTACGATCAGGTCAAAAAGGCGGCTGCCTTGACGGGCAAGGAACTGGTGCTCGATCTGTACTGCGGCACCGGAACGATCGGCCTCTGGCTCGCCCCGCACGCGCGCGAGGTGCGCGGCATCGAGCTGATCCCGGAAGCCGTAGAAGACGCCAACCGCAACGCCGTGCGCAACCAAGCCACGAACGCAAGCTTCCACGTAGGCCGCGCCGAGGTGCTCATGCCGAAATGGGCCAAGCAAGGCACGCGCCCGGACGTCGTCGTAGTCGACCCGCCCCGTACCGGGCTGGATGACGCGCTGATCCGCTCTTTGCTGGACGTGCGGCCGAAGAAGATCGTGTACGTGTCCTGCAACCCGTCAACGCTGGCGAAGGACATTGCGAAGCTGATGCAGCGGTATGAGCTGAAAAGCGTGCAGCCGGTGGATATGTTTCCGCATACGGCACATGTGGAGAGTGTGGCTCTGCTTATGAGTAAAGAAATAGACAGCGTAAATAGTTGATTTTATAGGGTTTTTGAGATTGATACAGGACATAGAAACAAAATGTAACAGGTGCATGATGGACGTATTGTTAACCAAATCCGTCATAACAGATCATTTAGGTGCTTATTGTAACATGCTAAGACCCTCCGTCAATGGTTGAAACTCCGACATAGCTTGACCGATGAAAAGTACATCATCTTCGTACCTGTTTGTATCTGAGCGGTCAGGCAAGTTTGGGGCAAGAGGAATACAGGTGATACTTGATAAATACGCTGACTTGGCGAACATGAAGGACCGTATACCGCACCGCTTTAGACATAGCTTCTGTAAACGGTGGGGCTACAATAGAAGGCATCAGGAGATTGGCACGACATGAAAGCATCCAGACCACAGCAATTTACATTGACCCATCCCATACTGAACAATTGCAAGCATTGAACAACATGTAAAAGCCACCCTGCTACCATTGGTACATTAAGGGTGGCTTGGTTCTTGTTTATAGCCGCCCTTGGAAAGCCTTTAGAACGTCTAAGTATAGAGGGGGGTGCCGAATAATTTGTTTTTTATTGCATTGGTGCAGGAAATAAAAAGTTACTTTGTGTGAGCATCGTAGGTAGTCAACTCGAAGATGAGCGGTCGCCCCAAAAATGGTCAACTTATTCATTAGCATTTATATACCAGCGCACCTGACACCGCCCGCAAAGTAAGTCAAGATTTTTATCATTGTGAGTTACAGAAAAATCCCCCCATTCTAGCAAAACTGTCCATTCTTGCCTACTCAATTCTGAGAATAGATAAAGCCTACACCCTTAATTCAGTAATATCGGCTTCTTTGCTGCCCACGAAAATTACTTGACCGCTAAGGTCTTACCTTATAATTTTCAGATTTGGTTGGCCCCTAATACGCGAATACATACACTTTCAAAGAACAAATTTCTCATCTCATCCTCTTTGATCTCTGGATCTAATTCTTTAAACCAATCTTTCTCTAAGTCCTCCTCTGTAAGTACATTAGGTCTCCAAAAAAGTAATCCTAACTCTGGAAAATCATAAGTCCAGCCTAACTCACGGTCATCCCGATCATATTTTGATATCTTGTCAATTTTCTCCACAAGGTCTACTACTTTTGTCTTGAATACATCAATATTTATAACTACGCATTCAAAAACATCTTGTAAATTCGATGAAATTTCAATAAAGTTTACCTTCTCATATGAATCATACTTAACACGGATAGAATTTTTGAAGAAATTAGTAGTTAAATTATCTTTATTGTATTTTCTCTTGTACTCTTGGATGCATTCTTCTACTTCCTCTTTATCCATACCAAATTTTATAGTGCCAATTCCAATGCCAGGTTCAATGATTAACTTATCCATTGTTATCCCTCCTACTTGAACACTAATTCATTTAAATGTTTATTATACTAAGAAAATGCAAAGAGCCACACCATCCCAAAAATAGAATTTATTCTGGAAAGTGTGACCCTTGCTTTTAATCAACGAGAAGCTTTGATGTTTGCCTAAACTTCAATTCCGAAATAATCATGATATTGTGCTAATGCTTCGATAATAGCGTCATAGTATTTTCTTTGTAAATTTCTATATCGCCCTTCGGAATCTTCAGCATCTTTCAGTGCGTCAACTTCAAATTGCAATAGTTCTTCGTATTGTTCATTTTGTAAGTAATTGAGTTCTTTATTTCGGAAACTCTTATTGCCACCATAATTCGGTGTATTGTAATGATCTTCTGCCATCATCCTAATGCAAGGTGCATTACCTGAATTAAATCCTGCATCATCCAATGCTTTTGCTGAAACAAGATGATGTCTTTGACCACCTTTTGGTTTTAAATTTTTATAAGTATCTACTTCAAAATTATATCTTTGGTGGGCTTCGTCCCTATCACCTTTATTATCGAATCTCTGAGTAACATTACTTTCAGTAACTCGTAGATCATATTCGAAATAGTCTGAAACTGATTCCTTACTTATTTTCCAAGAAAAAAAATTACCACTTCTAACCGATGATCTATCTACAGACTTAGTATCCCCAATTCTCCAATTACTGCCACTCAAGTTGTACTGAGTTACGAGTCCAGTTATTCTTTGAATTGGACGAACTCCTGTTTGTAGATGAATCAAGTCTAATTCTACCCAATTATCATCCACATCAAGTCTAATTGCAATAATGCCATCAATACTATTTGCAGCTAAATTTCTTTGAATAATCACTTTTGGGTTTGACTCTTGAAGCTCTTCCGGTTCAGGTTTTTCTAATCCATACTTTTCTATTAATTTATTCTCTGTTTCTTCGTCAACGCCATGCTTTGGAAGTGATTTTGCAAAACTACTCGAGCTTGATTGCTTTGACAGTTCCGCTATTTCGTCTTCAAAATTATTTTCTTTAATGAACTCCAGAACATCATCATAAACCTCAATATCTTTCAAATAAATAGTTTCTAAAGTGTACTCATCTTTTTCCTCGGAATTCAAACCGTTCGCATGTGAGCTACTCGTAAATGAATTTGACGGATTGTCAAGCCAAGTGC
>NZ_DOTK01000057.1:0-36029 GCF_003521185.1 Brevibacillus sp.
GCACTTCATATTACAATCCTTCAATAAAATAAAAACGATGAGAAATGCTTGTAAAATCAACACTCCCATTAACAGATAATTGGTCGTCGTTAACGTTCCATTCAAAGCAGCAAGTTCTCCCTTTACTTCAAGTAGCGAACTGCTGGTCTTGTCTCCTGACTCTCGGATACTCGCTGAAAAGTCATTGAAATATTGATGAAGTTCCGTGAAATCAATTTTTTCCATAAAAAGTCACCCTTTTGCATTTTTTGTTATTAATAGCGAAAATTCATTGACTCATCACATTGCGGATTATACTATATAATTAAAAAATAGTAAAATTTTGGAAGAGTGTTGTTTTGTGAAAATCTTCGGTATTAAGTCGTTGTTCGCAAGTGTACTATGTGGGGCGGTATTATTGTCTGCCTCTGGATTGTCAATGACCCATGCGGCAGAAAGCATCCAGGAAGTTCCGCTAAAATTGACTACTGTGGAGATTCAACTTACTCCTGATGTGGAAATGGTCCGTAGCGAAACAGAGGACACGGCAACCGTCGAAATAATTGACAAGAGAAGTGGTGAGGTAACAGCTACATATTCGGAGACTATCGAAGAAGTTTTACCTGCCGTGATTGGTAAAGGGATTAACGCTCTTGCCTCTGGAGAATATACGACCGTAACTGTTAAAAAAGACAAAAAAGATGGTCCGGTAAATACAGAATTATCCGCGAAGCTGAAAGTCTATACGTCTGGTTCCTTTAGACAAATTAATTCGATTGAAAGCAAAAATATGAAGATCACAAATTCCAACTCTGCTACTTTGGAAGATAAAGATATTGTCGCAATCTCAACTTCTGATAAATTCCCTACTCAAGAAATCGAAGTGAGTGGCAGTGCAACCATTACGTATAAGAGCACAAATTCTGCAAGTGCAACAGGAGCTTTCAGTGTGTCGGCATTAACTGCAGCAGGTTTTGAGGTATCTTATACCGGATCGAAAGAATGGGAATATTACGCTCGTAAAGCTATCGATATGGGACTTCGCTACAAAGTTAAATAAAAGATGGAAAAAGCTCCACGAAAAGCGCAAGTATCTTAGGGCAGTGCGGCCTGATACGTGCGCTTTTTATTCTTAGAGAGAACATAGGTTGATTTTGAAAGCTGGTTTTAAAAATGGTAAAATTCAACTATTTTTCTCTTTAGCACCAAGTATAAAAATACCATTTATAGATTTTTTTGAAAAAATTTATAGATTTTTCACACTTTTCAAAATATAATCTAATTGTCAGTATTTTCTTACATAGAGAGGAGGAACTGAATTATGAAAATCCAAGCGAAAAAGGTAGAGAGCGTTCGCACAACTGCAGTAGCAGCTTAATCACAATGCATTGGGGGGATAGCACTCGGGCTATTCCCTTTTTTCATCTTACTTAATTAAGCGCCCTTATCCCGGAGGTGTTTTTATATGGTACGTCGACCTTTGTTCAAACCGGTGCATCCTGTCTATGAAGTGACAGAACAGACGATTCGCATGGGAGATGCTCCCGGGTATTCCGTCGAGCTGGATGACGAGAACAAAGCGATACGCAAGATGGTCAAGCTGATGGACGGAACGCGCACGATTGAAGATATACATAGCGCTTTGCTCGGCGAATATCCTGAGCTTACTCGCGAGGAGATAGCGGAAGCAGTAGAAGACCTCGGAGGCCTGGGCTTTATTATGGACCAGGCGGCGGAGGAAGCTTCTGGCCTGACGCTGGCGCAAAAAGAGCGATACAAGGCGAACATCCGCTTTTTCTCGCTGTTTACCAACCTGGAACAAAGCCCGAGTTATGTACAGGAGCAACTGAGCGGAAAAAAAGTGACCATCCTCGGCATGGGCGCTTTCGGCTCAACGGTGCTCGCCAATCTGGTCGGAGTGGGAATCGAGCAGATCAAACTTGTTGATTTTGACAGGGTAGAGCTGAACAACCTGAACCGCCAGATGTTGTTCAATGAGGCAGATGTCGGCCGTCTGAAAGTGGAGGCAGCGCGGGATTTCATCGCCAGACTGCATTCAGGGGTGGCAATCGAAACCGAGACGATGCAAATCGGGTCCAGTGCAGATGTGGAGCAGGTCATCGCCGGGAGCGATCTCGTCGTACTGGCAGCCGATCAGCCATTTTTCGTCTTGCCAAGATGGGTGAACCGGGCTTGCGTCAATCTGGGCATCCCGTATATTGCCGGGGGCTTTAATTTGATCGAAGGGCAGTTTTTCTTGGTCGATCCAGGGAAAACGGGATGCCTGGACTGCATGCATTTGCACCGCTCCGAACAGGTGGAAGATTACGTGCGGCTGATTGAAAACTTGCTCAACACCGAGTTCAGGCCGCCTACTGCTACGATCGCGCCGAATACGATGATGATTACCGCCATGATAGCTTCGGATGCCGTCCGGTTTTTGACGGGAATCGCGCCTGTGCAATCGGCAGGAAAACTGCTGTTGTTTGATTTCAACACATTGGAAAAGAAAGTGTTCGTCGAATGGGAGCGCAACGAGCAAGCGTGTCCGACTTGCGGAAAAGGCAACGGCGAGGAGCCGATTTTTCAGGTCAGGGCAAACGAAGTGTACGTGAATGCGAGGCATTGATCCGGAAGAGAGGGAGGGGATTTTGGCGTGAAGATGACAGGCGACAGTGTCCTCAAAATGCATCCGCTTGCGCGCCGGGCGGAAAACGAAGAGGAGATGCTGATCGGGCGAACCGATATCAGCAATTTTATTGTACTCCCGGTTATTGGCGTGGAAATCATCGATTTGCTTGATGAAGGCAAAACCGTAAACGAAGTCGCTACGATCATGGAAGAACGGCTGGGCGAGCCTGTGGACGTGCTTGACTTTGCCAACGATCTCGCAGCTTCCTACCAGTTTGTCCATACGGTAGACGGCGAGGTGGTGAACGAGCCGGTTGCTGTTGTCGACCACTTTTCGTGGATCAAGGAAGCGACGGGACAGTTTTTCTTTAACCGTGTAGCTTTTTGCCTGTATGGCTGTGTATTTCTGGCCGGGGTGTTGCTGTGCGCCTTCACAGGCAAGTACATTCCGGTCTACTCCGACATTTTTGTCTCTACTTCTGTGACCGTTTCTGTGCTGGCTTCGTTTGTGACGATCTGGATGTTTTTGTTCTTTCATGAGCTGGCGCATTTGCTGGCGGCGCGGTCGCTTTCCATCGGCAGTCGCATCGGGCTGGGGCATCGGCTTGTCTTTGCCGTAGCGGAGACGAACATGTCCAATATCGTTCTGGTGGAGCCGGGGCGTCGTTACAAAGCGTTTGTGGCCGGAATGGCGTGGGACGCGACATTTTGGGGGATCGGCGTGATCCTGCTTTTCGCCCATGACGCTGGCTGGGTGAGTCTCTTGCCTTTTATCCAGGCATTTATCCGCATGGTTAACGTGATTTTGCTCATGGCGCTGGCGTTTCAGTTCATGGTGTTCATGCAAACGGATGTGTACTACATGCTCGCCACCCGTTTTCGCTGCGCCAATCTGCTGATGAATACGCGACTTTTTCTGAAAAGCAAAATCCGGTCGTTGACGCAGGAAGAGCAAGAGGAATGGGAGTATGTCTCCTTGCATGAAAAACAGGTCATCCGTTGGTACAGTTGGGTGTATTTGATCGGTTCCGTCTGGGCGATCTGGTTTTTTGTCCAGTACCAGCTGCGCATGGCGATTGATTTTATTGCGAAGATCGCCGATGAGATGCGTCACGCTTCCGTCGCTTCGTGGCAGTTTTGGGACGGCATCCTGTTGATTATCCTCGTGTTGGTTCCATTCTTCATCGTAGGCTGGTCGTGGCTTCGCGCCTATCGACAAAGAAAAAGCGAACGGGAGCGGGCCAAATCCTTGCAGGAGGCGTAAACAAACGTCTCTCCTTCGGCAAGGGGCCTGCTCCACACATTCGCTTTTGACAGGAGTGTAAAGAAACGCGATGTTTCTTTACGCTTTTTTGTTTTGGCAGGCAGCGGTCATCGAACATCAAGCTAAAGAGCGGTTCCCGTTGCTGTCTTTGCGAAGCGGCGTGACTTGCAAATAAGTGAACACGCGCCATATCCACTCAAGCGGGCCCATGCGGAAGGCGGACAGCCACAGCATGCTGAAAGCCATTTGCCCGACATAAATCCCGAGGCAAAAGAGCGTGGACTGCCAGTAGCTGAGCGTACCGTACCAGCCGAACAGGTAGCCGCCGACCAAGATCAGCACCGTTTGCCCCACGTAGTTGGTGAGGGCCATCCGTCCGTAGCTGGTGAGCGGAGCCAATGCTTTTTGGACACCGCTGTGCTGCAAAAGCCGGATTAGCGTCGTCACGTAAAAAGCTGACATGACAAAGCCGGTCGAAGTCAAGGCGATCGTGTAGTACGTGAGCGCAAGCAATTGTTCCTCGGACATGTCGTCCACAACGATCATGTTGGCTGTCATAAACGGGTCAGCCGGAAGGAAATGATACTGGGCGTACAGACCGACCAGCATAAGGACAAAGGCGATGCCTTGAACCTTTTTGATCGCAGGCAGAAAGCGGGGAATGTCCTGGAATACCCCGAATTGCCCGACAGACAGGCCGAGAATGAACAGCGGCAGCACCAACATCGGCTTGAAGCCCGTGGAGCAAACGAACATGGCGAG
The DNA here is from genome assembly GCF_003521185.1 of Brevibacillus sp. Taxonomy (NCBI): domain Bacteria; kingdom Bacillati; phylum Bacillota; class Bacilli; order Caryophanales; family Paenibacillaceae; genus Brevibacillus; species Brevibacillus sp. The sequence goes on from NZ_DOTK01000057.1 coordinate 4,637, forward strand.
GATCAGCCCGACAATCAGGTTTGTTCTCGCCTTCAAGCGGTAAAAAGGCATGAGCATAAAGCCGAAGATCGCGTAAATAAACAGGGCTTCGCCCGGATGGAACATTTTGTGGACAAAACCGAAGGCCAGAAGCGCAAGCAGACGGCGGACAAACAGAACCGTACTGTTGGCGCCTTTTGCTTTCGCCCGGCTGACAAACAGATGGAAGCCTACTCCGAACAGAAACGAAAAAATCACGAAAAAGCGCGATTCTACAGCAAAATTGAAAAACTGAAACAGCCAGGCGTCCAAGCTGCCAGGGGTTGGAGTCTTTACGTCAAGCAGCGGCAAAATGTTGACCAGGATGATTCCGAGCAAAGCGAAGCCGCGTACAGTATCCAGTGTGTCGATCCTCTGTGTCCCGGTAGGAGCGAGCGCTGTCAAAATGATCACTTCCTTTGTACCTTGATTTATGTCCAATCAGACGTCTCTTCATCCTAACGCACAGCGAGGAAGGGAGAAAGAGATTTGCATTACGCTCTGCTTACAAAAATGTAAGAGGCTCGCTCCCAGCGCAACTATCTGATTGCTCACCTCGTCTATTTGTATAAATCAGGAAGGAAAGGAGGCGCGAAAATGAAGCCGATTCTCCGGGGAAAGTGGCGGCTTGCCGCAGGAGTTGCCTATTATCGCGGCAGGCGGCATGCGCAGTGGCTGTTTGGGCGAACGAGATTGGCGCGGGAAAAAAGCAGCCAGCCGCTTCCTTATGTCCATTTTTCCCATCAGACTATTTTGTTGCGCCAATTGCAGCATGTAGAAATGTGGATGCAGCACAACAAGGTGAAAAATTTGCGCCTCGCGACCGCCTGTTTGCACGGAGTGATCATTCGGCCGGGCGAAACTTTTTCCTACTGGAAGCTGATTGGCAAGCCGACAAAAAGAAAAGGCTACGTAGAGGGGATGCTGCTCTCGCATGGTCGCGTCACAGCCGGGATTGGCGGCGGTTTGTGCCAGCTATCCAACTTGCTGTACTGGATGGCACTGCACACGCCTTTGACCGTGACCGAACGCCATCGCCACAGCTACGATGTGTTTCCCGACGCGAACAGAACCCAGCCGTTCGGAAGCGGCGCCACTTGCTTTTACAACTACCTCGATTTGCAGATTGAAAACCGGACGAACCAAACTTTCCAGCTTTGTGTCTGGCTGACGGACACGCATCTGGTGGGGGAATGGAGAGCTGACATGCCGCCGACACGAAGCTATGAAATGATTGAGAAAGAGCATGCCATCACCCCTTCGATCTGGGGCGGATACGAGCGGAGCAACCAACTGTGGCGCAATGTGTATGCCCAGGACGGGGAGTGGCTGGAACAGCAGTGGCTGACGGAAAATCGCGCCTATCTCATGTACGAGCCGCTTTTGCCAAAAGGATGATCTTTCCTCTCCCGTATACGAACTGGAACTCAGGTGCAATCTGTGCGAAAATAGGAACATATGCACTCGTATAGGAACGTGGAAAGGTGGATTTATACATATGTCTTCAGTAGAACGAATTACGTCAGGCTTGAACCCGGAACAGCGGGAAGCCGTACTTACCACGGAAGGTCCTGTCCTGATTCTGGCCGGAGCGGGCAGCGGCAAGACCAAGGTGCTGACACAGCGGATTGCTTATCTCATCAGCGTGAAGCAAGTTGCGCCATGGAGCATTCTCGCGATTACGTTCACCAACAAGGCTGCGCGCGAGATGCAGAACCGCGTAGCGGCGATCATTGGCGGTGCAGCGGCTCAGGATACGTGGCTTTCGACGTTTCACTCCTTGTGCGTGCGAATTTTGCGCAGGGATATTGACCGGCTTGGCATCAACCGCAGCTTCAGCATTCTCGACGCTGGCGACCAGTTGTCTGTCGTCAAGCAGTGCCTGAAGGAACTGAACATCGATCCGAAGCAATATGAGCCGCGGTCCATCCTGGCTGCCATCAGCGGAGCGAAGAACGAACTGACAGACCCGGCGACTTTTGCCAGACTGGCGGGCGATCCGTTTTCCCAGGTGGCTGCCAAGGTGTACGAAGCGTACCAGAAAAAGCTGAAAAGCAACCAGTCGCTGGACTTCGACGACTTGATCATGACGACGGTTCGCCTGTTCAAGGAAGTGCCGGAAGTGCTGGAATTTTACCAGAAAAAATTCCGCTACATACACGTCGACGAGTATCAGGATACGAACCGCGCCCAGTATCTTTTGATTTCCATGCTGGCCGACAAGTTCCGCAACGTCTGCTGCGTGGGGGATGCCGACCAAAGTATTTACAAGTGGCGGGGAGCGGACATCTCCATCATCCTGAACTTTGAAAAAGACTACCCGGAAGCAAAGCTGATCAAGCTGGAGCAAAACTATCGCTCGACCAAGACGATCCTGCAAGCAGCGAACCAGGTCATCGCCAACAACAAGCTGCGCAAGGAAAAGAAACTGTGGACGGAAAACCCCGGCGGAGAAAAAATCATGTGCTTCCAGGGTGATTCCGAGCATGACGAGGCGTATTTTATCGTCGATACGATTCGCAAGCAGATGGCGAAGTACAAGCGCTACGACAAGTTTGCCGTTCTGTACCGGACCAATGCCCAGTCCCGTGTGGTCGAGGATGTGTTCATCAAATCGAACATTCCGTACACCATCGTCGGCGGCACGAAGTTCTACGATCGCAAAGAGATCAAGGACATTCTCGCCTACTTGCGCCTGATTTCCAATCCGGACGACGATATCAGCTTGCAGCGCATTATCAATGTGCCGAAGCGCAACATCGGTGACACGACCGTCGACAAGCTGCAAGCGTACGCCAATGCAAACGGCCAGTCGCTGTACCAGGCCATTCAGGAGACGGCTTACATGGGCCTGCCGTCCCGCACGACGAATGCGATTTTGTCGTTTAACGATCTGATTACCAATTTGATGCAGATGACGGACTATTTGAGCGTGACCGAGCTGGTAGAGGAAGTATTGAAGCGATCCGGCTATCGTGAATCGCTGAAAGAAGACAAGACGCTGGAAGCGCAGGCGCGTCTGGAGAACATCGAGGAGTTTCTGTCTGTTACGCAGGAGTTCGAGCGCAAAAATGAAGACAAGAGTCTGCTCGCCTTTTTGACCGATTTGGCGCTTGTCGCTGATATTGATTCGCTTGGCGAAGATGGGGAAGAAGAGGTAGTAGCCGCAGACGGGCAAGTTGTGCTGATGACGCTGCATAGCGCCAAAGGGCTGGAGTTTCCGGTAGTGTTTCTCGTCGGGCTGGAGGAAGGCGTGTTCCCGCACAGCCGCTCCCTTTTTGACGACACCGAGATGGAAGAAGAGCGTCGTCTGGCGTACGTAGGCATTACCCGGGCAGAAGAGCGCCTGTACATGACGTGCGCGCGGATGCGGACGCTGTTTGGACGAACCAACGTAAGTGTGCCGTCGCGATTTTTGCAGGAAATTCCGCCCGAGCTGTTGGAAGGCAACCCTGCCGCAGCAGAGCGAAGCTTTGGCGGTGGTGGCCGCGGCGGAGCATTTGGTCAGCGCGAGATGGGGGCAAGATCGTTCGGCTCGACCTCCCCGCAAGCAGGAGGGGGCTTCGGTTCCGCCAAGCCAGGAATGGCGCAACGATCGACAGGAGGCTCGGCAACGTTCACTCGTCCAGGGTTGCAGGCTGGCGACAAGCTGCCTGGACACGGTCAGGGAGCAGGAGTGGATTGGAAAGTCGGAGACAGGGTGCAGCACGGCACGTGGGGCATGGGTACTGTCGTGAAAGTAAAAGGAGCGGGTGACGATATGGAGCTTGATATCGCATTCCCTAGCCCGACTGGCATCAAGAAGCTGCTCGCGAAATTCGCGCCGATACAGCGGGCGTAATGCTAATGCGCAGACTATCGCTAAAGTAAAGGATGAACGAGATGGATCGATTGACGGCGGAAACAAAAATCAAAGAATTGGTGAAACGAATTGAGCGGCACAACCGTCTTTACTATGAACAGGATCGACCTGAGATTTCCGATCAGGAATACGATCAATTGATGCGGGAGCTTACCGAACTGGAAAACCAGTTTCCAGAACTGGCTTCTCCGGATTCTCCCACCCAGCGCGTTGGGGGGGAGCCTTTGCCATTCTTTGAAAAAGTCGTACACAAGACGCCGATGCTCAGTCTTGGCAACGCTTTTGGGGAAGCAGACATCAGAGATTTTGACCGCCGTGTCCGCCAGGCCGTGGGGAGCCAGGCCGTTCGCTATGTGGCTGAGCTGAAAATCGATGGGCTTGCTGTGTCCTTGCACTACGAAAACGGTATGTTTGTGCGCGGAGCGACTCGTGGAGACGGGAGCACAGGCGAGGACATCACCCAGAACTTGAAGACGATCCGCTCGATTCCGCTCAAGCTGACCAAGCCGCTGACCTTGGAGGTGCGAGGCGAGGCGTACATGCCAAAAGCTGCTTTCGACAAGCTGAACCGGGAGCGGGAGGAGCGCGGGGAAGCGCTGTTTGCCAATCCGCGCAACTCGGCAGCCGGCTCGCTGCGGCAGCTCGATCCGAAAATCGCTGCATCCCGTCAGCTCGACACTTTTATTTACGGGATTGGCGACTTGCAGGGCGAGACAGTCGAGTCCCACAGCGAAGGGCTTGACCTGCTCGAATCTCTAGGCTTCAAGGTGAACAAGGAGCGCCGCGTATTCGAAGACGTCGAGGAGCTGCTCGCCTTCATTGAAAACTGGACAGAAAAACGCCCGACCTTGCCATATGAAATCGACGGCATGGTCATTAAAGTGGACAGCTATTCGCAGCAGGAAGAGCTGGGCTTTACGGCAAAAAGCCCGCGCTGGGCGGTCGCGTACAAGTTTCCGGCGGAAGAAGCGGTCACGGTGCTTGAAGGCATCGAAGTGTCCGTAGGCAGAACGGGAAGCGTGACACCGACGGCCCTTTTGAAGCCAGTCAGTTTGGCGGGCACGACAGTAAAGCGTGCTTCTTTGCACAACGAAGACATCATCCGGGAAAAAGGCTTGCTGATCGGCGATCATGTCGTCGTCAAAAAGGCAGGCGATATCATCCCGGAAATTATAGCGGTGCTGCCGGAGCGCAGAACGGGCAGCGAAGTGCCTTTTGCCATGCCGACGCATTGTCCGGAGTGTGGCAGCGAGCTGGTGCGCTTGGAGGAAGAAGTGGCCTTGCGCTGTATCAACCCGATGTGTCCGGCATTGATCCGTGAAGGCATGATCCACTTTGTTTCCCGCACAGCGATGAACATTGACGGGCTGGGCGAAAAAGTGGTGGCTCAGCTGTACCGCGACGACATCATTCACAGCGTCGCTGACCTGTATTATTTGCACCAGCAGCGCGATGTGCTGCTGGGGATGGAGCGCATGGGCGAAAAGTCGGTAGACAATTTGCTGGCAGCGATCGAAGCTAGCAAGGAAAACTCGCTGGAACGCGTCCTGTTCGGGTTAGGCATCCGCCTGGTCGGAGCAAAGGCGGCGAAGGTGCTTGCCGAGCATTTTGGCCATATCGATGCCATCATGCAGGCGACAGAAGAAGAACTGACGCAAATTAACGAGATCGGCCCGAAAATGGCTGCGAGTCTCATCAACTATTTCGCTCAGCCGCAAGCACAAGCCGTCATCGAAAGATTGAAGGCAGCGGGAGTGAACATGGAGTACAAAGGCATTCGCGTCGAGAGTGGCGCCGACTTGCCGTTCTCCGGAAAAACGATTGTCCTGACCGGAACATTGACCCAAATGTCCCGTCAGGAAGCAGAGGAAGCGATTGCCCGATTGGGTGGCAAAGTAACGAGCAGCGTCAGCAAGAAAACCGATCTGGTAATTGCGGGAGAAAAAGCTGGCTCCAAGCTGGAGAAAGCAGAAAAATTGGGTGTGGCTGTTATGGATGAAGCCGGATTCCTGGAAGTTCTTCAAACAGCAACACTGTAAAGAAAACGGTGGCGACAGACAGATGAGCAAGGGAAGGGACGTGAAGAGCATGAATGGCTTTAGGCGATGGGGAATTGGAGCAATGACGATGCTGATCTTGAGCGGCTGTAGCGATGGCGGCGTCGTTCAGGAGAAGCCCGCCACCTCTTCGGTTATTGCATCTGCTCTGAAGGGTGACTTGACCTATCAGGATGTTTTGGAAAAGGGAGAAACCATTCATAATCTGGCGATGACGTCAGACGCTGCACAAGTATGGGTAGGCACACATGCCGGACTGTACAGCTCCGCAGGGGGTTCCTTGTGGGGATTGCTGTCGCCAGAGCTGGCGCAGATTGATGTCGTAGGCTGGTTTGTCGATCCGAGCGACGCCCACCACATGTACGTCGGTGGCAGTGAAGGAGTCCTGCGCACCGCAGATGGCGGGAAAAGCTGGACTTCTTCCAGCAAAGGCTTGCCTGAGCCTGCAAATATCCGCAGCTTTACTGGGGTTCGCCAAGGGGAAAAAGTTCGTCTGTTCGCGTTTGTAACAGGCGAGGGCATCTACCAATCCACAGACAAAGGCGATACATGGACGCTCTGGCAGCCGATGGATCAGGAAGTATATGCCATGGATTTTGACTCGAATGAGAACCGTCTCTATGTAGCGGCACAGTTCAGCTTGCTCTATAATGAAGAAGGGCAGTGGAAGACAGAGGCGATTCCGGATGCAGAACAGATTTACTCGCTATCCCTCAACAGAAATACTGGCGTTCTCGCTGTCGCAACCGAAAAAGGTGTCTATGAAAAAAACGATGGTGAGTGGCATCTGCTCGAAGCTCGCTCGCCGGAAAAATTGATCGTCATTGCCTCGGGTGGTGGCGATACAAAATGGGTAGGGATTGGCGAATCGGCGTTGATCTACAAGCTCAACGGCAATCGCTGGACCAAATGGAACTGATCCCATTTTTTTCAGGACAAAAGGAGTAGCGTATGAAAGCGAAGTTTTTGACAGGATGCAGGTACGCAGCCGCGTTTTTGCTTGCGATTGCCGTCTCTGGTTGTTCGTTGCTGCCAGGGGGCAAGGACAAGTCGCCTGAGCCTACCGCGCCGTCCTTGTCTGAAGTAGTGGAAGTATCTGAGGATTACTATGGCAGCATCACTCCATACAAGCCCAACCAGACGCGCGGCATGCTGAGCAGTGCGCGATACCGCATCGATTTCAGCCATCTGGAGCTTGGCTTGATGGAGTTTGCCCGCGATACGTTTCCGACCTCCCAGTATTATTTTCAGGAAGGTCAAGTCGTCAAAAAAGAACAGGTGACGCAGTGGATTGCCCAGGAAAAGGCGAATGGAACGAAAGGCCAGCAGAAAAACGGCATTTTGGTTCACGTCCTGGAGCATGATTACTTGAACAAAAAAGACAAGCAGCTGGCAGGAATGGTGCTCGGCTTGTCTGTATCGCCGAACTACCAGGATGCAACTGGCAAGGAAATGGTGTACACACAGCAGGAGCTGCAAGCAAAAGGGCAGCAGCTTGCCGCCAGTATCGTCGCGACGCTGCGGGTGAGCACTCCGAATGTGCCGATGCTGATTTTGCTGTATCAGGTTCCCGAAGCGAACTCTTCGCTTGTGCCAGGGCATTTCATCATGTCGGGTACAGTGGGAGCGAGCGAATCGGCCGTATCGAAGTGGCAGCCGATTGAAGAGGAGTTTTTCCTGTTCCCGAGCGCGGATGTAGAGAAAAAATATCCGCAGCAGTCGTTGCAGTACGATAAGCTGATGAGGCAAGCACAGGCGTATTTCGGAGAGTATGTCGGCATGACAGGCGTTGGCCGATTCATGGACGGCAGACTGACGGAGCTGACGATTACGGCGACGGCGGAGTATGACTCGCGGACAGAAGTTTTGCAGTTCACGCAGTACGCAGCCGGAAGCATCAATCAGTTGTTCGACAAAAGCGTCCACGTCAACTTGTACGTCCAATCGATGAACAAGCCGCTGGCCATTTATATTCGACCGACATCTGGCGAACCGTACATGCATCTGTATCGCCAGTAGACAGTAGCCAATAGTAGGAAGCGGCCCCGATGTGCACCTCTCCAGGTGTGGATCGGGGTTTTTGTGCAGAAGCCAGAGGAGATTGCACATAAGTGTATACGGTTGAACAAAGTGTGAACAAAAGTGTAAGGTCCCGTTTTCTGAAGTTGGCTGTTGTTTTTCGCGGAAAAATGCAAACACTATCGGGGTCGGGCTTCTCAGTAGTAGTTGGTATGATCCTTGCATATGTTTTATAAGTGATCTTAGGAAGAAAACGATAAGGAGGCGTCACCAAATGCAAGTTGAATTCAAAAACGAGGCGTTTACTAATTTTGGCCTGCCAGAAAATAAAAAGGCATTTGAAGAAGCACTCGCCAAAGTAGAAAGCGAGCTTGGCCGCGAGTACCCTCTCATCATTGGTGGAGAGCGCATCACAACCGAGAAAAAATCCAGCTCCTTCAACCCTTCCAATAAAGAACAAGTCGTGGGCGTTGTGTCCCAGGCAGACCAGGCGCTGGCTGAAAAAGCGATCCAAACAGCAGCCAGCACTTTCGAAACATGGAAAAAGGTTCCTGCCGGTGCGCGTTCCCGTTACCTCTATAAAGCAGCAGCAATCCTGCGTCGCCGCAAGCATGAGTTCTCCGCTTGGCTGGTAAAAGAAGCAGGTAAAAGCTGGGCAGAAGCTGACGCTGACACAGCAGAAGCAATCGACTTCATGGAATACTATGGCCGTCAAATGGATAAGCTGTCCCAACGCCATGACCTGCCACGCATCCCGGATGAAGACAACGAACTGTACTACATTCCACTCGGTGTTGGCGTAGTAATCCCGCCATGGAACTTCCCTCTGGCGATCATGGCTGGTATGACAACTGCAGCTCTCGTAGCTGGTAACACAGTTGTACTGAAACCTGCTTCCACTACACCAGTAATCGCAGCGAAATTCATGGAAATCCTCGAAGACGCTGGCGTACCAGCAGGCGTAGTGAACTTCGTGCCAGGTTCCGGCAGCGAAATCGGCGACTTCCTCGTAGAACACACGCTGACTCGCTTCATCAGCTTCACTGGTTCCCGCGACGTAGGTCTGCGCATCAACGAACTGGCTGCGAAACATCGTCCAGGTCAAAAATGGATGAAGCGTCTGGTAGCGGAAATGGGCGGTAAAGACTCCATCGTGGTAGACAACGACTGCGATATCGAGTTGGCTGCACAATCCATCGTAGCTTCCGCATTCGGCTTCTCCGGTCAAAAATGTTCTGCTTGCTCCCGCGCAATCGTTCACCAAGACGTGTACGATCAAGTGCTGGGTCGCGTAGTTGAGCTGACTAACCAACTGACTGTAGGCGACGTAAGAACAAACGAGTTCTACACAGGTCCAGTTGTCGACGAGAAAGCTTACAACAAAATTCTCGAATACATCGAGATCGGAAAAACAGAAGGCAAACTGGTTGCGGGTGGCGAAAAAGGCCCGGAAACAGGCTACTTCATCAAGCCAACCGTATTTGCTGACGTAGATCCGCAAGCTCGCGTGATGCAAGAAGAAATCTTTGGTCCAGTAGTAGCATTCTGCAAAGCCAACGATTTCGACCATGCTCTGGAAATCGCGAACAACACCGAGTACGGCTTGACTGGCGCTGTAATCAGCCGCAACCGTGCACACCTGGAGCGCGCTCGCGAAGAGTTCCACGTGGGCAACCTGTACTTCAACCGTAAGTGCACAGGCGCTTTGGTTGGCGTGCATCCGTTCGGCGGATTCAACATGTCCGGTACTGACTCTAAAGCGGGCGGACCAGACTACCTGTTGCTCTTCACCCAAGCGAAAATGGTTTCCGAAAAAATGTAAGAAAACGCAATACCAAAGCTGCCCCCACACGGGGGCGGCTTTTTTTGTCGCAAAAAGATTGAGGAAACCAAGTTTTCTCACGCTCATTTTGTCCACACTAAGAGGTAAGAAATGATGTGCGGGCAGGTGAGGGTAGCTGTTTACTTACATTGTGTCAGGGCTCTCGACGTTTTTTCTCGTGTACTTGCTGATGCCGCTTGCGTATCGGCTGGCGTGGAAAACAAAGCTGCTGGACATGCCCAGGGGAAGAAAAGGGCACAGCAAGCCAATGCCGCTATCTGGCGGGCTGGCGATGTTTGTCGGACTGCTGCTGGTGACAAGTTTTTTTGCAGGGGCGCAAAAAACGGTGGCAGTTTTGGCAGTCGGCGGCGTTCTGCTGGTGGCGATTGGCTGGGTGGACGATATGTACAAAGCGCAGCAAAAAGATTTTCCTGCGCTGCCGAAGTTGCTCGTTCAAGTAGCGGTCGCTGTCCTCGCCTTTTTGCTCGAAATCCGGTTTCGCGGGATCAGCCTGACCTGGCTTGGGGCTGAAGATGGTTCTTATGTCTCGTTCCCTGTGTTTTTGTCTTTGTTGGCAACGGTGCTGTGGATTGTTGGACTGATCAATATGGTAAATTTTTTGGACGGAGTAGACGGGCTTGCGGCGGGAGCGACAGCCTTTTCAGCCATCACCTTGTTTTTTTTGTCGATGTTCAAGGGGCAGGAAGTCACGGCATTGCTGGCCGTTGCGTTGGCAGGGGCAGCGCTCGCTTTTTTGCGCTTCAATTTTTATCCGGCCAAAATATTCATGGGAGACGCCGGGTCGATGTTTCTGGGCTTTGCGCTGGCGGTAATATCGCTGGAAGGAACGATGAAAGGGGCCACGCTCATTTCGCTGGTCGTGACGGTTCTGGCACTCGGCTTGCCTGTGATGGATACGATGCAGGTGATGATCAGTCGGTTGTTGGCGGGGTCGCCTATGTATCAGGCTGATCGGAGACATGTTCACCATCGCTTGATGTCGTTTGGCCTGACAGCCAAGCAAACGGTTGTCGTCCTGTATTTGGTCAGCCTGCTGTTCTCGGGACTTGCGGTGTTCCTGTTTTTGTACGGATAAAGCAGTGCAGCATTGCTTTATTTGGATAAAGCAATTGAGCAAGAGAGTGCCCGCCAAAAAGGATGGCGCAGCCAAGACAAAAGGAATGGACATTCGATCTCTAGTCTTCGGCAGGATCGAAGAAAAAGAACTGGTTGCGGCCTGTTGCTTTTGCTTTATACAAAGCCTTGTCGGCGTTGCTCAGCAACTGGTCCGCTTCTTTCGCAGAGGCAGGGAAAAGAGCAATTCCGATACTGGAGGTAAAGTGAAACGTCTTGTCCTCGTAGCTCCACGGCTGCTGGAGCGAACGCAGGATGCGCGTCGCCACTTTTTCGGCCTGACGTTCGCTGTCGATGGCTGTGAGAATGACGACAAACTCGTCTCCCCCCAAGCGGGCGACGGTATCCTGATCGCGAACGCACGATTTGAGACGCTTGGCCAGCATTTGCAAAAAAACGTCGCCAATATCGTGACCCCATGTATCGTTGATCTGTTTAAAATGGTCACAGTCGATGTACAGCGCTGCTACCATCTCTCCAGACGCCTCGGCGCGTTCCATCGCTTCCTGGAGGTTGTTGTAAAGAAGGCGCCTGTTAGGCAAGCCTGTGAGCATATCGTGGTAAGCCATGTGCTCAAGCTGCCACTCCAGTTTTTTGCGTTCGGTAATGTCGCGGGTAACAGAAAAGACGTGTGTGCATAGCCCTTCGTTGTTGAAGACAGGCGAGAGGATGGATTCACCGACCATGTGGCCGTTCGTTGTGAAATGAGTGGGACTGGCGCCTTCAACGGTTTGGCTGTACATGCTGTTGAGCAAGTCAGCCTTTTCCTGCGGGTAAACTTCTTCAATCAGCTTCCCGTAGCAATCCTCGGTAAGACCTGATCCTTTCATGGCGGCAGGATTCATCAAGACATACCGGAACTGGTAAGCCCCTCTGGCGTTTTTTTCCACAGCCATAAGGAAAAACATATCCGACATGTGATGAAACAAACTGGTCAAGATGTCGCTGTGCTGACTGATGAGTGTTGTAATATCAAGCTTCGCCATATCTGTGGTCTCCTGATTGTAGGCTTGTCCCTATATTATAGTATAGCAAGGCAGGCCAAGAAAATGATGAGACGTTGGTAATAGTGCGGGGTTTACTGGCTGCAAGTGGAAGTGGTAAAGTAAGGGTATTCTCTCACTAGCTGTCTAATCGAAAATGATTAAGGAGTTCCACTTATGCGCAAAAAGCTGCTGCCCGGTCTGATCCATCGCCTGCCGCAAAACGCGATGTCGAGGACCATGGGAAAAATTACTGCTTCTCGCTTCAGTCGATTAGCCATTCAGCGATACATCCGTCACTATAAAATCGATTTTTCCATCATAGAAAAGCCCGTATCGGAATACCGGACTCTCAAGGAATTTTTTACGCGCCGCCTGAAACCGGAAGCAAGACCGATCGCCCCTGGACACGATGTTGTCGTAAGCCCGGTGGATGGGACTGTTTCCCAGCTCGGCGACATCTGCGAAGGCACGCTGATTCAGGCAAAAGGAAAAGATTTCACAGTGACTGAACTGCTCGGCGGTTCGGAGCAAGAGGCGAAACGTTATTACGGCGGAAAGTTCATTACAATCTATTTAAGCCCGCGCGACTATCACCGCATACATATGCCAGTGGCGGGGAATCTGGTGAAGTACAGCTACTTGCCTGGACGTCTCTACCCGGTCAATCAGCTCGGAATTGAAAACGTGGAGCGACTGTTTGCCCGCAACGAGCGGCTCGTGACCTACATCGAAACAGATGGTTTGGGCAGCATGGCTTTGGTCAAGGTCGGAGCGCTGTTCGTGGGCAGCGTCAAAGTCTCGTACAATACAGCCACGACGAACATCAAGCACGGCCGACAAACGGACGAACCAATCATCGGCACCCCGCATTACGAAAAAGGCAGCGAGCTAGGCTGGTTCGAGTTTGGTTCAACGGTCATTTTGCTCGTGGAGTCCAGCCAACTGGAATGGGCAGACCGTGTGGAAAAAGGCCAGTCGCTCTTGATGGGGCAAGTGTTGGCGACGATAGAGACGGAGAAGGAATAGTTGTGACTATTCAACTGGGAGCATGGCCGTTTTGTTGAGCATAGCAGTCAGTCCTACTCTCATGGAAACATCAAGCTGGTTTTACAAAAGAGAAAAAGGAGTCCCTTTTTATAAGGGGCTCCTTTTTTAATCAAAGACTGTTTCTAGCTCGCCATATTGAATTAGCACTGGTTCCGAGTACCACCCACGGTTTCTCCCGTATAGGCATTAATAATGTGTGTACCACTTTCGCAGTTGGACTCACGGGTATAGCTAATATGGTATTGTCCATTGGAGTAGGTTACAGCAGTGATTTTAATTGGTCCGAGCGCCGGGTTTTTCGTCAACTGGGTTGTTAAAATTTGCTTGGCTTGTTCTGGTGTCAGCATTTGTTCATGCTGATTCGGGAACAAAAGATTGGGCAAAGGAATAGTTTGTGGCAGAGAAATCATGATAGCCAGTAGCAGTACAAGTGTTGTTTTCAAATGCGTCCTCCTTTTGATTCAAGTTATGAATAAAATTACTTTTCGAGTTCGGCCCCTTCTTGCTTGACTAAAATTTCAGGGGTGGGGTCGTCTTTATGTTTTTCAATGACTTCATAAATGGACTTTGTGTCCAATGTACTTTTAAAATTGGATACTTTCTTTTGTTCGACAGTGTACTTTCCTTGATATTGCCCCATAATAACGTAATGATTTTGTGATTTGTCTTTATTATAGATACTGTCATCTTCCATTAAGAAAAGAAGTACTTTTTCATTATTAGAGAAGTCAGCTTCTGTGTCAGAACTAAATGCAAATTCTCCGGGTATTTCGCCTTTGTATACTCGTACTGTAACAACGTCATTTGATTTAGGAGTTCCTTTTAAAATCGTATCTATTTTAATACTCACATCAGTGTATACAATATCGTTTAATTTTATATCTTTTGGCATTCTTCCACTCGGGGTATTCCACGTTGCAGGGTGAATTTCTAAAACGGTTCCTTCCAAAATTAGAGAGGCGCCAGAAGCTAATTCCTGATTGGTGAAAGTATCCAAATAAGAAGCGATGTGTATCCTTTCAGTAGGTGAGTTGTTCTGTAGGTTAAGCGCCATAGCAGAACCTGTAGTTAAACCCGTTAATATCATCTTTTCCTAGCTGGTACTTGACTGTTCCCGCAGGAGAAACATACATGACAGCATCTTTATTATCTGAATGATCTAAGCCGATGATATGTCCAAATTCATGTACCATAATAGACGGTACATGATATGCAGTTTTAGAAGGTTTGGAAGAATTACTTAGATTGCGTGAACTGTTTAAAATAATGTCTCCTTCAGTGATTATATCCCCTGAATATTTCCACCTTGCATTTGCAGGTGCTTGAGAAGTTCCCATATCAATTTTAAAAACTTCATTTTCTCCATTAATGTTTTCCATCGGATTATTTTGTTTATTTCTATCGCCACTATATTCTAAGGAAAACTTCTTTTTCCGAATCGTATCCCACTGATCAGAAGCCAAAACGATTGAGTCAACACCTTCATCTGAAATTGAACTTGCAATCGAGTAGGTATAATCTACTCCTTTTTCCCAGTGACCTCCATAAGGGTCAAGATTGTACGCGAACGATACTGATGAGTAACCAATTAGTAAGCTGCCTATAAACATTCCTAACAGTTTGGATTTTCTTACCCTTGATTTATTAATCCTCCTGAGTTGATGGTTATATTTGTAAAATATATTAATATATAGGATTTTGTCAATTGAAGTTAAATTTGATGAACGCAAATTTATTGATTGATTCCGACCAAATAATAAGGTTTTAAAGGTCAGCTTCTATATTTTAATTTTTCGACAAAAAATATTTCTCCAAAGCCCAATCCCCGCGAAAATTGACTGAACCCGCTGTTTTCAAGTAAGATCAAAGTTATGTGATACGATTCGGAGGTGGAAGAGATGAGTGCCATCACTCGCAAAGAAGTAGAGCATGTTGCCAATCTGGCCCGTTTGCAGCTGACGGAAGACGAGGCTCTGCAATACACAAAAGACTTGAACGCGATTTTGGAGTTTGCGGCGAAGCTCAACGAACTGGATACATCCAATGTCGAGCCGACCAGCCACGCTACAGACGTGAAAAACGTGATGCGCGAGGACGTCAACAGACCGTCCCTGCCGCGCGAAGAAGTGCTGAAAAACGCACCGGACCACGAAGACGGGCAGTTCAAGGTGCCTGCTGTATTCGAATAACGGGTCAGGAGAACGAGAAGGGAGGAACCCACTGTGTCGCTGTTTGACAAGCGATTGTCGGAAATACATAGCGCTCTGCGCGCAAAAGAGCTTTCGGTAACGGATCTGGTGCAGGCTTCCATCGCAAGCATCAAGGAGCACGATGACAAGATCAAATCCGTCCTGCATGTGGATGAGGAGGGAGCGCTTGCCCATGCTCGCCAGCTGGACGAGCGTCTGGTGAAGGAAAATGAGGAGTTGGGCCTGCTTTTCGGGATGCCGGCGGGTCTGAAAGACAACCTGATCACCAAAGACATCCGCACCACTTGCGCCAGCA
Organism: Brevibacillus sp.; assembly: GCF_003521185.1. Lineage (NCBI taxonomy): Bacteria > Bacillati > Bacillota > Bacilli > Caryophanales > Paenibacillaceae > Brevibacillus > Brevibacillus sp. The sequence continues at coordinate 20,087 of NZ_DOTK01000057.1, forward strand.
AATTTTTGGCCAACTACGATCCTGTGCATGACGGAACGGCTTCCAAAAAAGTGAAGGAAGCGGATGCTGTGATCGTGGCGAAGCTGAACATGGACGAGTTCGCCATGGGCGGCTCCAATGAAAACTCCGGCTTCTTCCCGGCGAAAAACCCGTGGAACACCGATTACGTGCCAGGCGGCTCGTCCGGCGGTTCTGCTGCGGCGATGGCTGCCCGTCACTTCTACTTTACGCTCGGATCGGATACGGGCGGCTCGATTCGCCAGCCGGCTGCTTTTTGCGGCGTTGTCGGCCTGAAGCCTACTTACGGGCGCGTATCCCGCTTCGGTTTGGTCGCATTTGCGTCTTCGCTCGACCAGATCGGCCCGGTTACGAAAAACGTGGAGGATGCGGCATACGTGCTGCAAGCGATTGCCGGACACGATGAGTTCGACTCCACTTCTGCAAATGTAGAAGTGCCGAACTATCTCTCCGCGCTCACTGGCGATGTAAAAGGTTTGCGCATCGGGGTGCCAAAAGAGCTGATCGGGGAAGGCATCGACACAGAGGTGCGCGAGGCTGTGCTTGCTGCCCTGAAACAGCTGGAAAGCTTGGGCGCAACATGGAGCGAAGTTTCCATGCCGCATACCGAATACGCGGTTCCAGCCTATTACTTGCTGTCCTCTTCGGAGGCATCGTCCAACCTGGCCCGTTTTGACGGCGTACGCTACGGTGTGCGCGCAGACAATGCGTCCAACTTGATTGAGCTGTACAAAGAATCCCGCAGCCAAGGCTTCGGTCCGGAAGTAAAACGCCGCATCATGCTCGGTACTTATGCGCTTTCGTCCGGCTACTATGACGCGTACTACAAAAAAGCGCAGCAAGTTCGCACGCTGATCATCCAGGACTTTACCAACATTTTTGCCGATTTCGATGTGATTTTGCATCCGACGACGCCGTCCACGGCTTTCAAAATCGGCGAAAACGCCAACGATCCGGTCAAAATGTACCTGGAAGACATTTGCACCGTACCTGTCAACCTGGCTGGACTGCCAGCGATCAGCGTACCGTGCGGCTTTTCCCAAAACGGTCTGCCGATCGGCTTGCAGATCGTGGGTCGTGCGTTTGACGAATCCACTGTCTTGCGCGTAGCACATGCTTATGAGCAGGCAGCAGGCTACAGCCAGCGCAAGCCGGAATGGGTGAGGGGGTAAAAGGCATGAGCAAGTACGAAACCGTCATCGGCCTGGAAGTCCACGCCGAGCTGTCGACCAACAGTAAAATTTTTTGCGGCTGCCCGACTGAGTTCGGTGCGCCACCGAATACACATACATGCCCGATTTGTTTGGGACATCCGGGCGTTCTTCCCGTAACGAACAAGCAAGCGGTGGAGTTCGCGATGAAAGCGGCGCTTGCGCTCAACTGCGAGATTTCCCGCGAGACGAAGTTCGACCGGAAAAACTACTTTTACCCGGATTCTCCAAAAGCGTACCAAATCTCCCAGTACGACCAGCCGATCGGCTACAATGGCTGGATCGACATCGAGGTCAACGGAGAAACGAAGCGCATCGGCATCACGCGCCTCCACCTGGAGGAAGACGCGGGCAAACTGACGCACAGTGACTTCGGGGGAGAATCGCTGGTCGACTTCAACCGCGTAGGTGTTCCGCTCGTGGAGATCGTCTCCGAGCCGGACATTCGCACACCGGAAGAAGCTCGCGCCTACCTGGAGAAGCTGAAAGCGATCATCCAGTACACGGAAGTGTCCGATGTGCGCATGGAGCAAGGCTCGCTGCGTTGCGATGCCAACGTCTCGATTCGTCCGTACGGGCAAGAAGCGTTCGGAACGAAGACAGAGCTGAAAAACATGAACTCTTTCCGCAACGTGCAGATGGGTCTGGAGTACGAGGTGCTGCGTCAGACGGAGGTTGTTTCTTCCGGCGGCACGATCGTGCAGGAGACACGCCGTTGGGATGAGGCAAACAAAAAGACAATCACGATGCGTTCCAAAGAGGAAGCGCACGACTACCGTTACTTCCCGGACCCTGATTTGGTGCGCATGCAAATTTCCGAAGAGTGGATCGAGGCCGTGCGCGCGACCATTCCGGAATTGCCGGATGCCCGCAAGGCTCGCTATGTGAACGAATACGGCCTGTCGCAAGCGGACGCGGAAGTCATCACGATCTCCAAGGAGACAGCGGATTTCTTCGACGAAACTGTGAAAACAGGAGCGGACGCCAAAGCTGTAGCCAACTGGCTGATGGTTGATTTGCTGGCACATCTCAATGCGAACAACTTGGCGTTTGCCGACGTGAAAATGACAGCGCAAGGCTTGGGCGACATGATCAAGCTGATTGCAGACGGAACCATCTCTTCGAAAATCGCCAAAACCGTCTTCAAAGAGATGGTGGAGACAGGCAAAGAGCCCAAGAAGATCGTCGAAGAAAAAGGACTGGTGCAAATCAGCGACGAGGGCGCCCTGCGTCAAATCGTCGTCGATGCCGTCAACTCCAATCCGCAAGCCGTGGCCGACTACAAGGCCGGAAACGAAAAAGCGGCAGCGTTCTTCGTGGGTCAAGTGATGAAGCAAACCAAAGGCAAAGCGAACCCGCCGATGGTCAACAAGCTGATCCAGGAAGTATTGAGCAGCCTCTAAGGATAAAAGCAGCAGCACGAACCCGAAAAAGGGAGCGTGCTGCTTTTTCTATGTAAAAAGTCGCATTCCAAAATGTCCCATACAAGGTAATATAGATGGTAAGTAGATGATAGGATGGGGGAGCATCGATGAAACGGAAATGGCAAGGAGCAGCTGTTGCTTTGTCTGCAACGATGGTGTTTGCAGGTATGGGAGGAACGGCATTGGCGGCAAGTCCCGGGTCTAGCCCAGCAAGCGCGACTGCTGCGAAAGTCGAAGCAAAGCTGCCTGCGCAAGCGCAAAAAATAGTAACGGCTTTGGAGCAGCTGGAGCCGTGGGTGAAGGCCATGACCGAGCGCGAAATCGATGTGCTTGATGCCGATCAAGGCTATGTGTATTTGGACATGTACGATCCGAAAAATACGAACGTCAGTGCCAGCCTGACTTTTGACAGCAAGACAGGTGAATTGATCAGCTTTGAATCTTCGGTGACAGCGAAAACGGAAAAAGACAGCGCCGTGCCGTCTGACAAGGAAATTTTGCAAAAAGCGATGACGTCGCTAGTCACCCTGCTGGGAGAAGCAAAGCTGAAAGGGCTTGGCTCTCCGGTGTTGTCCGTGTTAGTGCCTGATAGTGAGGAAGCGGAAGCGGGAGGCACGCGGAACAGAGTCTTCTATCCGTTTCTGGTGAACGGGTTGCAAGTAAACGAAGGCAAATACGGAATCGAAGTCAACACGGATGAAGCGGGCCATCTTGTAGCACTGAATGTGTACCGTCTGGATTTGACGGGGATTAAAGTTCCCGATCCGAAATCCGCGCTGACGCCAGAGGCGGTCAAAAAGCAATATTTCATCCCTGACCGATTGGATCTCGGATACATGCAGGAAGGGAAAGACGGCAAGCCCGGCCTGCAATACACATTGCGAGTTTCGCCGATGATTGACGCGACAACGGGAACACAGATTGATCCGACGCGTGGAACTACAATCGACCAAGGCAAGCGCAGCAAGGCAACGATCAAAAACATCACACTTGCGATTCCGGCCAAACCGCTCACGGCCAAAAGCAAGGTCGAAGCAGAAAAGGCAGTAATCAGCCTGTTCGGAATCGATACGAAAAAAGAGTACATCTACCCAGAGGAAGTCGCGGGGGATTACGATCATACGTATACGTGGTTTAATGAAGATCAAGATTACGCGTCCGTAACGTTTGAAAATGAGACGGGCATTTTGATTGCCAGCCAGTTTTTTGCATGGTCGGAGCAAAAGCCGGCTCCTTTGAAAAAGGAAGAGGCGCTGACAAAAGCGGTTGGCTTCCTGGAGCAGGTAGCGCCGGAAAGCTCAGCTTCCTTGCAGGTTGAGATACTCGAACCATACAAAGAGGCACCTTTGGCGGACTGGATGCTGGAACTGCTGGATGGAGAAGAACCGGAGCCGGAGCCAGGTCTGTATTACGCCTTCCTGTTCAGTGAAATGCACAAAGGCTTGCCGATCCTGGATCGCTACCATTGGATTTTGGTGAACAGCGAGGATGGCAAGGTTGCCCAATACTCCACTACGCTGCCGATGAAAAAGGTCGATTTTCCGGATGAAAAGCCAGCGGTGAGCGAGCAGCAGGCGGCTGAAATCATCGCGAAACAACTGCCGCTAAAGCAATCTTATTTGTGGACCAACTTCTACGGCATCCCGGCTCCATCCCTGTCTCTCGTCTACACGGTTGACAACAGCAAAGGCTGGCCATATGTAGATGCAGCCAAAGGCTCGATCGAGTGGATCGAAGACGAGGAATAACAGCGATTTTGTTCAAAAGAAAGACGCGGACATTTTACATGCCCGCGTTTTTTATTTTGCGCAATGCAACTCAACTATGGAGCAAGCAAACTGCACAGATACTCGCAGCTCTCTTAATTCGCAGTGAGCGCCGCGTGGATTTTTTCCAGCAAGCTGACGGCCAGACCCTCATTGCTTTCAATGACCGACAAAAGCTGAATCGCTTGCTGTGCGGTTGCTGGCTCATTTGGTTCACCGCCACTCGGGAAAGGGAACAGCTGGACAAGCTTGTTAAAGTCTTCGGCAATTGTCCGGTAGAGCGCTGCCGCTTCTTTAAGCTGCGGGCGCACCCCATCCAGCGATTCGTCTGTCCATGCATCGGCAACTTCCGCAAAGAAGCGGGAAGCGTTGTTTCGTGCATCGTGTACGACAGCCAAGGTGTAGGCGTTTCCGTTTGGTTCCACGCTTCCTTTTTCAAAAGCTTCCTTCCAAACCGGATAGGCAGCCAAGCCGTTCACGTAGCGATCACTTGGCCCTTCCTGAGTATGGTAATGCTTGAGCGCCGTTGCGATGGCGTTTGCAAGCATGGTGCGCTGGTCGATCGGAAGCGTGCTCTCGATTGCGAGCACAAACAGCTCCTCAATCAGTCCGCGTCCCAGATGCTCATAAGGGATCTTGGCGTCATTGTTGCAGTTGTCGCCAGCATGCAGCAGTTTGCTTGCATCCTCGTAGCCGTAAATCAGCGCAAACTCCGGCATGAACAAGTCCCAGGCGAGCACGGGGCAGCCTTTGTCAAGCGAGCTGTGAATCAACTCGATTGCTTGCGGCAAAAGAGCGGGAAGTTGCCGCTTTTCTCGTGCCGCTGAGCTGAGCAATGTCGGATTCACGAAAGTGGCGTTCGGCCCCGGCGTACCGTCCAGTTGTCCCTGGCAGACGGAGCGTGGCACAAAGCCCATGTTGCGCAGCCCTTCTTCCAGTACGGATTGAAAATCAAACATGGTCGGTCCCGCAATATGAATGTTTTTTGGAACGACAGTCAGGCGAAAAGCGTGGCCGCTTAATCCGATAACGGCTGGCAAAGACAGCTTGCGCTCCGTAAACTCCACTAATCCGTACAACGCCGCTCCACATGTAATCCAGGTCGGCTGCTTCATTGCCTCCGGTTTTCTCAATACAGCTTGTTTCATGATTCCCGCATCCTTTCGCGTCTTCACGTATTGGTCAACCACGACACGAATCCTTTCCTGCATGAGCTTTTTGCGAGAACGGGACAGCACTTGGTAGACATTGGCCTGCGTCATTTCGAACAGATGCGCGATCTCGTGGGGCGCGAGATGGTCAAAAAAGTGCGATTCGACAATTCGGCGCTCCCGCGGATTGAGGCAGTGCAGCAAGCTTTTGATCGTCTCAAACAGTTCACGGCGCACCAATAGCTCTTCGGGGTTGCCGTTGTTTTCGACCGAGGCTGACCAGTTGCGGCCAAGCCTGTGCAAAATACTGTCGAGATCTTCCCAATCAGTAGCTTCAAGCTCGCTCGGCTGTCTCGTCAGGCCGGAAAAGACCTGCTCTTTTGTCTGCGGCCCTTTTTTCAGGCGCGTGTACGCTTGATTGCGCACAATCCGGTGCAGCCAGGGCAGAAAACGGCGGCTGTCGACCAGCGTACCCAGATGAAGAAAGGCGCGAATCAGCGCGTCCTGGACGATGTCTTCGGCAAGAAAAGCTTCCTGGGTATACGAGCGGGCATAGCCGTATACTTTTGCCCGATGCCGCCTCACCAGCTCGCCAAACGCTTCCTGATCCCCGGCTTTTGCCCTTTCCACCAAAATCTCGTCCTGTTCCTGTTGCTCTTCCGCTTGACTGGCAGGCTTGATAACCAAATGATCCATCCCAAATTCTCCTCGTTGTTAGTTGACTTACCGTATAGACTCCCGAGCGCCGGGTTTTCTGACAAAGGTGGCGGATTTGTAAGAAATTCCTCTCTATCCTATAATGAACATACACGAAGCAAAAGGGGGAAGAAAAGGTATGAAGCTGATTTCTGTCACGGGAGAAAGCGTGGCGCCCGGCAAAGGCGGTTCGCCATCCGATACATTTGACCGTTCGATTGCGACATGGGAAGCCAATAACCAGCAAAAAACCGTAACCGTTACATACTGTCGCTATTTCGGCAAAGTGCTGGCCGAGCGGGGGATTTACGACGAGGAGGCGGAAGGCGTGCCAGTCATGCATCTGGTAGCACCGCTTTTTGTGGAAAAGAACCCTGAGCAAAGAGAAACCCGCCACTACATCAACGATACCGAGAGCTTTGTTTCCTTGTTTGCAGGCTTTTCCTTGGCGGCTTGGAAAGATCGCTACGCGAGTGCTTTGAACTGAGTGTCGGCAGTCTCTGGCGGATTGAGGCCCAAACGCCTAAAAGTCGAAACATTCAGATCGGATAATCGGCACATATGCCAAACTTTTGAGAGGGCATGCTAAGGACAACCATTTATTGGAGCTGATTAGCATGTTTTCTTTTTGGATGACGCTTGTTCTTATGGTTTCTGCCCATTCGTCCGGTTTGTCCGGTTTCTCTGGTCTGCCCGGTTTGCCCGATTTGCCAGTAGCGCAAATGCCGCAAGCAGGAGCATGGTCTGCAGCTACTGCCGTCCAGGAGTTCGACGCCTTTTTGCAGGACTGGCGCGGCGGTCAAGAGCTGGCTTCGTTGCGCCATCCGCTGTTTGATCTGACGCGCGTATCGGGAGGCGCGGGAGACGTCCAGACGATTGTATTTTCCGGAGAGGCGCACGGCGACTCGGGGGAAGTCACGCTCATGTTTTATTCGTTAGAAGGTGACCGCATATACTTGCCGCCGGGCACAGTGTCTACAGCCCGCGTTGATGCGAAGCAACGCAAATTCCATATCGCCGCGAAAATACCGCGGGTGCTCCAAGGTCGTACGGGAGTCGTACAGGTGACATTTGCCGGGGAAAAAAGAGCTGCCTATTTGCTCAAGGTACAATTTTGACAACAAAGAAAAGCGAGGGAGAGGAGGACTGCCCTTGATAGAGGTAAAAGGCGCAAGCAAACAGTTTGGGACGGTCACAGCGGTCCGCGATCTGACGTTTCGCGTGGAAGAGGGCGAAGTGTACGGGCTGTTGGGCGAGAACGGAGCCGGCAAGACGACGACGATGCGCATGATGGCGACCATTCTCACGCCGACCGCCGGAGATATCGAGATCAGCGGCTTCTCGGTGCGGGAACAACCGCTGGAGGTGCGCCGCAGGATCGGCATTCTGTTTGGCGGAGAAGTCGGGCTGTACAGTCGTTTGACGGCGCGGGAAAATATCGCTTACTTCGGCAATTTATACGGACTGACTTCCTCACGGGTGCAAGAGAGGATTGACAATTTAAGCCGCATGCTGGACATGGAAGCGTTCATCGACAGGCGTGTCGGGGCCTTTTCCCGGGGAATGAAGCAAAAAGTGGCGATTGCCCGCACGCTTGTCCACGATCCGGACGTCATTTTGCTGGATGAACCGACAACCGGGCTTGACGTGACAGCCGCCACGATTTTTCGCCGGATGGTGACCAGGCTGCAAGAGGAAGGAAAAACGATCCTCTTTTCCAGCCACAACATGGGCGAGATCAGCAAGCTGTGCAAACGGATCGCGTTGATGCACAAAGGCAAGCTGCGCTTCTCCGGGGATTTGGCCGCATTGCGCAAGCAGTACGGAACGGACGATTTGGACGATATCTTCATGGCAGTCGTGGAAGGGGGCGAGCTGTGATGGGCTGGCAAATCATCTGGACTGTCTTGAAAAAAGAGCTGCTGGATTTGTTTCGGGACAGAAAAGCGTGGATCGGGACTTTTCTTGTGCCGCTGGTCATCATCCCGTTTGTGTTTTTTCTGCTGGGCAATTCCTACAGCAATGTAGAAAAAGAAGCGCGGGAGTACGTGCCGCTGGCGATTCACGGCTCCTCCCCGCTGATTGACATGCTGGCAAAAAATCCGGGCGTGCGCCTGATCGAGTCTGCTGATCCCGAGCAAGCGCTGCAAGCGGGACAGCTCCGCGCGATCATCACGATCCCGGAGCGGTTCGACGAGGAAATCAAGGCAGGGAACACCGCCAAGCTGCTCGTCGCTTTTGACTCGACCAATACGAAGTCGGTCTACGCACGCGATCTGATCAAGCAAACGGTGGAGGCATACAGCAAAGAAATCGTGGCGAAGCGTTTGCAGCAAGCAGGCATGTCCGAAGCAGCGATTCAGCCGATCGCCGCTGATTTCCAGAACGTCGCGACAGAAGAAAGAAAGTCGGGCGGGATGCTGGCAGGCTTTATCCCGTTAATGCTCGTGGTTTCTCTCGCTTCGGGAGGGATCGCTGCGGCTAACGACCTCGTTGCGGGCGAAAAAGAGCGCGGGACAATGGAGTCGCTCCTGACTGCGCCAATCGCGGCCAACCATATTCTCACGGCAAAGCTTGTGGCTGTAATGATGATGAGCATGTTGAGCGCGATTGCTTCACTCATTTCCGTATCGCTCGTGTTCAGCATGGGGCCGCTCGGTGGGGGAGACAATGCTGCCTTTTCCTTCGCGTTTTTGTCGCCAGCCACTCTGTTGGTGCTGATCGTGGTGATTTTGCTTATGGCGGCGACTTTTGCCGGACTGGAGCTGATGCTCAGCACGATTGCCAAGTCGTTCAAAGAAGGGCAGACGTATATGAGCGCCGTGATCTTTCTGGCGATGGTGCCGTCGTACATGCTGATGCCGCAAAGTCCGGTGGACATCGCCGAGCATTATTACGTGTTGCCCGTCTTCAACGGCGTGGCGCTTTGCAAGGAAGTGTTTTACGGCAAGGTCGATCCGCTGCATGCCCTGCTTGGCATCGGTTCTTCGCTTGTGTACGTAGCGATTACGATTGCTTTCGCATCACGGCTGTTTCGCAGAGAGGGAGCGGGATTAAAAAACTGATCGGAGGATACTGACTGTCTGTTTTTTTCATGTGTCGCTGCCATTTGAAGAAAGCTGGTGAAATGGTTGTGAAGCCGCTGTATCTGGGAGTGCTGTATATTTTGGCCTCGGCTGCGGGGTTTGGCGTGATGTCCATTTTTGCCGTCTACGCCTACGGAGCCGGGGTTTCGGTTTCCACGCTTTTGTTTTTGCGCTTTTTGTTCGCCGCAGGGCTGTTTTTTGGCTTGCTTGCCTTGCGTAAAGAGTCGCTGCGGCTGAATCGGCGCCAGGTGCTTGCCCTGTTTTGTTTGGGCGGGGTGTTGTATACGCTGCAATCGCTCAGTTTTTTCTCGGCGGTTCAGCACATCCCGACCTCGATGGCAGCGCTGTTGCTTTATACGTTCCCCGTGTTTGTAGCTGTATTGAGTTATTTTGTGGATAAAGAGCCGCTGACGCGCAAGACCGTTTTTGCCATGCTGCTGTCTCTGGTGGGGCTTGGACTGGTGCTTGGGCTATCGTTTGGCGGGGTTAAAATGCTCGGCGTCTTGCTCGCGCTTGCGGCAGCGCTGTTCTACTCGGTGTACATCATCGTGGGCAATCGGATCGTCAAAGGATTGTCGCCATATGTGACCTCGGGGTACATCTCGTTGTTTGCAGCCGTGTCGACCTTTTTGATCGCGCAAAAGGATGGCGGCGTCGATCTGGCTTTTGCGCCAACTGGCTGGTGGGCTTTGGGCGGCATCGTCGTTTTTTCTACGGTGATGGCGATCAGCTTTTTCTTCCGCGGCCTTCAACTGATCAGTTCGACAAAAGCTTCCGTGCTCAGCACATTTGAGCCGGTCGTGACCTTTTTCTTTTCGGCTCTGTTGTTCGGCGAGGCGTTCAGCATGCTGCAACTGCTCGGCGGAGGTGCTGTGCTGGCGGGAGCGGCCCTGATCGTGGCGGGGAATGATGCGAAGTCCAGTCAGGTTCAGCAGGTCCAGGAAGGCGTGAATACGTAAAGCCGCTTGCCTGCCTCCAAAAATAAAACAGCGCTCCTGCGCGGCACATACGCTGCGGACAGGAGCGCTGTTCTTTTTTAGGGAAAGGTAACAAACAAACTAGGCTTCCATCCGGGAGCGGATCAGCCAGCCAGCGCCGTACACGCCAGCGTCGTTGCCAAGAGTGGCAGGCAAAATTTGTGTGGATTCTACGACGTAGGTGAAGGGAACAAATCGGGTAAACGAATCGCGGATGCGCGAAAAGAGGAAGTCTCCTGCTGCCGCTACGCCGCCCCCAATCACAAACTTGACCGGGTTCAGCACGATAGCCAGGTGGGACAGCGCAAGCCCCAGATAGAGCGCCACCTGATCGGCGATGGCGAGTGAGGCTGCGTCGCCTGCTATAGCTGCGTCGAATACGTCTTTTGCCCCGATCTTGCCTGTCTCGGCAAGTACGCGGGCGAGGCGCGGGCTTGTTCCGTTCGTTGCGGCCAGATGCCCTTCGCGAATAATGGCCGTGGCAGAAGTGAACGTTTCCAGGCAGCCTGTTTTCCCGCAATTGCAAGGTGCTCCGCCAGTAGGGGCCATCGTAATGTGTCCAATCTCGCCGCCGACCCCGTTCATGCCGTGAATTACATTTCCGTTCAAAATGACACCGCCGCCGACGCCCGTTCCAATCGTAATCAGCACGAGGTCTTGTGCGCCTTGCCCGGCCCCTTGCCACATTTCGCCCAGTGCTGCCGCATTGGCATCGTTGTCAACTTCGACGGGACGCCCTGTAAGTGCTTCCAGCTTTTGTTTCAGCAAAACCGGCTTGGTCCAGTGCAAGTTGACCGCCTGCATCACGATGCCGTTTTTCGCGTCGATCGGTCCGGGGATGCCGACCCCGATTCCACTCGCCTGTTCCAGACTATAGCCGTGCTCGTGCAAAAGGGCGCGGGTCATCCCTGCGATTTTTTGCAAAACGCCGTCTTCGCCTTCTGCAACAGGTGTCGGTTCCTGGATTTTGGCTACAAGCTCGCCGTTCGGTGTAATCAACGCCATTTTGATGGCTGTTCCGCCCACATCAACACCAACGATGATTTGTTTCACAACCGTCCCCCCACTCTCCTTTTTCCCATCTTTTTCTATCTTATCACGCTACATTCCGCATAGCGATTCCCAAAAATGGCTATACAGGATATGATGGAAGGAAGTACACCCGCGAGCGAGGGAAGGAAGAAGGGATCTGCCTTGAAACGAGCCAGATTAATCTATAATCCAAGCTCCGGCCGGGAGATCGTGCGTCGGCGATTGCCGGATATTCTCGATTTGATGGAGTCGGCCGGATACGAGACATCCTGTCATGCAACCAGAGGGGAAGATGACGCGACCGAAGAGGCTGCCCGAGCGGTAGCCCGCGGCTTTGACGTCATCCTGGCTGCTGGTGGAGACGGAACCATATACGAAGTCGTGAACGGGATGGCAGAGCAAAAAGCTCGCCCAACCCTTGGAATTATCCCCTGCGGCACCAGCAACGATTTTGCCCGAGCGGTAGGCATCCCCAAGTCGATCACACGCGCTACGGAAATCATCGCCAAGGGCAAGAAAAAGCGCATCGACCTGGGGCGAATCAACAATCGCTACTTCATGAACATCGCAGGCGGCGGCTCGCTCACCAACCTGACGTACGAAGTCCCGAGCAAGCTGAAGACGCTCATGGGACAGATGGCGTACTACGTCAAAGGCTTGGAGAAGCTGCCGTCCCTGCACCCGATCCGCGTCCGCTTGGAGAGCCGCAAGGAAGTGCTTTTGGATGAAGAGATCATGGTGTTCCTCATTGCCAACAGCCACTCGGTAGGCGGCTTCGACAAGCTTGCCCCGGAAGCGGACTTGTCAGACGGCAAGCTGGATGTCATCGTCGTCAAAAAGATGAACATCGCCGAGTTTATTCGCCTCGCTACACAGGCGGTTCGCGGCGAGCATTTGCGGGACCCAAACATTTTGTATTTCCAGGCAGACTACATCAAAGCGACCTCGCCATCCGGCGAAGTGGTCCAGCTCAACCTGGATGGCGAGCTGGGCGGGCAGTTGCCTTGTGTCGTGGAAGCTTTGCCAGGTCATATCGAGTTGTTCGTCCCGTAGGAAGATAGTAAAATGAATAGCAACAAGCCGTAGGGATGCCGCTTTCGCTGTGCATCCCTGCCTGTTTGCTACGGAAAACAGGCGAGGCAGACAGAGCGCGAGACAAAAGGAGCAAAAGAAAAGTGGCGAAAACAACAAAAAGACGGCGCAGACCGCAGCAAACTGCCAAGGTAGAGCTGGACGTTCCGGTTCGTGTCGGACAAACTGTGGAAGTGGAGATAACCGGACTGAACCACGAAGGCGCTGGCGTCGGCCGGATTGAAGGATATACGCTGTTCGTCGACGGCGCACTCGCAGGAGAGCGCGTCCATGCGCGCGTCGACCATGTCAAAAAGAACTTCGGCTTCGCCAAACTGACCAAAGTGTCAGTAGCGAGCACATTCCGCTCACAGCCGCCCTGTCCGCTGTACGACCGTTGCGGCGGCTGTTCGCTGCAGCACTTGGCATACGAGGAGCAACTGCGTCACAAGCAGCAAATCGTGCGGGACAACCTGCGGCGCATCGGCGGCTTCCAGGTGGAGGGAGACGGAGCAATCACCGTTCACCCGACACTCGGCATGAGCGAGCCGTGGCGTTACCGCAACAAGGCCCAAGTGCCAATCGGTGAGGAAAACGGCGCCTTGGTCGGCGGATTTTACGCCGAAAAGTCCCATTCCATCATCGACATGCACGAATGCCTCATCCAGCACCAAAAAAACGACGAGGCGGTCGCAACGGTGAAGAAGGCCGCAACTGCCCTTGGCATCAAGCCATACGATGAAGTGCGCGGCTCAGGCTTGCTCCGCCATGTGGTCGTCAAAGTCGGGGTCAAGACGGGAGAAGTCATGGTCGTGCTCGTGACGACCGAGGAGACGATTCCGCAGCGTGACAAGCTCGTGGAAGCGATCCGCACCGAGGTGGCGGGCGTAACGAGCATCGTGCAAAACATCAACCCGGACAAGACCAACGTCATTTTCGGCAAAAAGACGGTAACGCTCTGGGGCAGCGATGTCATCTACGATTACATCGGAGCGATCAAATTCGCCATCTCGGCGCGCTCGTTCTACCAGGTCAACCCCGCCCAGACGGAAGTGCTGTACAATAAAACGCTGGAATACGCCGGAGCGACAGGAACCGAAACGGTCATCGACGCCTACTGCGGCATCGGAACGATCTCGCTCTTTTTGGCGCAAAAGTCCAAGCATGTCTACGGCGTGGAAATCGTCCCAGAAGCGATCGAGGACGCCAACCGCAACGCCAAGCTGAACGGTGTGGAAAACGCAACGTTCGAGGCAGGCCCCGCGGAGGTCGTGATTCCCGCGTGGAAAGAGCAAGGAATACGGGCCGATGTAATTGTCGTCGACCCGCCACGCAAGGGCTGCGACGAGGCGCTGTTGACGACGATTTTGGAGATGCAACCAGAGCGCGTGGTGTACGTGTCGTGCAACCCGTCCACGCTGGCCCGGGATTTGAAGGTGTTGGCGGAGAAGTACGAGGTGCGGGAAGTGCAGCCGGTGGATATGTTTCCGCATACGGCGCATGTGGAGAGTGTGACGTTGTTAAAACTTAAGTGCTAGATAAAGAAAAGGCTAAATTCCTTGATAGATCAAGGCTTTAGTCTTTTTGTTTTTATACATACCCTTGCTTTTATTGATATAAAAACGGAAATGCCCACATTTTGACCACATATTCACAAAATACATAATCCGTTTTTACTAGTTTCCATGTAAAAACAATACTATTGAACTATTTCCACATTATTATGCTATTATAAATAGTAGTTCCTTTTTTTGAGATATTTACCTTAATTAAACACCCGAAAATTATATCATGAAGGGATGCGGAATATGGACTTAAGAGATTTTTTTGATCCTTATGAAAGAAAGGCCAGAATTTACCCGGCATTAATTATTCTATTCCCTGCCTTTATCGCAACGTATTGTTTGTTTTCTGATTTAAGAGATTTATTGTCAACAGTAATTGGATCTGTTTTCTTTGTTGGAATTTCATATTTTTTAGGCAAAATGTCAAGGGAAATTGGCAAGAAAAAACAAGAAAAACTAAAAATGAAATGGGACGGCATGCCCACTTTGAGGTTTTTACGACATAGAGACGAAACTATCGATGATTACACAAAAGCAAGATACCACAAATATCTTGAAAGCCATGTTCCAAACCTTAAATTACCTACTCAACAGGAAGAATTAGCTGACCCTCAAAAAGCTGATCTCATTTATGAATCTGCTATAAAATGGCTTCTAAATAAAACAAGAGATACTCAAAAATATAGCTTGTTATTTAGTGAAAATATTAGTTACGGCTTTGCTAGAAACTTTTGGAGTATGAAAGTTTGGGGGATTGCTATTAACTTACTCGTTTTAACAGCTACCATTTTCTTAATAGATAATCGATATAGTTTTGACTTGACAATAGTGCCTGTTGAAGTGTGGTTGTCGGTTACGGTAACTATCATTATTTTAATATTCACTATATTTTTCCGAGAAGTGAATGTCCATTCAAAAGCAAAGGCATATGCACGCACTTTACTAGAAGTATGTGATGAACAGGAAGAAAATAATACTACAGAACGGAGCATCTCTATATGAGTACTATTAAATCATTCTCTGTTGGTAACGGAGATACCTTTTATATTAATCATAATTCAGATAACTTCACAATCATTGATTGCTGCTTATCGGATGAAAATAAAGAAAAAATAGTAAATGAAATTTCGACAGAATCAAAAAAGAAGGGCATTACAAGGTTTATTTCCACTCATCCAGATGAAGATCACATATGCGGATTGGAATATTTAGATGAGAAGCTACAGATTTCAAATTTTTACTGTATTAAAAATGAAGCCACAAAATGTGATGAAAGCCAAGATTTTAAAAAGTACTGCGAACTTAGGGATTCTAATAAAGCCTTTTATATCTATAAAGGATGTAGTAGAAAATGGATGAATCTTAAGGATGATGAACGTGGAAGCTCAGGAATAAGCATTTTATGGCCAGATGTGGAAAATACCGACTTCCAAGATGCACTAGCCAAGGCAAAAAACAGTGAAAGTCCTAATAATATTTCGGCAATCATAAAATATCACTTAGAAGATGGTGTAAGGACATTATGGATGGGAGATTTGGAAACAGATTTTATGGAAAAAATTAAAGATGAGGTTGATTGGCCCGAAGTAGACATTCTATTCGCCCCTCATCATGGACGAGAAAGTGGAAAAGTTCCAACTGATATACTTGAACAGTTAAACCCCAAGATAATCATTATTGGTGAAGCTCCGTCTAAACACTTAAATTATTATTCTGGCTATAACAAAATTACTCAAAATTCAGCGGGAGATATTATATTTGAATGTGAAACAAAGAAGGTTCATATTTTTGTATCAAGCGACAAATATCAAGTGGATTTTTTGGATAACGAAAGCCTCAGTAGTAGCAATAACAAGAACTATATTGGTACACTAAATTTATAAAAGAAAGAAGTGTAGTTTTTTCCTACACTTCTTTCTTTTAGTGCGCCCAGCATGGGCGATAGC
>NZ_DOTK01000042.1:0-97097 GCF_003521185.1 Brevibacillus sp.
GCCTACTTGGGCAGAAAAGACACCCAAATCAAGCTGCGCGGTTTCCGGATTGAACTGGGGGAGATCGAATCGGCGATCCAGTCCTATACAGACAAGATCGAGACGGTTGCCGTGGTCAGCCAGGGAACACAAGCGGAGAGCAAAATGCTTTGCGCGTATTACGGCGCGACAGAACAGATCGATTCAGGCCAGCTACAGGCGTATTTGCAGCGGCACTTGCCCGTTTACATGGTTCCGCTGCACTATCAGCAGCTCGCTTCGCTTCCGCATACGTCCAGTGGAAAAATCGACAGAAAGGCGCTTTCCCGCATGCCATTGAACGTGGAAAAGGAAAGAGCCGTTCTGCCCAAAACCGAGCAGGAAAAACAACTGTCGCTGATCTGGAAAGAAGTGCTGCAAATCGAGAAGGTCAGCATCCGTGACGACTTTTTCCAGCTCGGGGGAAACTCGCTCAGCGTCATCCACTTGCACAAGCGCTTGACGGAGCAGCTCGATCCCACTATTTCGATCGCCAATCTGTACCGATATCGCACCATCGAATCTTTCTTGGCTTACACGAGTCAGAAGGCGCACGCAGGCAAGTCGCAAACGGTGACAGTGCCGGAACGCAAAGAGCGATTGCTGCAAGGCAATGCCAAACGATCACAGCGACTATCAAAAAGAAAAGGGACAAATAGCGATGAGTAAACAAGTAAACGGACTTGAGATTGCCATTATCGGCATGTCGGGAAGATTTCCGGGAGCGCTGGACATCGCAGGCTTTTGGCGCAATCTGGTCAATGGCACAGAAACGATCGCGTTTTTCTCCCGGGAAGAACTGGAAAAGAGCGGCATCGACCCGGAGCTGCTCGCCCATCCAGACTATGTTCCGGCAAAAGGCTACCTGGAGAACAGCGAATATTTCGACGCCTCCTTTTTCAACTATTCACCGCTTGAAGCAGAGGTCATGGACCCGCAGGTGCGCATTTTTCACGAATGCGTTTGGGAAGCGCTTGAAGATGCGGGTTATTGCACTGACACGTACTCTGGTTTGATCGGTCTGTACGCGGGAGCTGCCAGCAGTCTTTACTGGCAGTCCCTCGCTTTTTTGTCAGAGAGCGCCCAACTGCTCGGTCCGTTTTCGGCCAACCAGCTCGCAAACAAAGATTTTATGTCGATGCAGATTGCCCATCGGCTGAATTTGAAAGGGCCGAGCATGACCGTCAACACGGCATGCTCGACATCGCTTGTCGCGGTCCATCTCGCTGCGCAGGCATTGCTGAACGGCGAGTGCGACCTTGCTCTGGCTGGGGGTGTCAGCATCTCCTTGCCGTTGAAGTCCGGCTACCAGTATCAGGAGGGCATGATCCTGTCGCCGGACGGGCACTGCAAGCCGTTTGACGCAGATAGTCAAGGCTCCGTGCCAGGCAATGGGGCAGGGGTTGTCGTCTTGAAGCGCTATGAAGAAGCAATCGCGGACGGAGATCACATTTATGCGGTCATCAAAGGTTCCGCGATCAACAACGACGGAGATCGGAAAAGCGCCTACACGGCTCCAAGCGTGGAAGGGCAAGTCGAGGTGATTCAGACGGCCCAGCAATTGGCCGAGGTAGATTTTGCCGACATTCACTTTGTCGAGACGCACGGCACAGGAACCGTACTCGGCGATCCGATTGAGCTGGAAGCATTGCGCACGGCTTTTGCCAGCGAGGAAGGCACGTGCCTGATCGGCTCGGTCAAGTCCAATATCGGCCACCTCGACGCAGCGGCAGGAGTTGCAGGGCTCATCAAGGCAACGCTCAGTTTGCAGCATAAGTTACTGCCGCCGACTTTGCACTTTCAAAAGCTGAATCCGAAAATTGACTTGTCTGATTCGCCCTTTGAGATCAATGCCAGGCTGTTCGATTTGACTGCCATCCAAGACACATTGCGGGCCGGAGTAAGCTCTTTCGGAATCGGTGGCACAAACGCCCATGTCATCCTGGAGGAAGCGCCGCCGCTGCCTAAGTCCGCGAAGGGCAGAGACTCGCAGCTTATCCTGCTTTCGGCGAAAAGTGAAACCGCCCTGGACCAGTCCAGCCTGAATCTGCTCGACTATATCCGTAAAAACCCGGATGTTTCCTTGGCAGATTTGGCGTTTACTCTCCAGGTTGGAAGAAAGGCTTTCGAGCACAGGCGCTTTGTCGTTGCCAGCCATACGGATGAATTGACTGAGGTTTTGCAGTCCGTTGGAAACGAAACAGGAAAGCGCTCGCGGAAGCTGTTTACAAGCGTTGTCGAGCAGGCCGACAAGAAAATCGTCTTCATGTTTCCGGGGCTGGGCAATCAATACGTGGAGATGGGTCTTGGGCTGTACCGATCTGAGCCGTTGTTCCGCAAAGAGCTGGATCAGTGCTTTGCGATACTCGACCGTTACTTGGATGTGCCAAGCAAGGAGTGGTTCTTTCCACAAACGGATCGCGAACAAGCCATGCAAAAAATCAGGCAGATCGACACCAGCCAGCTTGTAGTCTTCATATTCGAGTACGCTCTCGGCAAGTATCTGATGGAGCTAGACGTCAAGCCTGATTATATGATCGGCTACAGCTTCGGGGAATTTGCGGCCGCCTGCCTGGCAGGGGTGTTTGCGCTAGAGGACGCCATTCGCGTGATTATCCGAAGAGGCCAGCTCATCAAGCAGACCGAAGAGGGAGCGATGCTGAGCGTCCCGCTGGCAGAAGCAGAGCTTTTGCCATTGCTTCCGGAAACGCTCTCCTTGTGCATCGTCAACGGGCCGTCTTGTGTCGTCGGAGGAACGAGAGCAGCGGTGGAGCAGTTTGAGGAACAGCTGAAGTCCCGAAAACAGCTAGGCATTCGCCTGGACACTGCCCATGCGCTGCACTCGGCTTTAATGGAGCCGATCAGACAGGCGTTCGAGGAGGAAATGCGGCAGATTCAGTTACATCCGCCTCATATCTCGTTTATTTCCAATATGACCGGGGAGTGGATCACGGCTGAACAGGCAACAGACCCTGGCTACTGGGCGAGACAGCTGACGGACCCGATCCGCTTTGCTCGCGGTCTGCAACACATTTTGCAAGAAGACGCGCTAACTTTTGTCGAAGTGGGACCAGACCGGAATCTGAGTGCTCTGCTGCGCTATTTTGTTCAACGCGACTCGGCCCATACGATTCTCAATATCATCCGAAATCCGCAGGAAAAAGTAGACGACCTGTATTACTTGTACACCCGTCTGGGCCAACTGTGGGGAGCAGGCCATACTGTCGACTGGACAAAGCTGTACCAGTCCGAGAAGCGAAACAGACTTTCCTTGCCGACTTATCCGTTTGAGCGTGACTATCATTGGCTAGACGGCAATCCGTTTCACATGCTGCACGACAAGCAAGCATCCGCGAAAAAGAACTTGCAAAAGAAGCCGCAGATCGAGGATTGGTTTTATGCCCCTCTTTGGCAGCAAAAAGTGTTGCCGCTTGCCGCTCAGCCGCCAGCTCACCAAACGTATCTCGTCTTCGCCAATCGGGACTCGTTTTGCGACGAGTTGATTCGCCAGCTGTCGTCTGCCGGACAAGTTCCCATCGTCGTTTACAGCGGTGCGGAATTTGCCGCGAGCAGTCAAGGATATGTGGTAAATCCGGCTTCTTCCGCGGATTACGAAAATCTTTTTGCCAGCATGCAAGAGCAAAAGCTGCGAATCGACCATGTGCTGCATTTGTGGAGCGCCGGACAAAAGCCGAGCGCCCCTCTGGATGTGTTTGCCTTGCACAAGACGCAGCAAACAGGCTTTTACAGCGTCATGCATACAGCGCGAGGCTTGCAGCGCCTGGACAGGCACAGAGTCGTCCGCATGGCAGTCGTGACGAATGAAGCCGTGGCTGTGACCGGACAGGAGACGCTGTTTCCCGAGCACTCGCCGCTGATTGGGTTAGGGCACGTCATTCCCCAAGAGATGCACAACATCCGCCAGCTGACCGTTGATATTTCGTCCGCCGAGCTCGAAGCCGGGGAAGCTGCCAAGCAGATGGCCCAGATGCTGCTGGAAGAGCTTGCGCACGAGTCGGCAGATCGGTTGGTCGCGTACCGTCATTTCCAGCGCTGGGTTCCAAGTTATCAGCCTGTCAAGGTCACAGAGCCGAAGACAGAGCCTTTTCGCCAAAACGGCGTTTATGTAATTACCGGGGGCGCAGGCATGATCGGCTGGATGATCGGCAGCTATTTGGCCAAGCATTATCAGGCGACGATTGCCATCATTCAACGATCATTCCCGGTGAAGCAGGAATGGGCAGCATGGCTTGCCGAGCACGGAGAAAAGGACGAGCGAAGCATGCGCATCCGCGAAATGCTCGACGCAGAGCAAGCGGGAGCCACTATCGAGGTTTACCGGGCGCAAGTCGACGACTATTTGCAGATGTCCAATGCGATAGCCGAGATCGAAGCCGCTCACGGGACGATCCATGGCGTCTTCCATTGCGCAGCGAACATGGGAGATCACTTTTTCCATGCGATTGACCAGCTGGACGAGGGGCTTTGCCAGGCGATTTTTCAGCCGAAAATGGACGGGGTGCTCGTTCTCGATCAAATATTGGAGCAAAAATCACTTGATTTTTGTCTGCTTATGTCCTCGACAGCGGCTGTGCTGGGCGGGTATGGCTTTGCTGCGTATGCGGCGGCGAATGTGTTCATGGATGCCTATACGATCAAGCGAAACAGACAGCGCAGCGTGAAATGGAAAACGATTGACTGGGAAGCATGGCGGAGCCGTGAGAAAGCGGAAGCGAGGTATCAGTCTTCGATCGGCGATCTGGCCATGACGCCGGAAGAAGGGATCGAAGCTCTCCGCAGAGTATTATCAATAGATCGCTTGCACCATCTTGTGCATTCCCCCGGTGATTTGGAAGCGCGGCTGGATCAGTGGATACGGTTCTTGGAGCAGCCCGCAGGAAAAGCCAATGCTGTCGCCATGCCGAAAAGCGCTCGCCAAAAACGGAAAAGCACTTCCGCGATGGTCGACTATGAAAAGCCGTCCAATCACGTCGAACAAAGAATCGCAGAAATTTGGGAGACGTTTTTGGGGATTGAGGAGATCAGCACCAACGATAACTTTTTTGAGTTGGGTGCCACCTCTTTGACATTGATTCGCATCAAATCGCTTCTGGAAGAAGAGTTCCACAAGCCGATCCCGATTGTCGACCTGTTTGCCAATCCGACCATTGCCAGCTTGGCGAAAAGCATCCAGGCAGGTGAAACCGGAACAGGCGATGAAGGCGAGGCAACAAGGCTGAAAGAGCGGGAAGTCGCCGGAAGGGAGCTTTTGGCCAGACAAGCAGAGCTGAGAAAGAGAGAGTGAGAACGAGAACGAGCTAATCCATGGGCATGTAAACGGTCAAGACGTTTTCCCCATTTAACCAAAAAGGTGATTAACTGTGAGCGCAATCTTAGATATCATTCCCCTTCACCACGATTCACGAAACTGCAAAGAGGACACCATCGTTACCGTCGCCACTTGGTGGAAGCGTGACTACGCCTTGATGTTTTTGGAATCGTGGGGATTTGCATTTGATCAAACGCAATGGAAACAATCAGGGAAGCTGTACCAGAGCATTACGCCAGGCATCGGAGACATGTTGAACTTACTCAGGCACCTTCACGGCATCGAAATCTTTGTTAAGGGGAGTGTATCCTTGCAGGACACAGTCGCTTTGGTGGAAAGCGAGCTGCAAGAATCAAGGCCGGTTGCCATCGATTTGGATTCTTATTACTGCCCGTGGAGCCACGGCTATCAGAAGTACCACTCGATTCATACGTGTTTGATCGTAGGAGCAGACAAGGCCAGCCAGACTTATACGCTGGTAGATTGCTTTTACGAAAGGCAAAACGTCACGATTTCGATCGCGGATTGTTTTCGGCAAGAGTGCCGAGGGATCGCGCTTTTCCGCAAGCTGCCAGAACATGAGCAAGCCTTCGACTGGAAACAGACGATCCTGTATGCGCTGAAACAAACGCTGTATCGGGAGCGAGAGGCGACTGCTTTTGAGAAGATGCGAGAGTTTGCCGATGTGTTGCAGCAGTTGCCAACAGTCGCTGGCGAGTTTAACGATTCGCAGCAAGTATGGATGTCGCCGCTCTTGTCCATCTTGCACGCAATCAGCAACGGCAGAAAGCATTTTGCCTCTGCCTTGCAATATGTGCATGACCGCTTTCAAATAGACAGCCTTGCTCCACTGATCCAGGACTTGACTTACTCGGCGGCTCAGTGGAGCACGGTGCTGTCCATGCTGACGAAAGCGTATTATCAATCGGGCGACAGCAAGCTGATTCAGCGGGCGGCCAGCAAAGTCCAGATGGTTGCCGAACTGGAGGAAAAGGTTGCCGATCAACTGCAAAACATCTGCGGAGAGAGGCCCCATCATCTGGCGGACGACAAGCGCGAGCGATCGAAAGCGGGTGCGGGCTACAGCAGGATGACGTTCATCGACCTGGCTGATTCCTGCAATAACAAAGGGTTCAGTCATGTGGCTGCGTCTGCTTGTACCGCCGATTTGACGCTGATGGGCGAGGTTTTCTTGCTAGAGGATGTGCCGGAGCAACCGATCTGGAATGTAAACGGGATGGAGTTTTCTCTGCCTGCGCTTGCGGAAAACAGAAACGATAACATCTCCTGCGCGGGACAAGAGATCAACGTCCCGGAAGGCTACTATTCCAGCCTGCTGATCTTGGGCTGCTCAGAGTGCGGGAGCTACACGGAGAGAATCGAGATTTTGTACGAGGACAACGTCGTCAGATACATTCCGATTCAATTTACCGACTGGTATATGGAGCCGATGTTCGGGGAAACAACCGCATGGGTAGGCAAGGGCGCGGCGCGAAGAGAGGGCCAGGTGGAAATCCTCGATTTTCCGGTCAGACTGCTGGTGCAGCAATACTATTTGAATCCGAGCCGAAAAATGCTGCGGATCAAATTGCCTGATTGCCCCAATATACATATTTTTGCCATGACCTTGATGGCAAAGGGATAAGCATAGCTTGTCAAACCGCCACCCTTGGTGGACAAGCAATTTTGGCTTGATTTGGCCAGCCGCCTGGAAAAGAAACCGGGAGAAAAGGAGGGGAACCATGAACGAGAACGCAAGAACAGGCTTGGAAGTCGCCATCATCGGGATGTCGGGCGCTTTTCCAGGTGCGAAAAATCTGGAGCAGTTTTTTCATAATATGAAAAATGGCGTGGAAAGCATCTCCTTTTTCTCGGACGAAGAATTGGAAGAAGCGGGCGTACCGGCAGCGGTGTACAAGGCGGAAAACTTCGTGAACGCAAAAGGTCACCTAGAAGAGAGCGACTATTTTGACAACAACTTTTTTGGCTATACCCCGAACGAAGCCCAATATATGGACCCGCAGACCCGCTTGCTGCACGAGCATACGTGGAAAGCGCTGGAGGATGCCGGTTATCCGCCGGGTACGACCAATGACGCTGTCGGCGTATATGTGGGAGGGCGCCCGCACTTTCGCTGGGAGGCGTTGTCCTTATCGGTAGGCTCGCATAACGGGGCCGAGGAGTTTGAGATCGCCCACCTGAACGATAAAGATTTGATGAGCACGAGAGTATCCTACAAGCTGCATCTGACAGGGCCGAGCTATACGCTGTTTACCGCCTGCTCCACGTCATTGGTCGCGGTGCATGTAGCCTGCCAAGGCGTGCTCAGCGGGGAATGCGAGCTTGCAGTGGCTGGCGGCGTATCCATCACCAGCCCCTTGAAAAACGGATACGTCTATCAGGACGGGATGATTTTGTCAGCCGACGGTCATTGCCGTGCTTTTGCTGCCGACTCTAGCGGAACGGTGGTGGGCAATGGGATCGGACTGGTCATTTTAAAGCGGCTGGAAGATGCCTTGCGCGACAACGACCATATATACGCGGTCATCAAAGGAACGGCGATTAACAACGATGGCAACCGCAAAGTCGGGTACACCGCTCCAAGCGTAGACGGACAAGTCGAGGTCATTCGTGCCGCTCATCGCGTGGCCAGAGTAGATCCGGCGACGATCAGCTACATCGAGGCTCACGGAACCGGGACAGCTTTGGGTGATCCGATCGAAGTCAAAGCGCTGACCCGGGCTTTTCAGACGGGAAGAAAAAATTACTGCGGGCTAGGCTCGGTCAAAACGAATATCGGACATCTGGACAGTGCGGCGGGGATCGCCGGATTGATCAAGACGGTACTGGCAATCGACAACAAATGCTTGCTGCCTACGCTGCACTTTTCCAAGCCGAACCAAAACCTCGAACTGGAAAATACCCCCTTTTTCCTGGTGGACCAGCCGGCAGAGTGGGATCATTCGGCAGGCCCCTTGCGAGCAGGGGTCAGCTCGTTTGGCGTTGGCGGAACGAATGCGCATGTGGTGCTGGAAGAGTCGCCTGTCAGACAAGCAGCCAAGTCAAAAACGCATGAGAGCAAGCTGCTTGTCTTCTCCGCCAAGACCCGGGAAGAGCTGGAGCGTGCGACGGACGACTTTGTGACATTTGTCAAAAGGAACCCACGTGCCGAGCTTTCCGACATCGCCTACACCTTGCAAATGGGGCGGGCGCATTTTTCCCATCGTCGCTATGTAGTCTGCGCTGCCATGTCAGATGCTTGCGCTGCGCTTGAGCAAAACGAGCCGCAAGCTTTTGGGCTGGTGGCGAAAAAGGCAGTCCCGCCGATTGCTTTTGTGTTTTCCGAGATGGACGCGGAGGAAGCGGCTTTGCTCTACCAAGCTGGTTTGCAAAGTGCGTATTGCCGGGACGAATTTGAAGCGTTGCTGCTACAGGCAAGCGAACTGCAAGGAACCGCAGGCTCGCTTCTTCTCGATGCTCCTACGCGGTATGGGCAGATGCTGCCTTTTCTTTTCCAGCTCGCCACGGCCAAATGGTTGCTCCGCATGGGAGTACAGCCTGCTGCTGCCACGGGAGTCGGAAGCGGAGAGTACGTGGCAGGGTGTCTCGCCGACGTGTTTTCCTTTGAGGATGCGTTGCTGCTTGTGGGAAAAAGGGACGAGCTATTGGAAGAATGGAGCGGCAGCGAAGGCGATCTGTTCTTGCTGGAAGCTCTCCAGAGCGAGCTGTTTGAAGTTGTTCACACCGTCCCACTCGCTTTGCCATCAATCCCTGTGGTGTCCTACGATGCGGGGAAAACGATTTCTCGCGAAGTGACGCTTCCTGACTACTGGGTGAACCGCTTCGGGGGAGGCAGTGAAGGACAAGGGGCGTTTGTTGCCTGGCAGGAAGCTGCCGAGGAAGTTCAGTATCTGTTGTTTGGCCCAGAGCGGGAAGGCGGAGGAGAAGTGCTTGCAACGGAGGAAGACGGAAGTCAGTGCAACTTTTTGTCTCTTGTAGCAGGCCCTTCCGGTATCGAGCAGCGCCTTCTTGAAGCGATCGGTCATTTGTGGTCAAAAGGCTGCCCGATCAAATGGGCCGAGCTGAACAAGCATCTCGGGCAATCGCGTGTCTCGCTTCCCACTTATCCGTTTACGCGGAAAAATTACGGGATGGACCCCGAGCAGCTGAAACAACTGAACGATTTGCTGCAAGGTCAAGCGCCAGCGCAAACAGCGGGCAAGGCGGAGGAAGTAAAGCAGAGCAGGGAAGACTGGCTGTACATTCCATCATGGACCCGCTCAGATTACGACGAGGCAGCAGGGGAGCTTGCGCCTTGTCTCTTTGTCGTTTTCGCTACCAAAAACTCTAGCGTGATCCGGTGGATCGAGCAGATCGAGACATCAGGTCACACCGTTGTCCGCGTCGAAACAGGCGAAGGCTTCTCCAAGCAAGCGGAAGCGACCTATACGGTAAACCCGGACAATCCCGCCGATCTGGTCAAACTGCTCGAAACGCTGGCGCTACCCGCTGACCAGCCCTTGAAATTCGTTCATTTTTGGTGCTACGACCAGCAGGTGGACGCTGACGACGCCAAGCGGGCGGCGCAGCAATGGAATCGGCTTGGCTATCACACTTTATTGAACCTGGCAAAAGCGATCGGACAGCTCCGGCTCCAGCAGAAAATTGCCGTCGATATCGTCGCCAGCGACGTTTTTGAAGTCATTGGAGACGAGGCGGTCGTGCCAGCCAAAGCTACTCTGCTAGGCCCGGTTCGCGTCATTCCCAAAGAGTACGAAAACATCAGTTGCAGGCTGATCGATGCCGACCGCCGCGAAAACCAGCGCGTAGCTCGCTTGCTGCAACAGTGGATGGGGGAGAGCTTCGCTGACGTGCTGGCCATTCGCCATGCGTACATTTGGGAGCCTGCCTTCAAGCAAATTCAGCTGCCTGCTTCTGCCGCTCCGGCTTCCCAGCGTCTCAAGCACGGGGGAGTGTACGTCATTACCGGAGGTCTGGGAGCCATCGGATTGCAAGTAGCGAAATTTTTGGCGGAAAAGTACCACGCGAAGCTCGTCCTTATCAATCGCTCGCACTTTTTGCCGGAAGCGGAATGGGACAGGTGGCGTGCGCTCCACGGAGAGGACGATCCAGTCAGCCAAAAAATCGCGCTGCTGCGGGAACTGCAGGCTTCCGCGAAGCAGCTTTTCTTGTATCAGGCGGATATTGCCGACGAGGAGCAGATATTGCGAATTTTCAGCCGGATCATGGAGGACAATCAGTTAATTGACGGGATCTTCCATATTGCTGGCGTTCCCGATGGAGCTGTCATCCAGCGCAGAACAAGCGAGCTGTGCGAAGCCGTGTTTGCGACAAAAGTTTACGGTACGGCGGTCTTGCAAAAAGCGATTGAGCAGTTGGCGCTACCCGTCGACTTCTTGTTGCTCTTTTCCTCCTTAAGCTCGGTCATCGCTCCACCCGCGCAAGTAGCGTACAGCGCCGCGAATGCCTTTTTGGATGCATTTGCCTTGACGAATACGAAAAACGGCGTTTTCACCCAGGCGATCAACTGGGATACGTGGGAAAATACCGGAATGGCCAGCATCTCGGCGACATTCCGTCCGGACAGCTCCGCGCTACCCGGCATTTCGTACCACAAGCTGGCGCATCCGTTTTTCCAGTACGCCGTGAAAGAAAATACAGGACGCACGACGTTTTTGTCCCATTTTCAGACGAGCAAAGACTGGATTTTGGCTGAGCATCGGGTAGGAGACAAAGCGGTATTGCCGGGAACGAGCTATGTGGAAATGGCCTGCGCCGCCTACGCATCGCTGCATCCCGGCATGGAAGCAGCGATGCGCCTCCAGGACGTGTTCTTTTTGACGCCGCTTCTCCTTGAGGACGGGGCTGCTGTTCATGTGCGCACCGTGCTGCTGCGGGAAAACCAGGGCTATCGTTTTTCGATCGAAAGCTGCTCGGACGTGCAAAAGGCAAGCTGGATTACCCATGCTCGCGGCTATGTCGGTGCGGGGCAGAGCCAGCTGCGCGATTATCAGCTCGCTGCTGTTCGCGATGCCTGCGCTCAAAGCCAGTACGGCCCAAGCGACTACAACAATCTGCGCGACAGCCAGTTCACATACGGGCCGCGCTGGAACAGCTATTGCTGGGGAACGTTTGCACAAGCGCAAGGACTGTCGCTGATCGAACTGCCAGCGGAGTTTGCGGAGGATACCGCTATTTATCGTTTCCATCCGGCGATCATCGACGTGGCATTGGTCTATATGAATCGCGCTGAAACGGCTGGCGGTCCATACGTGCCGTTCTCCTACAAAAGCATTACGATCCACGGCAAAGTGCCCTCCAAAGTGTACAGCCATATTCGCTGCCGGACAGCTTCACGGCCGGACAGCAAAATCGTCGAGTTCGACCTGACGATTATGGATGAACAGGGGCGGGGGATCGTCGAAATCGAAGGCTACCAGGTGGCGGCCGTCTCGGCTCAACAGCCGGACAAGGATAGCCATGGGATGCCACAGGCACAGCCAAAGTCACAACCGCAACCGCAGTTGCCGTTGCAGACGAAATCGGCTTCTTTACAGGCAGAAGATGAGGCGGCGCTCGCCACTTCGGCCCCGTCTTTGACGGTGGAAGAAGGACTGCAGCTGCTCGATACGGCGCTCGCCGCCAGTTACAGTCAGCTGCTCGTCTCGACCGTGGATTTGCCTGCGCGGTTTTTGGCGTACAAGCGCCAGCGGGTGAGCGCATTGGCTGAAAGCAGCAAAGAGTCTGCTGCTGAGCCGCTGATGGCCAGCAAGCCGCGCCTGTCGCTTGCGGAGGCGGAAAAGCTCATCGCGAGCATTTGGCAGGCGATCTTGGGCCATGAACACATTTCCCGCGACGACGACTTTTTTGAGCTTGGCGGAGACTCGCTGAAAGTATTGACTGTTGCTGAGCGGATTTACCAGGCCAGCAGCATCAAAATTCCGATCACGGTCTTCTTCCAGTCAACTACCGTCGAGAAGCTGGCCCGCTACATTGCGGATACGCATGATGACGGACAAGCGTACACGGCGATTCCAAAAGCAGCGCCGCAAGCGTACTATCCGTTGTCGTCGGCGCAAAAGCGGCTGTATTTTCAGCAGCAAGTCCAGCCGGATAACGTCGCTTACAACATTCCGGAAATCACCTACATGGAGGGCGATTTCGACCTGGACAAACTGCAACACGCCTTCGAGCAGGTCATTCAACGCCACGCCATTTTGCGTACAGGCTTTGACGTCATCGATGGCGAGATGGTGCAGATCATTGCACACGAGGTCGCATTTCAAGTGGAGTACCAAGAGCTGGCCGAATCGGACGTGCAGCAGACGGTCGAGCAGTTTATGCAACCGTTTGACTTGCGGCATCCGCCCCTGATGCGGGTAAAAGTCGTCCGCTACGCTGCGCAAAAATACGTGTGGCTCTTCGATATCCACCATATCGTAGCCGACAATATCTCGGTTTCGCTTTTGCAAAACGAGCTGATCCATTTCTACAACAATCAACCGGAAGCGCTTGACCCCGTTTCGTTGGAGTATGCCGATTTTGTCGCGTGGCAAAATGAACGAATTGAGCGCGGAGATTATGACAAACAAACCGAGTATTGGCTCCGGCAACTATCAGGGAAGCTCCCGGAGGCATTGCTTCCGACCGATTTTCCCCGTCCGTCTGTGTTGAGCTATCGCGGCGACATTTATACGTTCCATCTGGAAGAGGAGACGACGGCCAGGCTGAAAGCAGGCATGAAACGCAACACGACCACTTTGTTCATGAACATGCTCGCCATTTTTCATATCTTGCTGCACAAATATACTGGCCAAGAGGAAATGATCATCGGAGCGAGTCTCGCCGGAAGAAACCACGCCGATTTGACGAAAATGGTCGGAATGTTTGCGAATGTGCTGCCGTTTTATTCGCGACTGGAGCAAACCGCCACGTTTGAAGATTACGTAAGCGAAGTAAAAGAGAAGAGCTTGGAACTGTTCGAGAATCAGGACGTGCAGTTTGAGATTTTGGTGGAGAAGCTGGGGTTGACTCACCAGTTAAGCGCCCATCCGCTGTTTACGGTCATGCTTGTGCTGCCCGATTTCAAGCCTGCCGAGATCGCGATGCAGGGGCTTGTGTTGAAGTCCTATCCTTTCCGCAACCCTTCCGCGAAATTCGATTTGACTCTCTGGGTGTACGATTACGACAGCAAAATCGAAATGCGCATGGAATACTCGACAGATTTGTTTACCCGCAAGACGATCGAGACGATGACGGGACATTTTCTCGCCATTGCCAAGCAAGTCGTCGACAACCCCGACGTGCTTGTAAAAGAGATTGTGCTGGATACGAGACTTGCCAAAGCAGCAGCAGAAGCGTTGCTGGAAGATGGAAACGATTTTGCCTTTTGAGCAATCGAGAGCATAGGAGTGGTAGCGTATGGGAGGTCATTTCGATACGAACGTGTCGTATTTGAATGACATGTATAAAAAAGAATATGAGTATTGGCAAAACAAGCTGGCAGGCGCAGCAGAGAAAAGCTGCTTTTTTGCCGGAGCGCATGACACAAAAGCAGAGGAACTGCGCATGGAGACGGCAGACTTTGTCCTCCCGAGCCATTGCGCCAATCGACTGGTGCAAATCAGCAACCACTCCGATGCCAGATTGCACGTGCTGCTGCTGGCTTATACAGCCGTGTTGCTGATGAAGCACACGGGGCAGACGGATATCGTGCTCGGAACCAGCATCTACCGTCAGCAAGCGAATGAAGAGTTTATCAATACGGTGCTGCCGATCCGCATTCCGCTCACCAACGAAATGCCGCTGCTTGACGTGATTACGGACGTCAGGCAAACCGTTTCCGAGGCTATCGAGCATCAAAACTACCCGATTGAGCTGATCTTGAAAAATGCGAAGCAGCCTGCGGATTTTCTGGACGTCTCTGTTATTTTGGCGAACATTCAGGAGCTGTCATACTTGGACAGGGCCTCGTCCAACCTCATTCTGGCTTTTGACAGACAGCACGACGAGCTGCGTGTCCGCATCCATTACAATGCCTTGCTTTACCAAAAAGAGCAGGTCGAGAGGCTGGTGGAACAGCTCTCGATTTTGTTGGAACATTCACTCAACAATCCGCGAGTGCCACTGAAAGAGCTGTCGATCCTCACCGCGAGAGAGCAGGAGCTTTTCGCTCGGATCAATGAGACGGCGGTGCGTTTTCCCGAAAAGGCGACGATCTCGTCGCTTTTTGAGGAAGCTGTCCAGGCGTATCCGCAGCATACAGCTGTTGTGTTTGAACAAAAGCGGCTGTCGTATGACCAGCTCAATCAAAAGGCGAATCAACTGGCCCATTGTTTACGGGAGCGGGGCGTAACCGCCGAATCGATAGTGGCCGTGCTGATGCCGCCGTCCGTGGACATGATCGTCGCCATTTTGGCGGTATTGAAGGCGGGCGGCGCGTATTTGCCGATTGACCCGGATCTTCCCGCGCACAGAGTTGAGTACATGAGACAAGACAGCCAGGCCGCCTATGTCGTGACACTGCAAGCGCAATCGTTGGGCAGCGGTTTTGCTGACGTGATCTTTGCCGACGACGAGCGACTCAATCATTATTCTGTTGCCAATCTAGAGCCGATCCATCAACCGAACCAGCTTGCCTACATTATTTACACGTCGGGAACAACGGGCAATCCCAAAGGAGTCATGATCGAGCACAGAAACGTAGTCCGCTTGTTTTTTCATGACAACAATCGCTTCGCTTTTTCCTGCGACGATACGTGGGTGCTGTTTCACTCGTTCGGCTTCGATTTTTCCGTTTGGGAAATATTCGGAGCTTTGCTGCACGGAGGCAAACTTTTGCTGCTATCGAACGTGCTGAAGCGGGATTATCGGCAACTCGTACAGCGGTTGCGAGAAGAACAGGTGACCGTCTGGAATCAAACGCCTTCCTCTTTTTACCAGTTTATCGAGGAAGAGCTGAAACAGCTGGACAAAAAGCTTTGCTTGCGCTACGTCATTTTTGGCGGGGAAGCTCTGCTGCCTGCGAAGCTCGCCGCGTGGCATGACAAATATCCCGAAACAAAGCTTATCAATATGTATGGAATTACAGAGACGACTGTCCATACGACTTACAAGGAAATTGCCGCAGAGCAGATTCGCTCGAATGAAAAGCGGATTGGCGTGCCGTTTTCCACCGTCCACTTGCACATTTTGAACAGGCAAGGAGACGTCGTGCCCACAGGTGTCGTCGGTGAAATCTGCATTGGCGGCGAAGGAGTCGCGCGTGGCTATTTGAACAAACCGGAATTGACAGCGGAACGGTTTCAGCTATGCCAGCTTGGCGGCCAGATGCAGCGGCTTTATCGCTCCGGCGATTTAGGGCGGTATTCGTCTGACGGAGAAGTGGAATACATCGGGCGCAGGGACAAGCAAGTGAAAATCAGGGGGTATCGCATCGAACTGGATGAGGTGCGCTCCCATCTGTTGACGATGGAAGGCATTCAAGAGGCTGTGGTGATGGCTCGGGAAATCGAGGAAGACGGCAAAATTCTTTGCGCCTATGTCGTGATGAAAGAAGAACAGGCAGAGCGCTTCGATCCGGTGGAAATCAGGCAGTATATGCAAACGCGCGTCGCCGACTATATGATCCCGTCCTTTATCCTTTTGCTCGACAAAATACCGTTAACGATCAATGGAAAAGTGGACGACAACCAATTGCTCCAGATGGAGTTCAGACAGAGCGGCAAGCGCGATGTTGTTCAACCAGGCACCGAGCTGGAAAAACAGCTCGCAGAGGCTTGGGGCAAGGTTCTCAAAACCGATTCCATCGGCATTCATTCCACGATTTTTGATTTGGGCGGGACTTCTTTTGACGTGCTCAAGATCAGCAAAGAGCTGACGGATCAACTGGGGCGAGAGGTGACTGTCGTGACTTTGTTTACTTATCCGACGATCAGCATGCTGGCAAACGTACTGGAAGCAGAAGTCACTACCCGGAAGCTGCAAGCCGACGCCCGGCTCGACTCGATCGAGGACGGGAAAAAAGCCCGATTGCAAAAATTACGTCTGTTAAAAAAGTAGGGATGATATGGGACACGAATACAATGGCCTGGAAATAGCCGTAATCGGCCTGGCAGGAAGGTTTCCGGGAGCAAGCAATGTCACGGCGTACTGGGAAAACTTGAAAAACGGCGTGCACTCCATCCAGACGTTTTCCGAAGCCGAGCTGATCGAGGCGGGGGTAGACCCGCAAGCCGTCAAAAGCGCAGAGTACGTCAAGGCAAAAGGGTATCTGGAGAGCGGGAATCGCTTCGATGCCCGTTTTTTTGATTATACGCCACTGGAAGCGGAGCTTATGGACCCGCAAATGAAGGTGTTTCACGAGTGCATTTGGGAAGCGCTGGAGGATGCCGGCTATGCCGCGCAGGTCGAGCAGAAGCTGATCGGCTTGTTTGCAGGAGCTTCCCCGAACCATATGTGGGAAGCGCTGATGAGCCTGTCGGGAAAAAGCGAGGCGATCGGCCACTGGGCTGCCACCCAGCTTGTGGACAAGGACTATTTGAGCCTGCGGATCGCGCATAAATT
The DNA here is from genome assembly GCF_003521185.1 of Brevibacillus sp. Classification (NCBI taxonomy): domain Bacteria; kingdom Bacillati; phylum Bacillota; class Bacilli; order Caryophanales; family Paenibacillaceae; genus Brevibacillus; species Brevibacillus sp. The sequence goes on from NZ_DOTK01000042.1 coordinate 16,934, forward strand.
AAACCTGAAAGGCCCTGCCTTGACGATTTATACCGCTTGCTCGACTTCGCTTGTCGCTGTGCACATGGCGGCCCAGTCGCTGTTGAACGGCGAGTGCGATCTGGCATTGGCTGGCGGGGTTACCGTGACGCTGCCAGGAAAAAGCGGCTATGTCTATCAGGAAGGAATGATTTTGTCGCCAGACGGCAAATGCAAGGCGTTTGATGCGAATGGACAGGGCATTGTCGGCGGAGACGGGGCGGGCGTCGTCGTATTGAAGCGGTTGCAGGATGCCATCGATGATCGCGATCAGATTCACGCCGTCATCAAAGGCTCCGCTGTCAACAATGACGGTATGCAAAAAACCGGGTTTACGGCCCCGAGCACAATCGGACAGGCGGAAGTGATTCGCACCGCGCTCAAGGTAGCGGAAGTAGCGCCAGAGAGCGTCGCTTACATCGAGTGTCACGGAACAGGGACACCGCTTGGCGATCCGATTGAACTGGAAGCGCTGGAGCTGGCCTATCAGCCTTCGCAAAAACACTCGTGCGCGCTCGGCTCGGTCAAGACCAACATCGGTCATCTGGACAGCGCAGCCGGGATCGCTTCCTTCATTAAGGCGGTGCTGGCTATCAAGCATCGCCAGCTTCCGCCTTCGCTGCATTTTCAAAGCCCGAATCCGCATTTGGACGTAATTGAGAAAGGCTTTTACATCAATGACAAGCTGACGGAGTGGGAAAAAACGCATGAGCCGCTGCGGGCCGGGATCAGCGCATTCGGAATCGGGGGAACCAATGCCCATGTGATTATCGAAGAAGCGCCTGCCGTGCGGGAAGCAAGCGCTGGCCGAAGCTGGCAACTGATGTTGCTCTCGGCCAAAACAGAGCAAGCCCTGGAGCGATATAAGCAAAATGTTGAGGAATACTTGCATGCTAATCCAGATGCACGTCTTGAAGATGTTGCCTATTCGCTGCAGGTGGGACGAAAGCATTTTCCCGTTCGAGAAATCGCGCTTTGCAACCAGACGCTGGCACAGCCGCTCCGCTTTATCGGGCAAGATTCCAAAGCTGCTTTCGCCAAGGAAAAGCTTTCCGTCGCTTTTGTATTCCCTGACTTTGCCGCAGACAACTGGGAGGAGGGCGAGCTTGCAGAAATCGTCCATCTGTGCCAGGAAGAGCCTGCCGTCCAGCAAGTAATGGCACAAGCGCTGCGCTTGTTGAATCAGCAAGTGTTTGGGCAGGCGGCTGTGTCCATCGCGGAGCAGTTGCGCGCGCCGAAGCACGGGCAAGCTTTGCGCTTTGCGTTCTACTATGCGATCGCCAAACTGTTCAAAGACTGGGGCGTTGAACCGCAAAGCATGTGGGGATACGGCAAAGGCAATCTGCTAGTCGAGTGCCTGGAGGGGCGTCTTGCTTTTGGTGATGCGATTCACGCGCTCGTGGGTCGCGATCGGCTTGACCACTTTGCGCAAACAGAAAGCAATCGCCCTGTTTCCAAACCGGATGGGCTGTGCCTGATCTTTGGCTCGGCACAGGCTGGGGAACCTGGCATGGAACAAGTCGCGGCTTATGGTCACCAGCTCAGGCTGGAGCGCATCCATTCCTACGCCATTTTGGAAGCGCTGGGAACGATGTGGTTGTACGGTCAGGAGATCAATTGGACTGCCTATTATCAACACGAAGAGCGAAATCGTGTGTCTTTGCCAACCTACGCCTTTGACTCGCAGGAATTTCCTGTGGATAAAAGTCTGTTCAACTTCGGGCAGTTCGCCAGCCGTCTTCAGCCCAGCGAGAGCAGCGCGGCGCACAGAAGGGAAGACATCCGTTCATGGTTTTACGTGCCTGCATGGGAAAGCTCTGCTTTGCCAGCCTATGCAGAAAAAGCGATTTCTAGCGAGGCGACCTGGCTCATTTTCCAGGATCAGGCTGGCTTGGGAGAAGCGCTGGCGAGCGAGCTGAAAGAGCGCGGCGCCACGTATATTATCGTCGAGCAGGCCGAGCGCTACCAGCGAGTGACGTCTGCCCACTATCGACTGAATCCGCAAAAGCCGGAAGAGTTGGACAGCTTGCTGGACGATTTGCAGACGGTACCGGATTGTATCAGCTATCTATGGACAGTGACACCGCCAATCGAACCGGAGCTGGCGGCCGTTGAGCCGAGCCAGCAGCAGTTTTTTTACAGCCTGTTGCAGCTTGCCCGGTACATCGGGAGCAAGGCTGGCAGCAAAAAGATGCGCTTGCAGATCGTGACGAACGGGCTGTATTCCGTTACCCAGGACGAACCAATCTGCCCGCTGAAAGGGGTCGTGCTCGGGGCAAGCAAGATCATTCCTTACGAATACCCCAACAGCAAAGTTTGCACGGTCGACATCGAGCTTCCAGCGGGCGGCAAGCAGACAGGTAACCATATGGCGCTGGCGGCGAATCTGCTTCGGGAATTTCAGTTTGATTTTCCGCACAAGCAAGTGGCGCTCCGCGGCAAAAGCAGGTGGATTGAAGCGGTGCGCGAGCCTGTGCTCGTGAAACAGCCGGAAAAGCTGCCGCTGCTCAAAGAAAAGCTCGTCTGCCTGATTACCGGGGGACTGGGCGGAATGGGCTTCGCCTTGGCGGAGTATTTGGCGAAGAGCTATCAGGCGCGGCTCGTCTTGATCGGACGCTCTGCTTTTCCGCCGCGCGAGCAATGGACGCAATGGATCGAGGACAAGCCCGATCATCACTTGTCCGGCAAAATTCGCACGATCCTGTCGCTGGAACAAGCCGGGGCGATGATCGACGTTTACAGCGTGGATATTTCCGATTATTCCGCCATGCAAAAGGTAGTTCGTGAGGCGGAGATGCGGTTTGGGCCGATTACTGGCGTTTTGCACACGGCCGGGGTTCCTGACTACGCAGGGGTAATCCAGCGCAGGACGAAGGAAATGACCGACCCGATCTTGCTGCCCAAAGTACAGGGAACGATCGTGCTGGATACGCTTTTTGCAGAACGCGCACTCGATTTCTTTATCTTGTTTTCCTCCATCGGCAACTACATTTACGGGCGCAAATTCGGTCAAGTCGGCTACAACGCAGCGAATGAGTTTTTGGATGCGTTCGCCGCGTATCGCTTGCAGAAACGGGCTGGCTACACAGCTTCGATCAACTGGAACGACTGGGCAGAGGTAGGGATGTCCGTCACCGCGATGGAAAAAAACCGCAGCATGAATCGGCAAGTCAACGAGCGGCAATTTGCCGAAGAGGCGATCTCGCCGCAGCAAGGGGTAGAAGTGCTGCGCTACCTTTTGGAAAACCAGTTTCACCGGGCCATCGTCTCTGTCCTTGAGCTTCCTGCTTTAATGGAAGAAAGCAATCAGCTCAGCGAAGAGTTCATCCTGGAAAAAGAAGCGGCAGTCGCCGTGCAGACTGAGCTGGTGCCCGCCAAAATCAACCGCGCAACGCTGTCCGAAGCCGAGCTGACAGAGATCATCGCGGACGTATGGCGCAGTGTATTGGGAATCGCAGCGATCAGGAGCGACGAGGACTTCTTCGCTCTAGGCGGAGACTCGCTGAAGGCGATCACGATGATTGCGCTTCTCTATAAAAAGCTGGATGTCAAACTGCCTCTGCCGACCTTTTTCAACAAGCCGACGATTGGCGAGATCGCCTGCTTTATCCGCGGGGCGGACCGGACAGATTTCTCGCAGATTCCCAAGGCGCAAGAAAAAGCGGGCTATCCTTTGACTTCCGGACAAAAACGACTGTATTTCCTCAGCCAAATGGAGGAAGCGAACAAGCAATATAACAACATCATTGCGTTGCGCGTGAAAGGTTCGCTTTCCTACGAAAAATTGGAGCGATGCCTGAACGAGCTGATTCGCAGACATGAAAGCTTGCGCACCTCGTTCCAGCGCATTGATGGGGAGCTGCTGCAGGTCATTCACGAGCCGTTCCCGTTTCCTGCCGACTACAGAGAACTCAACGAGCCAATCAGCGATGCGCACATCGAAGCGTGGATACAGCCGTTTGATCTCGGCGTTGCTCCTGTATGGAAGGTGGGCATTTTCAAGGAAAGCGAGCAAAGCCACGTGCTCGTCTTCAACATTCACCATATCATCACAGACGGCACATCCAACTCGATCTTGATTGACGAGTTTACGGCTTTGTACCAGCAGCAGGATGGACAGTCTTCTGGACTTCCCGCTTTGTCTGTTCAATACAAGGATTACGCAGAGTGGCAGCAGGAAAAGACAACGCTCGCCGGACACCAGGCGGACCAGGAGTATTGGACCGGGATGTTTTCCGGCGAAATTCCGCTGCTTGACCTGCCGACGGACTTTTCCCGCCCGCCTTACAAAACGTATCGCGGAGGCATGGAGATGTTTTCCATCCCGCAACGCCAAGCCGACGAAATCAAGCGGATGGCCACGAGCCATGAAGCGACGCTGTACATGGTTTTGCTGGCGGCATGGAACGTTCTTTTGGCGAAGCTCGGCAATCAGGACGAGATTATCGTAGGGATTCCGACTTCGGGACGGAATCACAGCGATATTCAAAATGTGATCGGCATGTTCGTTCAAACGCTTCCGCTCAAAAGCACCGTACGCAGCGACATGACCTTTGCCGAGCTGCTGAACGCGATCAAAGGAAACATGTCCCACGCCCTGGAGCACCAAGACTATCCGTTTGAAGAGCTGGTCAGCCAGATCGAGCTTTCCCGGGACTTCGGGCGCAACCCGTTGTTTGATGTGATGTTCGCGTTTCAAAATGTCAGCCGTCAAGGGAGCGGTGAGAACCATTCGTCTGCCGGGCTGCAAATCGAGCCGTATTCGTTCAAAACAAACACAGCCCGCTTTGACTTGACCTTGGATGGCGAAGAACGGGAAGGCGAGCTGTTTTTTACCGTAGAGTACGCAAGCGATCTGTTTACAAAAGAAACGATTACCCGTTTTATCCGCTATTTCCAAAAGCTTTTGCAAGATGTGATCGCGCAGCCGCAGCAAAAAATGAGCCAGCTTTCCTTGCTGGATGCCGACGAGCGGGAGCGGCTAGTCAGCGGGTTCAATCAGACAGCAGGGGAATATCCCGAGCAACTGCTGGTGCATGAGCTTTTTGAAGCCATGGCCGAAAAATGCGCTGATCAGCCTGCGCTAACGTTCCACAACCAGACGATGACGTACCGTGAACTGGATGCGCGGGCCAACCAGCTCGCCCATGCGCTCAAATCGCATGGCGTCGGCGCGGGCCAGGTCGTCGCCCTCATCGCTACCCGATCGTGCGACATGATTGCGGGACTACTAGCGATCGGCAAGGCGGGCGGCGCGTATTTGCCTGTCGATCCGAGTCTGCCAGCCAATCGAGTCGCCTATATGCTTGCGGACAGCCGTGTCCGGGTCATTTTGACCAATACGACCGTGGAGGCAGCAGGCGAGCGGCAGGTCATTGACATGCGCGATCCTTACGTTGCCGCGCAGCCTCAAGAACGGCTGCCGCTGGAAAACAGCAGCACCGATGTGGCGTATTGCATGTATACCTCAGGCACGACCGGATTTCCCAAAGGAATTTTGATTGAGCACCGCGCCTTGATCAATTTCCTTCACGGCATGACCGATGTGCTTTCTTTCGGCGAAAACGAGAAGTTTTTATCCTTGACGACCGTTTCTTTCGATATTTTCTGGCTGGAGAGCATCCTGCCGCTGTTGACAGGCCATCAGGTGGTGATTGCCGATGAAGACTGCCAGCGAGATGTGCTCAAGCTGGCAAGCCTGGTCAGACGTGAAAAAATTACCGTGATGCAGACGACGCCATCGCGCTTGAAGTTGTTGCTGGCGGAGCCGGAATTGGCCGGGCAGCTCAGTCGCCTGCGCTATTTGCTGATCGGGGGAGAAGCTTTGCCGCAGCCGTTGGCAGATGCAGCCCTGCGACTGTTGCCGGAGGGTCGAGTCTACAACCTGTACGGTCCTACCGAAACGACCATTTGGTCCACGATTCAGGAAGTGGCGGCGACGCAGCCTGTGACCATCGGCAGACCGCTCAAAAATACCCAAGTCTATGTTCTAAGTCCAGAGCTGATGCCGCAACCTGTCGGCGTCCCTGGCCTTTTGTATATCGGCGGGCACGGTTTGGCCCGAGGGTATCAGAACAATCCAGAGCTGACCCGAGAGAAGTTTATCGACAACCCGTTTCGACCTGGCGAAAAAATGTACGCGACCGGAGACATGGCAAGGTGGACGCGGGAAGGCTTGCTCGACTATTTGGGACGAACCGATTTTCAGGTGAAAATACGCGGTTACCGGATTGAGCAAAGCGAAATCGAAAATTTGCTCGATGCCCATCCTGCTGTTGAAAAAGCCGTGGTGCATGTCCAGCAGGACGCTCAGCACGAACAGCTGCTGGTCGCGTACTATACGGCTGCCTATCCGGTAACGAGCCAGGAGCTGCGGGACTATTTGCGCCAACAGCTGCCGGAATATATGATTCCGTCCTTGTTCATGCCGCTTGCGCAGATTCCGCTGACCATCAACGGCAAAATCGACCGGAAGTCGCTTCCGGAGGTAACCGGGGTCGCAGCAGAGCAAAAAGAACTGGTCGAGCCGAGGGACGAAGTGGAAGCGAAGCTGTACGACATTTGGCGAAACGTGCTGCGCAGCGAAAGCATGAGCGTCCGCGACCGATTTTTTGAGCTGGGCGGAAACTCGATTCAAATCATGCAGCTCGTGTATGAAATCAACAACAGCTTTGCATGCTCTATGCAGTTCAAAGACTTTATCGAACTGCAAACAATCGAGGCGATTGCCGGTTTTATTCGCGAAGCGATCCACGAAGAGCGCGTAGCCGACTTGCCAACCCTGATACCGGAACCAAGCCAATTGCATGAACCGTTTCCGTTAACGAATGTGCAAATGGCCTATTATTTGGGCAGAAGCAGCAGCTTCGAGCTGGGCGGAGTCTCGACGCATTCGTATCAGGAGATTGTCACCAGGCTCGATATCTTGCGTCTCAATCATTGCCTGAATTTGTTGATCCGCAGGCATCCCGCGCTGCGCACGATCTTTTTGCCCGATGCCCGCCAGCAAATTTTGGCAGACATACCCGAATACGCTATCGACATCCGCGATTTGCAAGGATGCGACAAGGAAGAAAAAGCGGCGATTCTGGCAAAAGAAAGAGAGCGCATGTCCCATGCGATTTTCCGTCCGGGACAATGGCCGCTTTTTGAAATCAAAGCGTTTCGCTTGAACGGGCAAGAAAGTTTGCTGTGCATCAGCTTTGACTTGCTCATCATGGATGCGTACAGCCTGGAGATTTTAGGGAAAGAGCTGCAAAAGCTGTATGAAGGCGCTGCGGACGAGCTGGATGAATTATCGATTTCCTTCCGGGATTACATGATCGGCTACGAGCGACTGAAGACCAGCAGCTTGTATTTGCAGGACAAGGAATACTGGATGGCAAAGCTGGACGATTTTCCGCTGGCACCGGAAATCCCGGTGCAGGTGCAACCGTCCCACGTCAAAAACCCGTACTTCCAAAGAAAGTCGAAGCGATACGCCAAAGAAAGCTGGCAAGTTTTGAAAAAGGCGGCCCAGAAGCACAATTTGACTCCTTCGGCGGTTTTGTGCACGGCATATGCCGAAGTGCTGGCGAATTGGAGCAATCAACTGGACTTTAGCCTGAATTTGACCTTGTTCAATCGTCTGCCGTTGCACCCGGATGTGGATAAGCTGGTCGGAGACTTTACGTCCGTTGCGCTGGTCGAGGTACGGCTGCATCCAGCGGATACGTTCTGGGAGAAGGCAAGAAAAGTTCAGCAATCGCTGATGGATGCGTTGGCTCATCGCCATTTTGACGGGATCGATGTGATGCGGGAGATCAGCAAGCAGCGAGAGTTGGGGAACAAGGCTGTCTTGCCCATCGTGTTTACGAGTGCCTTGTTTGAAAATGAAGACATTGTCCAGCAAGCGACTGACGATGCGGAGTACACATCCGAATGGGAAAGCGATACAAGCGGCATCACGCAAACTTCCCAAGTCTATCTCGACAATCAGGTGGCGCTCCTTGACGGAAACATCGTCATCAACTGGGACTACATCAGCGAGTTGTTTGACCCTGTAGTGATTGACACGATGTTCGCCCAGTACCTGACCCGGATCGATACGATCTTGAACGACGAGGCTGAAAAGGAGTTGCCTTCGGTATCCGCCAGTGACAGAGCTGCGATTGATGCGTACAACGATACCACCGTGGACATTGCGAGCAAAACGTTGCACGGGCTGTTCGAGGAAACTGTGGCACAAACTCCTTTTGCCGTCGCAATCGAGGACGGCGAGACGCAGATCACGTACGAAGCGCTGAACGAGCGCGCAAACAAAGTCGCGAGCTGCTTGCGGCACATCGGCGTCGCTCCCGGCGATCTGATTGGCGTCATTGCCAAACGGGAAATCGCCACCTTTGCCTATTTGCTCGGCATTTTAAAAAGCGGCGCTGCCTATGTGCCGATTGATCCTGACTACCCGGCGGATCGTGTGGACTACATCCGCAGACACAGCCAATGCAAGCTCGTGCTTGAGTCTGACTTTTACGAGCGGAACGAGCTGGAGCATGCTGCAAAAAAATACGAGGCTGCGGCTGTTCAGCCGGAACAGTTGGCCTACGTGATCTACACCTCGGGAAGCACGGGCAATCCAAAAGGAGTCATGATTCGGCACGTAGCCGCCTGCAATACGATCCAGGATATCAATCAAAAATTCCATGTTGCCGCTCATGATCGGATTTTGGGCGTATCTTCGCTCTGCTTCGACTTGTCCGTCTATGACATTTTTGGCGCGTTTGCCGCCGGAGCGACACTCGTGCTTGTCAAAGACCAAAAGGACATGGCCCAGCTTGCCGACACGATTACGGCGAAAAACATTACGATCTGGAACTCCGTCCCTGCAATCATGGATCGCGTGGCAGCGGAGAAAAAGGAGCGCGGCGGCGAGCAGCGAGATGAGCAGCTTCGTCTGGTCATGCTGAGCGGCGACTGGATTCCGCTCACGCTGCCGCAAGCGATTCGCGAAAGCTTCCCTGGGGCGGAAGTCATCAGTTTGGGCGGGGCTACCGAGGCATCCATCTGGTCGATCTACTACCCGATCGACGAGGTTGGCCCCGAGTGGAAGAGCATTTTTTACGGAAAGCCATTAGCCAACCAGCAGTTTTACGTGCTCAACTCGCGGATGGAGCTTTGCCCGCTTTCTGTACCGGGCGAACTGTATATCGGAGGAAGAGGGGTTGCGGACGGTTACCTGCATGACGCGGAAAAGACCAATCGCTCCTTTGTTCATCATCCGCAATTCGGCTATATATACAGGACAGGGGATTACGGCGTACTGCACCGCAACGGGCTGATTGAGTTTTTGGGCAGAAAGGACCAGCAGGTAAAAATTGGTGGATATAGAATAGAATTAGGAGAGGTAGAATCACGTCTGCTGCAAATCGACACGGTGAGAAATGCGGTCGTGCTGGTGGCGGGAGAAGCAGACAAGCGATTGTATGCGTATCTCGTGCCGGAAACCGAACCGCACGACCGGGATGCTTTTATAAATGAGATCAGGAGCAGGCTTGCCAAAGCTTTGCCCGATTACATGATACCGTATCATTTTATCGTCGTGGAGCAACTGCCGCTGACGGCCAACGGAAAAGTGGATGTACAGGCTCTCTTGAAGCTGAAACCGACTGGCACGAGCACCGGAACGGCATACGTCGCTCCCCGCAATGAAGTGGAAGCGAGCATCGTCGCTGTGTTTCAGGAAGTTCTGGAGACTGATCGTGTAGGTGTGCTCGACAACTTTTTTGAGATGGGCATTCATTCGTTGCAGATCGGAATGATTAACAGCAAGTTGAAAGACGTATTTGCCAGGGAAATCCCGATCCTCGCCATGTTCGAGCACGCCAATATCCATGCGCTGGCTGCCTATTTGACAGCGGAAAACGACGACCAGCCAGACGAAGGACAGGAAGAGACGATCAACGTCCGCAACCAGGGAAGAGAGCGGATCAAGCAAAGAAATGCGAAAAGAAGGAGGAACTCTGAAAGTGAATAAAGCCGAACTGCTGCATTTTTATACGACATTTACTCCCAACACCGATCCCGGTGAATACGGCTATCTCTTTCATGAGTTGCCCCAAGGCTTGCCAGAGCTGTGCCGATTAATCAAGTGCCAATTGATCCATCCCACGATGATCAAAAAAGTGAGGCATTTGCTGACCGATTATACGCGCAATGAAGACGAGAAATTTTACAAGATCACGGAAATGCTGGAGGCTCTGGTCGAACGCAACGCAGATGGCCTCACGTTTGAACGTTTGCCAAGCGAGCGGCTGCTCATTTCTTGCCGCTTTCATTCGCTGCTGCTGATTTCCATGCTGCGCTCCCGGGGACTCCCGGTGCGCAGCCGGGTCGGCTTTGCCAGCTATTTGTCCGAGAACGGCAGGAAATATATCGATCACTGGATTTGCGAAGTGTGGGAAGAAGCCGAAAAACGGTGGATCAGGGTCGATCCCGATTGGGAACTCATCGATATTCAGGGCGATGAGTTCCTGATGGCGGGTGACGCGTGGCTGATGGCACGCGACAAAGAAATCAATCCCCAGCTTTTCGGGGTCAAAAAATCGTGGGGGATGCACTACATCCGCAACAACTTGTGCTATGACCTGAATGCCGTTCTTGGAAACGAGCTGTGCTACTGGGACTATCCTCCGCTTTGCCAAAAAGAGATGGACGAGCTGGACTGGGAAGAGCTGCAACTGCTTGATGAGATCGCTCTTTATTTGCAAGACCCCGATGAAAATTACGCACAACTGCAAGCGTTGTTTTCCGAGCATAAGTTCCTGCACTTCAAAAGATAGGGCAGTTGTTCGATTAAACTCTAAGCGGTGATACGAAGATGGATAAATTGAAGAAGTACATTTACGAGCTGGTCGCAGCCAAGAAGCTATCGGCCAAGGAAGCGACGGAATACATCACGAGCCTGCAAAAAGCAAGCGAAGCCAAGACTGACGAGATCGCGATTATCGGCATCTCGGGACGCTTTCCCAAGGCGAATACGGTACAGCAGTTTTGGGAAAACATTCGCTTGGGAAGAGAATGCCTCGACGACTTTCCTGTCCATCGCCGCGAAGATGGACAGGCGTTGTTTTCCGACCAGCGATTTGCCCATAAACGCTTTAAAAAGGCCGGATATTTGGACGAAATCAGCTTCTTTGATCCAGACATGTTTCGCATCTCGCCGAAAGAAGCGCTGTCCATGGAGCCTTATCAGCGAATCATGCTGGAGCTTGCCTATGAGACTTTGCTCAATGCCGGTTACGAGACCCGGGATATCATCGGCTCGAAGACAGGCGTTTTTATCGGGAAAGACCATGTGACAGGGATCGAGTACCGCCATTACGTCAGCCCGGATATTTTTAGCCTGACCGGCTCCTGGCCGGGGATTTTGGCGAGCAGAATCTCCTATGTCTACAATCTGAAAGGGCCGAGCATCGTCTTCGATACATCGTGCTCCTCCGGTTTGGTAGGGCTTCATTTTGCTTGCGAATCGTTGCGCAGAAATGAATGTGACATGGCATTTGTAGGCGGCATAAGCGGCCTTTTCTATTTTCCGCCAGTCAAGGAAGACGGGTCGCTGGATCAGGTCGAATCCGCCGAAGAGAAGATTCGGGCGTTTGACAAGGAGGCGACAGGCACCGTATGGGGCGAAGGTGGCGGAGGGCTGCTCCTGAAGCCGTTGTCAAAGGCGCTTGCGGACAACGACGTCGTGTACGCGGTCATAAAAGGCAGCGGGATCAACAACAACGGTCTGTCCAAAGGCATTACAGCTCCGAATGGAGAGGCGCAGGAAGAGCTTCTGAAAAGCGTCTGGAAGCAGGCCCAAATCAATCCGGAAACGATTCGTTACATCGAAGCCCACGGGACAGGCACGGTATTGGGCGATTCCATCGAGCTGCAGTCGATTATCAACGCCTTTCAAGCATTTACGTCCAAAAAGCAGTTTTGCGGGGTTGGCTCCGTCAAAACGAACATTGGGCACCTGGTGGGCGCTTCCGGGATTGTCTCTTTAATCAAAGCGGTCATGATGCTCCAGCACGGGGAAATACCGCCTTCGTTGCATTTCCAGTCGCCCAGCCCGTACATGGACTTGGCCAACTCAGCCGTCTTTGTCAATGACGTGCAGACCAAATGGCAGCAGCAGGATCATCCTGTCCGCATCGGAATTAATTCGTTTGGATTCAGTGGGACCAATTGCCATGTTTTGCTGGAGGAGCCGCCAAAGGCTGTCCGGCAAGCCAGTCACGGACAAGGCAGCTACTTGCTGGTTTTATCGGCGAGAAGCGAGCACAAGCTTCAGGAGCTGGCAAAAGAATACCAGCAGTTTTTGCTAACAAACCGGGACGTCGACCTGGGGGATTTGTGCTTTACCGTCAGCTCGTCCCGCAACCATTACTCCCACCGGGCCACGATTAGTTTCGACAGCTACGAGGATTTGCTGGAGAAGCTGAACGGGCTGAAAACGGCGAACAGCGTATCCGCGTGGACGGAAAACCCGGCGATCAGCTACCAAAGGCACGAGGTCGTGCCGGATAACAAACAAGCGGTCGAAGCGTGGGAAATCAGGGAACGAGAGAAAAAATCGTTAGATAGGCAAGCAAACGAAGCGATCAAGGAATGGCTCGGGAAGACTACTGACGGGAAAATGATCCGGGAGCAGGTTGCGTCGTTTTACATAAAGGGAGCGAGTATGGACTGGAAGCTGCTGTACCAAGGCGGCCGCAAGTTGTCATTGCCGGGAAATATACTGGAACGGCAAAAGTTTTGGCCTGTTGGCGTGCAGCCCAAGAAAGCAGAAGCAGAGCTTTTTTATCGTACTGTCTGGAAAGAAGAAGCTCTTGCCGACATGGACAACCAGCAGCCCGCTGCTCGCGATACCGTTCTGCTGATCGTCGATGCGGCAGATACAGCCAGTTGGCGGCCGCTTTTTTCGGAAAAATACCAGGCCAAGCGATTGATTACGGTCGAGCTGGGAGCATGCTCTGCACAAGTGTCGCCGGACTATTTCCAAGTTTCGCGCACGCTTGAAGACATCGTCGCTCTTTGCACGCAGCTTGATTTTTCGTCACTGGAGCAAATTTTATTTATGCCCCCGGCTCTCGCTGAACTGCCGGAATCACGTACGGCGTTTCAAGCGTCCATGAATCAGACAGCAGGGTCGCTTTTGCTTTTCGCCAAAGCGCTGGCGATGACGGGGAAGCTGACAAAAGAACTGGATGTCGTCCTGATGACGCAAAATGCCCAGGCCGTGCAGCCGAGCGATGCGATCTGCGATCCTTTTCAGCATATGCTGGGCGGACTCGGGAAATCGATTCGCCAGGAAAACTACGGCTTGTCCATGCGCCATATCGACATCAGCCCGGACGGCTTCGAGCCTGAGCCGCTGTTCGCGGAGCTACAGCGGAAGGGTACGGATTACTCCGTAGCGCTGCGCCAGCACCGCCGCTACATCGAGATTATCGAAAGAGCGGCGGAGGCGGGTGCACAGGAAGACGCATTTACTGTCAAAGCGGGCGATGTGTTCCTGATTACGGGCGGCTTGGGCCAATTGGGAACGGAAGTGTGCAAATACCTGAGCCAGAAAAACAAAGTGAAGCTGATCGTGCTCGGCAAGACGATGCTGCCGGACAAAGAGACATGGCCAGCGGTAGTCCGGGAGCAGACAGACAAAAGTTTGGCGGATAAACTCAATGCGGTGCTGGCTGTGGAAGCGCTCGGCTCCACGCTGGACTATCACTGTGTAGACATATGCGACGAAGCAGACATGAAACGAACGATTCAGACGATCCGCCAGACGCACCAGCGCCTTGACGGAATCATTCATTGCGCGGGCGTCGGCGTTGGCGATCTCGAAGATTTGGCGATGAGCGAAGTGGAATTTGAGCGCAGACATGCCGTGAAAACATACGGAAGCTGGCTATTGTACACCCTCACGCAGGGGATCGACACAGGATTTTACCTGTTCTTTTCCTCGGCGGTTTCTGTCACCGCGGGACGCGGGGCAATTGGCTATGCCACTGGCAATGCCTTTTTGGACGGCTGGGCAGAAGTGATCAAGCGGCAAGGCAAAAAAGTGCTTTCGATCAACTGGGCTACGTGGGAAGAGACGGCGGCAAGGCTCTCCATGCAAGAGGACAGGCACGTTTTCCGCTTCCTGCCGACTCATCAGGCGCTGCAAGCGCTCGACTACATTCTCCGCCGCCAACTGTTCAAAACGATCGTCGGCCAGTTCAATCATGCCAACGAGCTTTTGGAGCTTTCGCACATCTGGCCGTTCCGTCTGGCGGATGACGTGAAAAAAGACGTGTTCAAGCATACGGCAAAACCGGGGCGCACAGCTGCTGCCGCACCTGTACCTGTGGCGCTCAAGGAGCAGGACGGATTTACAGCGACGCAAAAAGAGCTGGCGCAATTGTGGGCAGAGGTGCTCGGACTGTCGTCCATCAGTCTGTTCGACACGTTCCATCAATTGGGCGGCGATTCGATCCACGCTGCGCAATTGTACAAGCAATGGAACGAGAAGTACCCGGGCACGCTGCACGTGGCAGACCTTTACTTGTACCCGACCATTTTTGAACTGGCGAATTACTTGGACAGCCAGAAGGCGCCGGAACCTGCCACGCTTACAGTCGAGTCGATCCTGGAAGGGTACAAACAGAGCAAATATTCGCAGGAAGAGACGAAAAGACTGCTGGAACAGTGGACCGCATTCTCAGCAGGCCAGACTGTGCCGTCTGAGCAAAAGGACGAGTACGCCATCATCGGCTATGCCTGCCAATTCCCGCTGGCGGAAAATGCCGAGCAGTTTTGGACCAATCTGACCGCGGGCATCAATGCCATCCGGCCGTTTCCCGCCTCCAGAAGAAAGGACACGGACCGTTATTTGAGCGCAGCCCAATCCTACTGTCAGGGCGGCTACCTGGAAACTATCGATCGGTTTGATTCTAGTTTCTTCCATATTTCGCCCAAAGAGGCCGAGCTGATGGACCCTGAACAGCGCCTGCTTTTGCAAAACGTGTATGAAGCTGTGGAAAACAGCGGGCTTGGCGGGAAAAGCCTGTTCGGGACGAAAACAGGCGTGTACATCGGCAAAGATACGACTGGACGCAATGAGTACAACAATATGATTGATATTCAGCATCCTTTGAAGGTTACCTCTGGCTCGACAGGGATACTGGCAAGCCGGATCGCGTATTTCCTCAACTTGAAAGGACCTTGCCTGGTCGTGGACACGGCGTGCTCTTCCAGTCTCGCAGCCATGTGCTTGGCTGCACAGGCTTTGAAGGCAGGAGAAATCGATGTGGCGATTGTAGCAGGCGTTTCTTTGGCGTACTTGCCTACCCAGCACAATTCGCTGATTGATTCCGCAGATGAAACGATACGCCCGTTTGATGCGCAGGCGAACGGCACGATGTGGGGAGAGGGAGTAGGCACCGTCGTGTTGAAGCGCATGGATCAGGCCGTGCACGACAACCATCTGATCCACGCTGTCGTCAAAGGCTCGGCCATGAACAACAACGGAGCGTCGAACGGAATTACCGCACCGAATGCGGAAGCGCAGGAAAAAGCATTGATCGAGGCGTGGAGAGCAGCCGACATCGATCCGGAAACGATTTCGTATATCGAAGCGCACGCCACCGGAACGAGATTGGGCGATCCGATCGAGATGAAGGGCATCGCCAACGCTTTCCGCAGATTCACGGACAAAAAGCAATTTTGCGGGGTAGGTACGGTAAAAGCCAATATCGGCCACCTGGTAGGAGCGTCGGGGATGGCTTCGGTCATCAAAATGATTATGGCCTTCAAGCATGGACAATTGCCTCCGGTCGCAAACTTCCAGCAGCCGAATCCATTTATCGAATTTGCGGATTCCCCCGTTTACGTCAACGACAAGCTGCAGGATTGGACCGCAACGGAGTCGCCGCGTCGATGCGGCATCAGCTCGTTTGGGTTCAGCGGGACGAATTGCCATGTTTTGCTGGAAGAGCCGCCTGCCGCCCCTGTGCAGAGCGAGGACAAGCAAGGCTGGCACCTGCTGGCTTTGTCGGCGAGAACAAAAGGCTCCTTGCGTGCGCTAATCAGCCGCTACGCCAACTATCTCAACGAGACGACTGCGGTCGATGTGCAAAATTTGTGCTATACAGCCAATGCGACTCGCGGACATTACGAGCACAGGATCGCGATCTTGTTCCGCGACCAGGCCGAGCTGCGGGAAAAATGCCAGTACGCGGATGCGACAGGGCTGGAAAATAGACAGCAGGCCGCCGAGCAAGGGATTTTGTACAAGGTGAGCCGCGTCATCCTTGACCAAAATGATCCCTCTGAACACGGACTGCTGGAGGAAGAAAAAGTAAAGCGGACGGCGATTGCGGAAAGAACGATCCAGCAATACAAGGAAACCGGGACAGCTTTTGCGCTGGACAGCCTGCAAAACATCGCTGCCATGTACACAGACGGGGCAGATATCCAGTGGCAGCGCCTGTATGAAAAAGCGCAGCATCGAATCATCGAATTGCCAGCCTACCCGTACGAGTCGGTTCGGCACTGGATCGGGGCGCAAAACCACGAAGGTGCTACGCGAGCAGATGTAACTTATCGCCTGCAATGGGTGCGCGACGACAAAGCGAAAGCGCCGTTGCGGCAAGCTGGCGCGAAAAAGGGCACGTGGCTGTTTTTGAGCGGAACGGGCAACAGGAGTCATCAGTTGCTCCAGGAGCTGCAAGCGCGGGAAGCGGATGTCATCGAAGTTGCTTTCGGTGCTGCTTTTCAAAAAGGCAGCGATCATCGATACGAGGTCGGCTCGGCGGACGATTTTTCGCGTTTGCTGCAAGAGCTGGCGCATCGGGACATTCGCCATATCGTCCACTGCATGGGCGTGACGGAGGAGAAGCTCGCGTGTGCGGACGACTTTCATGAGTGGGAAAACCGGAGCGTCTACAGCTTCTACCAGCTTGTGTGCGAGCTGTTGAAACAGTCGTATCACCAGGAGATCAACCTGTATCTGTTGGGCGACCACGCGTTTTCCGTAACCAGGCAGGAAGCGGTCTTGAAGCCGCAGCATGCCGTTTTGTTTGGCATGGCAAAAGTGATCGCCCAGGAGTACCCGCAATGGAAATGCCGCTGCTTCGATCTCGATAGCGCTACTTCGCCGTCTACACTTTGGCATGAGCTGGTGTCGGAACAGGAAGACTTCCAGGTGGCGTATCGGGAAAATGTCCGGTATGTCGAACGATTGGAAGTGCAGACGCTACAACAGGCAGAGCGTCAGGACGTATCGATCCGGGAAAACGGCGTCTACCTGATTACGGGCGGACTTGGCGACATCGGGCTTGCAGTCGCTCACTATCTCGCTGGGAAGCGGCCAGTACACCTGTGCTTGCTCGGCAGAAGCGCTTTTCCTCCACGCGGACAATGGGCGGAAATCGTCCGGGAACAGCCTGATTCCGCACTAGCGGGCCAGATCGAACAAATCCGCAGCCTTGAGGAAAAGGGAGCCTCTGTAGAGGTGTATACGGTTGATGTGGCTGACGAGCGCAGGCTGGCAGCTGCTTTGGCCATGATTCGCCAGCAGTACGGGGCGATCCATGGCATTTTCCATTGCGCGGGTGTGGCTGGTGAAGGTCTGCTTATCAACAAAGGGCAAGCCCAAATAGCTCACGTGCTCGATCCAAAGGTCGTCGGCACCTGGCTTTTGGATCGTTACACCGAGCAAGACAACCTCGACTTTTTTGTCCTGTTTTCCTCTGTGACCAGCTTGCTTGGCGGGCTTGGACAGGCTGATTATACGGCTGCCAACGCTTACTTGGACGCTTTTAGCGATTACAGGCACGCCAAAGGCCAACGGAGCGTGACGATCAACTGGCCTGCCTGGAACGAGACTGGCATGGCGGGGAGATACCGCATTCAGAAAGAAGCTTCGCCGTTTCACGGCATGCATCCGGACCAAGCGATCGAGATTTTGGATGCCGTTTTAACGAGAAAACTCTCGCGCGTAATCGTCGGCGAGCTGAACGAGGCGCATTTTCAGACGCACAGCTATCACTTGCCGTTTTCGATTTCGCCGGAAATCAGCAGCTTGTTCACACAGACGGTTGCTGCGCAGACGACGGAAGTCCAGCCGCTTGTGCCGATATTGAGCGGGCGAAACGACCACAGATACAGCGCTGTAGAAACGCAACTGGCTGCTGTTTGGCAAAAAGTATTGGGGATACCGGAAGCGAATGTGTACCAGTCTTTTCAGGAGGCGGGAGGAAACTCCATTCTCGCGACGAGTCTCGTCAAGGAAATCGAGCAGTTGTACCCGGGGCGGATCAACATCGCCACGCTGTTCGCCTATCCTTCGATTGCCAAAATGGCGGAGTATCTCGAAAACAAAGACAAGCCGAATGCACACGAACCGTCCCGCAAAGTCGGAGAGAGCGAAAGTGTTCCCTTGCAGGACAAGCTGAGCGACTTTATCAAGGGCGATGTTTCGATGGAAAACATATTGGACTACCTAGACAAGAAAGCGTGGGGAGAAGAAGATGAGTAGCCGAAAAGAGATGAATGACAGCATTTTGCAGTTGCTGAAATCGGGACATCTCAATCAGGAAATGGCGATTTCCATGTTGGAAAAGCTGAATCGCAGTCCAGAGCGAAAGCACCGTCAGGACATTGCCGTCATTGGAATGGCCTGCCGCTTCCCCGGAGCAAGCAATCCCCAGCAGTTTTGGCACAATTTGGTCCAGGGGGTAAACAGCATCGGGTATTTCCCGGAAGAGCGGTTGCACGATTTATCCGGCTTCGTTCCAGAGCTGGAAGAGCTTTTGGCAAACGCCAATCATCAAGCTGGCTACTTGGATCAAATTTCCTGCTTCGATCACTCTTTTTTCCATATCGGACACAAAGAAGCGATGGCGATGGAGCCGTATCAGCGACTGTTTCTTGAGACGGCCTACCATGCGATCGAGGATGCCGGGTATGGGGGAGCCAGACTGAAACATTCCAACACGGGCGTATTTGTCGGATTGGAGACGGCCTACCAGTCTCATTACCGCTCCCTGCTGCAAAACGAAGATATTTCGTCGCTTGTCGGTTCCCTGGTAGGACTTTTGTCCAATCGGATCTCGTATTTTCTCGACTTGCGCGGGCCTGCTTTCGTGCTGAACACAGCGTGCTCATCGGGGCTGGTCGCCTTGCATCAGGCGTGCACGGCTCTGGCGAACAACGAGTGTGAAACGGCGCTGGTCGGCGGGGTGAATCTGATGGTCATTCCGCAAGTGACCGGAAAGCTGCACGATTTGGAGACGTCCGATGGAAGAGTGAAGGCTTTTGACAAAAATGCCGATGGAACGATCTGGAGCGAAGGAATCACAGCGCTCATGCTCAAGCCGTTAGCGAAGGCGCGGGAAGATCGCGATCCCGTCTATGCGGTTATCAAAGGAAGCGGCGTCAATGCAGACGGCGCTTCCAACGGCTTGACCGCGCCCAATCCGGATGCCGAGACGCAACTGTTTTTGCGCACGTGGGAAAAAGCCAAAATCGATCCACTGTCCATCTCCTATATCGAAGCGCATGGCACAGGCACGCTGTTGGGCGATTCGATCGAGTTGCAGGCGATCAACGACGCGTTTCAACAAGCTGCGTCCCGGCCTCATGTGTGCGGGGTCGGTTCTGTCAAGACGAATATCGGCCATACCGTTGCCGCATCAGGTCTGGCTTCGCTCATCAAAGTCGTGCTGGCTCTCCGGCACAAAAAAATTCCTGCTACGCTGCACTATCAGTCTGCAAACCCTTTTCTCGATCCGCAAAACGCTGCGGTCGAAATCGTCGCCGAGCTGAGAGACTGGAAAAGAGCGGATGGGGAGGCACTGCTTCGTGCCGGGGTCAACTCGTTTGGCTTCAGTGGAACCAATTGCCATGTCGTCGTGGAGGAAGCGCCGGAAAGCGACCGTCTGGAAGCGGAGACAGAAGCAGAGCTTTTGCCGCCAGTTCATCTTTTGACGCTCTCCGCCAAGAGCAAGCCAGCACTGGTTGAATTGCTGAAATCCTACCATTCCTATTTGCATACGCATCCATCAACCAATCTTGAAGATCTTTGCTATACAGCAAACACAGGCAGAGGGCAATACGAGAACCGGATCGCGTTCGTGTTCCAGTCCGAAGAACAATTGCTGCAGCAGTTGCG
The DNA here is from genome assembly GCF_003521185.1 of Brevibacillus sp. Taxonomy (NCBI): domain Bacteria; kingdom Bacillati; phylum Bacillota; class Bacilli; order Caryophanales; family Paenibacillaceae; genus Brevibacillus; species Brevibacillus sp. The sequence goes on from NZ_DOTK01000042.1 coordinate 37,134, forward strand.
CCAGGCAGATTTGTCCCAAGCAGAAGCAGCGAGAGACAAAGGAATTTACCTCTATCTGCGTGCCGAATCCAGCCGTGACGGCGGCAATCCCGCCAGCTCTTTTGCTGTCTTGGACGTGTCGGCCACGACCGACCGTGACGGCTGGCAGACGAGAGCGTCACTGGAAAAGCTGGCGGAGCAATACGTCGCGGGGATGTCGATCCCGTGGGAGCTGGTGTACCGTCAACCGCGGCAAAAGCTGAACTTGCCTGTGTATCCATTTGACAAAATCAAAATCTGGCCAAAAGCGGACAAACAAGCGAACGGCTCCGTGCCAAACGCAGCGGGAAGCAGCGCGCTTGCGAGCGAAGCGCCATCCGTACTACCCGCAGCCGAGCATGCTCTTTATCAGCGCATCCAGTGGGTCCCTGCCGAGCCTTTCTCCGCACAACCGGAGAGAACAGAGAATGTGCTGGTCATTACCGACTCTACCGATTGGGGCTACGAGCTGGCCGACGCCATCGCTGCGCGCAGCCAGCATGTCGTTCATGCCCGGCTGACGACGACAGCCTATCGCCAGGAGAACGCCTCCCGGTATGGACTGGCATGCTCGCAAGCCGATTTTGACCAGCTCATTCGCGATACAAGCCAGGCAGCACTCAGCAAAGTCGTCTTCGCTGTCGCCGTCGGAAAAAGACCCGACTATGAACATGCCGATGCCGGGCAGCTTTTGCACGCGCTGTTTTATTTGACGAAAGCATTAGGAAAAACTCGCTCTGCTCCAATCGAGCTCGTCCTGGTCGGGAAAAACGCGCAGCGAGTCCTGGCTGACGATGTCAGCGTCCAGCCGGAATTTGCTGCCTTGTTTGGGCTGGGAAAAGTCATTCGGGAGGAAAACAGCGGACTGCCTTGCAGGTGCATCGACTTCGATGATGCTACAACTGTCAGCGATATCGCGGCGGAAGCTTTGGGAAGCACCGGACATTATCAGATCGCGCATCGTGTTGGTCAAAGATACTATCCCCAGTTGGCGCCGTTGGACTTGTCAGCGGTTGACGACAGCGGCCTGCGCTTCAAGGAGCAAGGCGTGTACGTCATTACCGGCGGCACGGGCGGAATCGGCCTGGAGCTTGCGAAGCATATTGCCCTCACGTACAAGGTAAAGCTGGTTCTCATCAGCCGCACCAAATTGCCCGAGCGTTCCTTGTGGGACGAGTTCAGCCAGCACGAGCAATGGGGCAAGTTGCTGCATCAACTGAAAAGCTTGGAGAGCAACGATTCCCAGGTGTATACATACAGCGCCGATGTAGCCAACCGCGATGAGATAGCCTCGGCCATACGCGACATCTACCGCGTCCACGGAAAAATCGACGGCATCATTCACGCCGCAGGCTTGCCGGGAAGCGGCATGCTCGTGGACAAGAACGAAGCGGCATTTTCGGCCGGGCTGGCTGCGAAAATTAGCGGGACAGAGCATCTGCATGCGTTGACGCGCGAAAATCCGCCTGAGTTTCTCGTTTTGTTTTCGTCCATCGCGGCGGTAGTCGGGGGCATTTACCTGGGGGATTACGCGGCGGCCAATAGCTACCTCGATGCTTTTTCCGGAGTCGCAAGCTCGCCTACGCGGATCATCACGATCAACTGGACGACGTGGATGAATACAGGCATGGCAAAACATTCGGGCGCCAGCCTTGATGCTGCTTTTCGCTCCATTTCGCCTCGCCGGGCGATCAAGGCATTCGAGCAAGTCCTGCACAAGAACCTGACAAGCGTCGTCATCGGGGAAATCAATACGGACAATGACTTGTTCTGGAACAACGCGCTGCCGATCGCACTGGCTCCCGAAATTCGGGCGAAGATCAAATTGCCGGAGGTCGAGATAAACGTAGAGCTGACGGGCAGAGCCGATGACACCTATACCGATCTCGAACAGCAGATTGCACAAATCTGGGGCAACGTCTTCCGCATGCCGACCATCGATATTCACGATCATTTTTACGAACTGGGCGGAACCTCGATCATGGGCATCAAGATTGCCAATCGGATCAACGAGCAATGCCAGGTGACCTTGTCGGTACAGGATGTGTTTACGCATTTGACCATTCCCGATTTGGCCGAGTTTGTCCGGCAGAAGCAGCAGGAACGCAGCGGGGGAGAAGCAGCCAAGCCAAGAGAAGCGGTTCCAGACAAGCGGGTCATGCCGCTGTCGCACGCGCAGAGACGCATCTGGTTTTTGCAAAAAATGACTCCTGAGCTGGTCGCCTACAATCTGCCGTTTATTCGCACGTATGAGATGGCGATTGACGTCGCGCTTCTGGAACGGGCTGTCGCTTATCTCGCTGCCCGACACGTCATGCTGCGCACACGATTTACGCTCAAAGACGGAAGTCCCGTGCAGGAAGCGTTGCCGGAGTACCGTCCGACTATCCAGGTGATGAATCTCACTGAACAGACAGACCAGGCGCTTTTGCTGGAAAAAAGCATCCACGAGCAAAAAATGAAGCCGTTCGATCTGGAGTCGCCTCCGTATCGCATCTATCTTTACCAGCTTGCCAAGGAGAGGTTTTGCCTCTACGTCAATTTTCACCATATTCTTACGGACGGCTGGAGCATCGATATTTTTTACCGGGAGCTGTTCGGCGTTTACCAGTCGTTTTTGCAGCAGCAGTCGCCAAGGCTGGCCGAGGCGAAGCACGATTACTTTGACTGGATTGCCGCACAAAAAGACTGGGAAAACAGCGGGGAGTTCACGGAGCACGAAAGCTACTGGCTGAACGAACTGGCGAAGCCGTTGCCGACGTTGGCGTTGCCTGCTGACAAAAAGCGTCCTTCCGTGCAAACGTACAACGGCAGCTATTACAAGTTCGAGATCGGCGGCGAGCTGTATGAAAAGCTCAAGACCCACACGGAGCAAGAGCAGATTACGTATAGCAATGTTTTGCTGAGCGCCTACTTCCTGTTGCTGCACAAGCTGTCGCAGGACGAAGACATTATCGTCGGTGTGCCTACTGCTGGAAGAAACCAAAAGAAATGGGAAGAAGTAGTGGGGATATTCATCAACACTTTGTGCATTCGCGTTTCTTTCAAGCACATCTCTACGTTTTCACAGCTGCAGCATGTCGTACAGCAAAAGGTTTGGGCGGCGATCGACAAAGCGCAATACCCGTTTGATCTGCTGGTGGAAAAGGTCAATCCGGAGCGTGATTTGGCGAGAAATCCCGTCTACAATGTGCTGTTCCAGTTTTTTGACAAGCTGCATCTGGAAAATGACGGGATCAGTCAGTTTGAACTGAGTTGCCTCGCGAAGGAAAGCGATCAGCGAATCGAGATTTCCTTTGAGTACAATTCGGACTTGTATACGGACAGCACGATCCGGCAGTTTGCCCGCTTTTTCCTGCACATACTCGCACAAGTGACGGAGCGCCCGGAAATCCCGCTCAAAGAAGCGGCCCTGCTGACTGGCCCAGAGGCGGAGGAGCTGCTGCACCGTTTTCAAGGGGCGCAGATGGACTGGCAGGAGCCTCTGCCGATCCACAAGCAGTTTGAAGCCCAGGCGCAAAAAACGCCGCATGCGATCGCGCTAGTATGCGAAGACGAGCAAATGACGTATCAGACACTAAACGAACAGGCCAATCAGCTCGCCTGGCTGCTCATACACAAGGGCGTCGGCAAAAATGTGCCCGTCGGTATTTTGGTCGACCGAAGCTTCCAGACAGTCGTGGGCATTTTGGCGATTTTGAAAGCGGGTGGCGCCTACGTGCCGCTCGATCCAGGCTATCCCGAGGAGCGCATTGCTTACATTCTCGCGCACAGCGGAGCCAAGCTGTTGCTGACCGAAAATCGCTTGCTGGAAAAAGCGGGGCGAATCGGACAGGAGCAACAGATCGAGCTCGTCAATCTGAGCCTGTTCCAAGAGGACCATGCTGCAAGCGCGATGGATGCCGCTCGCCGGGAGCAAGCACTGTCCACGTCCAATCCGCCGACAACGAGCAGCGGAGCTGACTGGATGTACATCATGTACACTTCTGGTTCAACAGGCAAGCCAAAAGGCGTGCTGGTTACCCATGCCAACGTCCATAATTTTTTGGCGTGGAGCATAGCTGACTTCCGGCTCCGGGCCGACGATGTGTTCATGCTGGTCACCTCGATCAGCTTTGATATCTCGGTCTTTGAACTATTCGGGGCGCTGTTGAGCGGAGGGCGTCTTTGCATCTTGACGCAAGACAGGCTCAAGGATACGGACCGATTGCTGGCGTACATGGAGCAGCAGCAGGTCTCAATCTGGCATTCGGTACCGAGCTTGATGGTGCAGCTCACGACTTATTTGAAAGCCAACAAGGAGCGGCATGGTCATTCCTTCGTGCTGCCATCGATCAGACACGTGCTGCTGGGCGGAGAAGCGTGGAGCTTTGCCTTGGCCAAACAAGTACGGCAAGTGCTGCCGTCCGCTGACATTCGCAACATGTACGGACCGACCGAGACGACGATCTGGGTGTCCAGCTACCAAGTGGAGCCAGAGGCAGACGCAGAGGCTCCGTATGGGGCTGTGCTCATTGGCAAACCGATTGCCAATAATCAAATCATGATCTTGGCGCCGGATGGCAACGTTTGCCCGCCGGGAGTGATCGGTGAAATTTACGTAGCCGGGCAAAATGTGACCAGCGGCTACTTCCAGGACGAGGAACGGACGAGTCAAGCATTCATCCAGCGAGCCAGCGGCCAGCTTTGCTACAAAACAGGCGATCTCGGTCGTTACTTGCCGGATGGCAACATCGAATTTATCGGCAGAAGAGATCAGTTGGTAAAAGTGCGCGGTTACCGTATCGAGCTTGGCGAGATCGAACATGCGCTCCGGGATGCGGCGGCGCTGCAACAGATCGCCGTGACGACGGTAAAAGACGGGGAGACAAGCAAAATCGTTTGCTACTACACAGCAGACAGGCCGCTCCCGATGGGTCAATTGAAGGAGTACGCGCGGAAAAAACTGCCGGAATACATGGTTCCCGCCCAATTTTTCCACGTCGAGCAGTTCTGGTTGACCCCGAACGGCAAAATGGACTGGAAGGCAATGGAGCAGCATTGCCAGTATGCAGAGGCCAGCCCTCTGTTTGCAGAAGCCCGGGATGAGGTCGAGAAAAAGCTCGTGGAAATCTGGAGAAAGCTGCTTGGCGCGCCTAACATCGGGATTCACGAAAACTTTTTTGATATAGGTGGAAACTCCTTGCTGATCGTGCAATTGCAGGAGCTGATCCAGACGGAGCTGTCCCACGACATGTCGATTGTGGAGCTTTTCCAATATACGACGATCGAAAAGATTGCCGAGCAGATCAAAGCAACTGCCGTGAACCGTTCAAGCGTGGAAGCGGGACAAAAAAGAGCAGAACTGCGAAAAAGACGAAGAACCATGCGAAGCTAAGGAGCCGTTTGGGGGAAAGGAAAATCGCGATGGAAAATGCTCATGCGCTCAGCGAGAAAATCGCCATCATCGGCATGGCGGGAAAATTTCCGCAAGCGGAAAACATTCAGCGGTACTGGCACAATCTGGTCGAAGGCGTGGAAGGAATCCGCTTTTTCACAAAAGAGGAGCTGTTGGAGTCGGGCGTAGACCCGGCTCTGCTCGATCGGCCGGACTATGTGCCGGCTTGCGGTCAACTGACAGAGATCGAATGGTTTGATGCAGCCTTTTTCCAATATACGCCGCGAGAAGCGGAAATCATTGATCCCCAGCAGCGCCTGTTTCTGGAAGCTGCCTGGAATGCGCTGGAGGATGCCGGACAAAGCGTGTCGCAGCTTGACGGAGCGGTAGGCGTATTCGCCGGGATCGGGGCGAACAAATATTTGACGCATGTGGTCAGCCGTCCCGACTTGCTGCGCATTTTGGACCATCGCCAAATCGAGGTCGGAAACGACAAAGATTTTTTGACGACACGCGTTTCCTACAAATTGAATTTGACTGGCCCGAGCTTTTCTGTACAGACGGCTTGCTCCTCCTCGTTGGTGAGCGTGCACCTGGCATGCCAGAGCTTGCTGAACGGGGAGTGCGACATGGCCTTGGCGGGAGGCGTGTCTGTCCAGTTTCTCGGCAAGCATGGCTATTTGTACAAGCAAGGGGGCATCGAATCGCCGGATGGACACTGCCGCTGCTTCGATGAAAAAGCGGAAGGAACTGTCTTCGGCGATGGCGTGGGCGTGATTGTGCTCAAAAGGCTGGATGAGGCCATCCAGGACAAGGATCATATTTACGCAGTCATTAGCGGTTCGGCCATTAACAACGACGGCGCAGGCAAAGTGGGATACACCGCTCCCGGGTTCGAGGGCCAGATTCAAGTCATTTCCGAAGCGATGGAAGTGGCCGGAGTGACTCCGCACGAGATTGGCTATGTGGAGGCACACGGCACAGGAACGAAATTGGGGGATCGGGTAGAGATGGCGGCCCTCAAGGAAGTTTTCAAGGAGCGCGATCCGGCCGATCCATGCTACATCGGATCGGTCAAAGCGAATGTGGGACATCTGAACACCGCTTCCGGCATCGCTGGCCTGATCAAAACCGTTCTCGCCATCCACCACGAAACGATCCCGCCGCTCTTGCATCTGCAAAAGCCGAATCCGCAGCTCGAATTGGAGAACAGCCCGTTCCGGTTGAATAACACCCCGGTGAGCTGGCGTGCGGAGGCAAGCAAAAGGGTGGCTGGCGTCAGCTCGTTTGGCATCGGCGGGACCAATGCGCACGTAATTGTCGAAGCGCCTCCAGCGATGCACTTCCGGGAAGAAGCGAACGAGTGGCAACTGCTGACGATTTCGGGGAAAACAAGTGCGGCGAGACAGCGCAACTATGAAAATGTGCTCGCTTTTCTGCGGGAAAATCCGCAAATTAACCTCGCACAAGTAGCCTACACGCTGCAAACAGGCCGGGAGTCGTTCGATTTTCGCGGGATTGTCCTGTGCCATGGGCAAGAGGCGCTTGCCCATCCAGAGAAGCTGCGGTTCGTTTGCAACGAGATAGAGGGGAGCGCGGAAGAGAAGGCGGTCGTTTTTGTCTTTTCACCAGCAGGGAGCGCCACGCATGGCAACATGGCCCGCGACTTGTATCAGCAAATTCCTTTCTTGCGGGAGCAGATGAATCAATGCTTCCGGTTCGCGGAACGCATGCTTCGGCTGGATGCCAACGCGATGCTGGACAATGATTCGCCCCACGGCACAATCGCACTGTTCATCCTGGAATACTCGCTGGCGCAGCTATGGCTTCACTGGGGAGTGACGCCGAAAGCAATGGCGGGGGATTGGCTCGGGGAGTACGTCAGTGCGTGTCTCGCAGGCGTTTTGGCTTGGGAAGACGCTTTGCAGCTGCTGTTTTTCCGCGGGGATTTCCATGCAGACATCGCGCTTGGCCAACCGACGATTCCGTTCTTGTCGAATCGAAGTGGCACGTGGATAACGGAAGCACAGGCGACCTCCTTGGACTATTGGCGGGAGCTGGTCGGCTTTTCCGGTCAAGGGATGGATGTCGCCAGCTTGCCTGCACTTGCCCAGGTGAAAAAGCCCGTGTTTCTCGAAGTCGGTCCAGGGAACAAGCAGCTTGAACGGCTGGCAGCAAGCGAACAGTTCCACTCCGCGCCATTGCTGTCTTCCTTGCCTGTTTCCACGGAAAGCGAATCCGCCTGCAAAACGCTGCTTGGCTCGTTAGGGCGACTGTGGCTGTACAAGGCGAGCATCAACTGGAAAAACGTCCATGCGCCACAGCACCCGCGCCGACTGCCTTTGCCGACGTACGCTTTTGACAGGCAGTATTACTGGATTGAGCGATCGTTCGCAGCGCCTGTGGACACATCTGGCAGCGAAAAGCGGCTGTCTCCATCTGCGCTTCTGATCAAACAGGGCGACCAGTTCATCCGGGACGGACAGGCCAGCTACACGCTAAATGCGCTCCAGATGCGGCAACTGGAAGAACTGCTGGCGAGCTTTTCTACTGACTCTCCCGCAGAAAAGCTCGAATCGCTCGCCAGCGCTTCGGCTCCCGCGCAGCCGCCGCGCCAGCAGCGACAGGAGGACATGGCCGCGTGGCTGTGCACCATTTTAGAGGAACTGCTCGGCAAGAATCCAATCGGCGTTCATGACGACTTTTTTGACTTGGGCGGCGATTCGGTGACGGCCATCCAGTTCGCTTCGCGGTTGAAAGAACAGCAGATTGAGATTGCCTCCGATCTGCTGTTTGATTACTCGACGATGGAGGAATTGGCGAAGCAAATTCGACTGGAAAGCGACAGCCAGCCGTCGACGGAAGCAGTGGCGGGGGAAGACCTGACCATACAGGAGCAGCAGGCGAGGCAGATCAGCCTGGAAAGCAACAGCGAATCATCCGGGAACGCTCTGCCAGATGTCACGCCAGGCACGCTGTTTTTCAGCATCGGTCAGGCCGATCAGGAAATTTTGCGGGGTACAGTGGATGCGCAAGAAGTGGAAAGCGTCTATCCGCTGACCTTCATGCAGCTGCTTGTCTTGAACCACAATATTCTTCACGCCAGACAGGGCACTGTCAACGTGCTCTCGTTCCCGATTGCGGAGGAACTGAGGCTCCACGATTTCCGGATGGCCTGGCAGAGAGTGATCGACCGCCATTCTGTGCTGCGAACCGGGTTTATCTGGAGAAGGATATCCAACCCGGTGCAATTCGTGAAAAGACAAGTAGAGGTTTCTATCGACGTGCTTGATTGGACAAAGCTGTCTGAGGCAGAGCAGCAGCGCGCTTTGGGCGAATGGATCGCAGAGGAACGACAAAAAAACTTCAAGGTGGATGAAGTTCCGCAGATGCGTTTCCAGCTCATCCAATACAGCAAGGCAAGCTATCAATTTGTCTGGACTTATCAAAATTCCCTGTTTGACGGCTGGAGCATGAATCTCATTTTGCAGGAAGTATGGGCAAACTATCAGCTTGGCGAATCGCTCATCAGCGAGCCGCACATGCAAGCGACTCCTTTCCTCGACTATGTGAAGTGGCAAAAACGGCAGGATGACCAGGAAGCGAAGCGTTTTTGGACAGAGGAGCTAGGCAAGTTCCGCTATCAGGAGCAATTTGTGCAGACGACACCGAGCCAGCGAAACAGCTACGTGAGTGCTGTGAAAAGTGTTGCCCTTGCGCAAGACGAGGTCTATACTGTAAGAGAATTTTCCAGAAAGAACCAATTAACGATAAATACGGTAGTCTTAGGTGCGTGGGGGTTGGCGCAAGCGCGCTTGTTCGCACAGCATGACGTGCTGATCGGGATGATTACATCGGGACGGGTCCCGGAAATCGAGCAAATGGACAAAATGGTCGGATTGTTCACAAACAGCCTGCCAGTCCGGCTGACCTACAGCGACACCGATCAGGTCAAAGCGTGGTTTGTCGCCTTGCAGAAAAAAATCGTGACCATCAGGCGCTACGAGTACATTACGTTGCAGCAAATTGCCCAGTGGTCGCAAATCCCGCTCGATTTTTTGCAAACGGTGATCAACACGCGAAGCCTCGTGTATACGCATTTCCCGTTTCAGGGGCAAGCTGGCGAGCAAAGGCCGTTTCAAGCCGAGAGCAGCGGTCAACTCCATCTTCCACTGCGCCTGTTTGTCAACCCGGGAGAGGAACACTTCACGATCCGGGCCGAATACGACAGCAACCAATTTGCCCACGACACTGTCGCGCAATTGTTGGACGAAGTGAAACGTCTGCTGGTGGCTATCCCCAGCGCTGACGGAGTCGCCGATTTGTGGGCAGAGGCAAAAAATCAGATAAAGTAGGGCGCATGCCACGTAGGAGAATGATTAACGATATGAAAATTGCCATTGTCAATGGACCGAACATGAATCTGCTCGGATTGCGGGAAACCGGAATTTACGGGACCGTCACCTGGAAGCAAATCGAGGACAGGCTGAACAAACTGGCTGGTGAATGGCAAGTGGACATCCTCTTTTTTCAATCTAATCACGAAGGGGAAATTGTCGATTTCATTCAACAGCAACTGCATGCCCTGGACGGTGTGGTTATAAATCCGGCGGGTTTCTCCAAGACCGGATACTCGATACTGGACGCGTTGACTGCAGTCGGCATTCCCTATGTCGAGGTGCACATGTCCAATATTTTTGAACGGGGCGGCTGGCATGCTGAATCGATCTTTTTCGCAAACGCTGTGGGACATGTGATCGGCTTGAAGGCCAATGTGTACGAGCTTGGTTTGCGAGGGATCATGCAGCACGTCAAGGAACAGCGAACATCGATCAGTGGGAAGGAATGGAGAACGGGTGCACATTGAAGTCTACAACGCCAAGCTGCATAATCTGAAAAACATTACAACGACGATTCCCAAGCAGCAATTTATCGTGGTCACGGGAGTCAGCGGGTCGGGGAAATCCAGCTTTATTTTTGACACCTTGCATCACGAGGGACAGCGCATTTATTTGGAAGCGCTGGGCATTGCGCATGATGTGCTGCACTACGACTCGTTTGACATGATCCAGGGACTGAGTCCGACGATTGCCGTACAGCAGAGAACGGTCAGCAATCTGAACCCGCGATCGGTCGTCGGCTCCGTCACCCGCATCCTCAACTTGTTGGCGATCATTTATGCCCAGGAGGGACAACGAGCGGGCAAAGAGGCAAGCCCTTACCAACTGGACGAATTTGTGCCGGGGCTGTTCATGTTTAACTCTCCGCACGGCTCATGCCCGGCTTGCGGAGGGCGGGGCAGCGTGGTCGAGGTGAACGTGGAGAAGATTTTGCCGTCTGAGCGCGAAACGATTGAACGCTGGCATCAGTTCGCCTACCAATTCCCCAACGCGAAAAAAGAGGAAAAGGAGTACGTGTACAAGCGGCTGGACAATTTCACCAAGCACTTTCAGCTGAGCGCGGACACGCCTTTTGCCGATTTGCCGAGGGAAGCCAAGGAAGCGTTTTTGTATTATCGCCCCAAGCGGACGCAGAGCAAAGGCCACCTGATCTTTTACGGAGTCAGTGTCGTCATTGAGGAAAAGCTGAAAAAGATCAACGTACAGCAAATTCCCGATCTGCAGACGACGCGGCCGTGCACGAGATGCCAAGGGTTCCGGCTTGGACCAAAAGCGCTTTCCATCACGATCGAAAACAAGCATATCGGACAGCTTAGCCAGATGAACGTAGGCGACCTGGCAGCGTTCCTCCGGCATTACCAGACGGCGCGGCCGCATACTCCTTTTATTGCCCATTTGCTTGGAGAGATTTTGCGCAAGCTGGATTGTCTGGAGACGGTCGGCTTGTCCTATTTGAACCTGTATCGCGAAATCCCGACGCTGAGCGGAGGGGAGACCCAGCGGCTGCACATCATGTCGCATTTGTCGGCAAAGGTTGATTCGATCATCTACATTTTTGACGAGCCTACAGCCGGATTGCACGAAAAGGAAAAAGAAAAGATCATCGAAAGCTTTCATCGGTTAAAGCAACAGGGAAATACGGTCATTGTCGTAGAGCATGATGAAAGCGTCATCAAGCATGCCGACTACATCATCGACTTTGGCCCTTTGGCTGGCCAGCTTGGCGGTACGATCGTCTATCAGGGGAGCTTCCCCGGCTTTCTCCATTCCCGCAATTCGATCACTGCCCAGTATTTGCGCGAGAAAAAGCATCCTCGCAAAGAATACGCATGCGGTGTGGACGCGTCCGCTGCCAAGCTGTCGATCCGAAACGCGCGAACAAACAACCTGAAAAACATCGATGTCGATATACCGCTGCACGCCATCGTCGGAATCAGCGGACTGTCCGGCAGCGGCAAAAGCTCCTTGGTGATCGATACGCTCATTCCCAAGCTCCAGTCATCGTTCAAGGCAAAAGCGGGCAAGCAAAAACCGCTGGTGGAGGAAGAAGAGGAGCACGACGACGACTTTGCCCATGCGCAAGCCGACGCCAAGCTTTCCGGAGCCGAAAACATTGATGGCTGCATTGTCGTTACGCAAAAGCTGGCACGCCGCCATGAAAATTCTTGCGTAGCCACGTTTTTGGGGGTGTGGGACCACATCCGGCATATTTTTTCCATGCAGGAGGAGGCTATCGCCCTTCAGTTTACGCGCAGCTCTTTTTCGTTCAACTCGACAGGCTCGTGTCCGGTTTGCAACGGAAACGGGCATATCAAAAGATGGCTGGGGCAGCTGACGTTCAGCGATCCGTGCCCTTCCTGCCGAGGCAAGAGATTCAAGCAGGAAGTGATGCAAGTTCGCTACAAAGAGCGCACGATCTCCGACATTCTGGAGATGTCGATTTCCGAAGCGCACGAGTTTTTCCAGGATCACGCCAAAATCAGCAAGATGCTCGGCACAATCGAAGAGCTTGGCATGGGCTATATCCTCATCGGGCAAAGCCTCACTACATTGAGCGGCGGGGAAGCCCAGCGCTTGAAATTGGCGAGAGAGCTGGGGAAAAGCAGCAAAGGAAGCTACTTGTACATTTTGGATGAACCGACTGTCGGACTCAGCTACTATGACACCGAAAAATTGCTGGTGATTCTCGGCAAGCTGATCGCAAGCGGGCACTCTGTCCTGCTCATCGAGCACGATCCGTACGTGCTCTCCTATTGTGACTACTTGATCGAGCTGGGACCAGGCGCGGGCCACAAGGGCGGCGAAATCATCGCCAAAGGAGCGCCCGCAGAAATCAAGAAGCTCGCTGGCTCGATGATCGCTCCCTTTTTGGAATAAAAGGCACAGCTTGCTTGTAGCCATGCACGAAAAATCCTGATTCGAAACGGAAAAGAGGAGATGCTTGTGAAGAGCGTAACGCTGCCAGTCGTCCAGCCGCCCATTTACGGCTATCAATTTTTTGCCTTTCCTCTATGTATCGTCTTGCAGGACAAACGAAGTCTGCCCTGGCTATACAGCAATTTTATCCAGGTGTGCTTCGACAAGCGCCCTGATCCGCCTGTTCCGTTTACGTTTTACATTCACGACTACACGCTGAATCCATGGCTGCACGTCGAGCAATTGCAGCGGGGCACGATGGGCATCGTCAACAGAAACATCGTCGATTTCGTTCGCGATTGCCTCTTGGAAGGCTACTATGTGTACCTGAATGTCGATGAGTTTTACATTCCCGAGCGCACGGTCTATCAAAAAAGCCATTTCTCCCACGATGTGCTGGTGCACGGAGTCGATCTTCAGAACGAAACCTTTCAATTGCTCGGCTTTACAGACAAACAGATGCTGGCCACGACGAGCGCGTCCTTCCAAGACTTTGCGCTGGCGTATGACAGCATCGCCCAGATTGATCACCAGGCCGTTTGCAATCGCATCTACTTGTACAAGGTGAAGGATGCGGGAGCGTATGAGTTTGATCTGGCATTGGTGCAGGAAACGCTGGAAGAATATTTGAAGTCGAGCAACACGTCCAGGCGATTTCGCATGGTTGCCAATCCGTGGGATCATTGCGCCTACGGATTGGACACCTATCCGTGCCTGCAAGACTATTACGAGCGCTTGCTTGCGGGCAAAGCCAGCCTCGACGTTCGTCACGTCCACAGCTTGTGGGAGCACAAAAGCTTGATGGTAGCCCGGATCAAGTACATGGAGGAACACACCGACTATCTGACCTCGCCCAATCAGCTTCGTGCGGCGTATGGCGAGATTGAGCGCAAAGCGCGGAATACGCGCAATCTCATGCTGAAATTTTACATGCAGCAGGAAGAGGCGACCTTGCATAAAATCATGCGGTATCTCGATGAACTAGCGGAAGCGGAAGCGCTGGCGATCGAGGAGTTTTTGAGCGTGCTGAAAAGGCATCAGCCGCAACTATTGTAGTTTTTCGCGTTTCCTCGGCCGTTTGCCCAAGCAGAGCAAAGCCTTTTCTATTTTCCAAACAATGAACGGAGGATACTTGGATGATAACCAAAAACGAAATTGAAGAAAAATTGGTGCACATCTACATGAGCCAGATGCAAGAGCTGCAAGTAGGTCCAGAACAAGTGCAGCAGAGCGGAGTCGATTTCTCTTCCCAGCACATTCGCTTGCAGGATGTCGGGATCAACTCGCTCGGCTTTATTCGCTTGGTGGTAGCGATTGAAAACGAGTTTGGGTTTCAATTTGACGATGACATGTTAAATGTCGAACTTTTTGAAACGATCCAGCAGTTGATTGCCTACATCGAGGGCAAAGTGAGCCAGTAAGACGACAACCGCTCGGCTCTTTTGCCAGAGCATATCATTTCTTTTGAAAGGTGGAAAAACCGATGAAATTTTATGCAGATTTACCGATGTGGCTCCATCACAATGACCAAAATCAGCTCCAGATCATCCATGAGGCCGCGAATTTGCTGGAGGCAAACGGCTTTACCGGGTCCTTGCTGTTTTATCAGCACACGACTCTCGATCCGTGGATTGTGGCGACCAGCACCTTACAGGCTACGAAGGAGCATTTGCCGATCATCGCCTTGCAGCCAAATACGATTCCGCCGTTCACAGCAGCGAAAATGATCCACTCGCTTGTGCATTTGTTCGGGCGCAAGGTGGCGCTAAATATGATCCCCGGTCAATCGCCATCGGAGCTTAGACAAGTCCATGATACGGTTCCGGCCGAAGAGCGGTTTGATCGGCTGGTCGAGTATATCGAGATTTTGCGAGCCTTGCTCGACTCGAATGAGCCTTTGACCTACGAAGGCAAATACTTCACCTATCATGACCTGCAAGTGTTTGCCAAGGTCGAGGAAGATTTGAAGCCGATTATTTTTATGCCAGGCGCTTCCACTTTGTTTCAAAAGGCTGCTCATCAGTCGGTCGATGTCGCCATCCAGTTGGCAAGCCCGGTCTCGCAGCTTGTCAAAAGCTTTGACATTCTTTACGACTCCCATGTGGAATTGTGTTGCCGGCTGGGGATTATCGCGCGCCCGACTTCTCAGGAAGCGCTGGAGATTGCCAAAGAGGAAGTTCCGATGCGCTTCATGCAAATTGTGAAAAAGCAGGGGAGAATGGCCGGATTTTATACGGAAGAAGAAGAGCGGATTTATTTTCCTGTCGAGCAAGGCAAGGCGTTCCGCGGCCCGTTGCTGGTCGGCTCTTACGACGAGGTGGCGAGCTATTTCCGCCAATACAAAGAGCTGGGAATCAAGCATGTCATTTTAAGCTGCATACGTTCCCAGGAAGATTTGCATCATGTGAGACAGGTGCTTGATCGAGCAGGCGTGATGGACGCGGTTCAGCCTGTTTCCTAAAAACAGCCAACCTTTCCTCGCATTGACAAGGAGGACGGGCATGAGGTAGTATATTCGTAATGGTTTCCATATAAATGCATTTTTGTTATTTTGAACTATACATGATATACGGTGATTTTAGAAAGATAACTTTAGCCAGACAAAAGTTATCTTTCTAAAATTTATTTGTGATAAAACTTGCCCTGCCAGATGAAAGCGAACGAGAGGGAAAGTTTTTTCCTATATCCTCGTCAAAACAACCTGATGTATTTTATTGAAGCTTAGGCACATTAGAGTAACTCAGGGGCCATACGACATGGTGTAGTGTATACAGATTCGATACACGAAATGGCGGAGCTATGCCCGAAAATAGGCTTGATCAATCATGCTTGGCTTGAACAAAGGGGAAAACAAAGTGGAAAATAATAGCGGCTCTACGGATTGCATGAAGTTGTTTTGCTTGCCGTATGCAGGCGGATCGGCCACTGCTTTTAGCAAGTGGAAACGGGGGCTGGACCCCAGAATTGAGCTGGTGCCAGTAGAGCTGGCGGGAAGAGGGCGGCGTTTTCGCGAACCTTTTTATCCTTCTTTGCCAGACGGCGTCAAAGACATTTTTCCGTTTATCAGGGAGCAGAACGGCGATGGCGAATATTCGTTGTTTGGACACAGCATGGGAACGCTGTACATTTGTGAGCTGATGAACCAAATCTGCGAGCACGGCTGGAAAAAGCCGCGCCATCTGTTTTTATCCGGGATGTATCCCCCGCATATTCGCGACAAGAAAAAGATTCATCACTTGCCGGATGACGAGTTCATCCAGGAAATCATCCAGCTTGGCGGCACGCCCAAGGAAGTGGCGGAAAACCGGGAGCTGATGCAAATTTTCACGCCTGTTCTGCGGGGCGACTACAAAAACGTCGAAAACTATTTGCTGGAAGCGGCCCCGGAAATGTGGGACATCAATGTGACGGTTTTGACAGGCGATGACGATGACCTCGTGACGGCAGACGATATTAGCCAATGGAGAGCGTACACAAGCGAATCCTGTACGATCGTGACCCTCCACGGCGGACATTTTTTCATCCACGAGGAAGAAGAGAAAGTGATTGAAATTATCAATCGCACCTTAACTGCATAAGACGCGCGTATGCGAGCAGCTAACCCTTGCCAGTGACTGGTGAAGGGTTCGTTTTATTTTGGCTGTAAACAAATTTGAAAAGGGAAATGGGAGTTTACCATGGGGCATAAATACGACGATCAGACGTATACAGGGCTGGAAATCGCTGTCATTGGCATGGATTGCAAATTTCCAAAAGCAAATGATGCCAACCAATTTTGGGACAATCTCAAAAATGGAGTCGAAGGGATCTCGTTTTTTTCCGAGGAGGAAATGCTGCAATCCGGAATCGATCCAGCGCTATGCAACGACCCGAATTATGTAAAAGCAAAAGGGTATCTGGAAGGGATCGACCAGTTTGACTCGGCCTTCTTTGATTATACCCCCCGTGAAGCAACCGTACTGGACCCGCAAATCAGAGTTTTTCACGAAGTGGTCCTAAACGCCCTGGAGCATGCGGGCTACAATCCTGAGGTGTACAAAGGCCAGATCGGCTTGTACGCAGGAAGTACTGAAAATGTAAACTGGCTGCTGAGACAAATGCTCGCTAATGAAACCCCCACTTTCAATGTAAGCTTTCGCGAGTACCTGTGCACATCTATTTCCTACAAGTTAAAGTTGAAAGGTCCAAGCGTCTCCGTGTTGAGCGCTTGCTCGACGTCGCTGGTTGCCGTTCACCTGGCCAGCCAGGCTTTGCTAAACGGCGAGTGCAGTATCGCGGTTGCGGGCGGTGTCCACATCTCCCTTCCGTCGAAAAAAGGCTACTACTATTCCGACGACCTCATTTACTCGCCAGATGGTCATTGCCGCGCCTTTGACGCCTCTTCCGCAGGGACGCTCATCAGTGACGGCGCGGGAGTGGTCGTCTTGAAAACGTTGCAGGACGCGATCAAGGACCAGGATCATATTTACGCCGTCATCAAAGGATCAGCGATCAATAACGACGGCCATCGCAAGGCTGGTTTTTCTGCCCCGAGCATTCAAGGGCAAAAAGAAGTCATCGAAGCAGCGCTCCAGATGGCGGAAGTGGATGCGGAATCCATCACCATGGTAGAAGCCCACGGGACCGGGACGAAAATTGGTGATTCCATCGAAGTCGAAGCGCTCAAACGAGCTTTTCAAA
This sequence comes from Brevibacillus sp., assembly GCF_003521185.1. Classification (NCBI taxonomy): domain Bacteria; kingdom Bacillati; phylum Bacillota; class Bacilli; order Caryophanales; family Paenibacillaceae; genus Brevibacillus; species Brevibacillus sp. Next base: position 54,525 of record NZ_DOTK01000042.1, read on the forward strand.
CGAATAAAAAGGCGTACTGCGCGATCGGCTCGGTAAAGTCGAGCATTGGGCACCTGAATGAAGCGGCTGGGATTGCAGGCTTGATCAAAACGATTCTTTCGTTGGCCAACAAACAAATTCCCCCGTCGCTTCATGTGCTCAATCCGAATCCGAAAATCGAGTTCGAGAATACGCCGTTTTACATCAATCATTCCTTGCGCGACTGGAATCAGGCAACTACTCCGCGCCGGGCAGCCGTCAGCTCCTTTGGCATCGGCGGGACGAATGCGCATGTCATTTTGGAAGAAGCGCCCATACGCGAAAAGCGAGCAGCCACAGAGGAAGCTCGCTTGTTTGTCTTTTCCGCCAAAACGAAAACGGCTTTGCAGGAGCAAATCAGCCGCTTCAAAAGCCACCTGAAGCAACAGCCCAATATCGACCTGCGCGATGCCGCATATACGCTGCAAGCAGGGAGAATGGCTTTGTCCAATCGTGCTTATTTGATTGCGCGAAGTTATCAGGAGCTGCTTCCGCAATTGGATGCGAAAAGTCTTCCGCTCCGCACCGTGGAAAAGGGGGAAGCGACTGCCCTGTATCTCGTGCCGGAGATTAGCGGGGATGCGCACATCGCGCAACTTGCGCTCACACTGTACCAAAACTACCGACCGTTTCGAGAGGAAATGACGCAATGTCTGGGCAAAATCGGTTCGCACAGCAAGCTGGATTTGCAACAGTTGTTTGCTCCGGGGGTAAAGGACGCGACACAGCTTCGAGCGATCCACTTCCTGTTTGTTTATGCCTTTGCAAAAGTCACCTTTGCTTGCCAGGAGCAGCCTTTCGGAATCGTTGGCTTCCGAAGCGGAAATTTCGTAGCAGTCACGCTGGCAGAGGCGGTAGCGCTTGAGCATGCTTTTGTTGCTTTCCTGGATAACGAGATCACAGCGATTACGGAGAACCCGATTTCCCAACCGCGCATCCCGCTGTTTTCTGCCGGAAACGGCGAAAAGCTGTTCCGCGAGCATTGCCAGGATCGCAGCTTTTGGCATGCAGCGCTGACTGCGCCGCTCTCGTTTGCAGCCGGGCTTGCCGCTCTTTGCCAAACGCCGAAGATGATCGTCGCTTTCCTAGGAAATAACACAGAAACGGCAGGCGATTACGCTGGCTGGCCTGTGCAGGAATGGGTTTCGTTGTCTGCGTGTGAAGCTGCTGTTTGGACATGGATCGGGGAGCTGTGGAGCAGGGGAGCAACTATCCATTGGGAAGCGTTGCATAAACGAGCGGAAAAAGGGCGGATTCCGTTGCCTACGTATCCTTTTGAGCGGAATCGCTACTTTTTGGATGATGACCCGGTAAAGCTGGGGAACGCGTTTTTGCAGCAAATAAAGGAGCAAGCGTCGGCGCAAAAGGATGCCGCCGATTGGTATTACGCACCGACATGGAAACGGGCGACGTTTTCAGAATCGTCCGCAAAGTCTGCGCCAAAGCTGCGGCGGTCCGCAATCATTTTCCACGATACAAGGCTGGACGAAGCGGTTGTGGAAGCGTGCAAGCGCCATTTTGAGCAGCCCTTTTTTGTAGCTCGGAACGGCGCTCCTGTCGCTGGGGCTGACAACGGATACGGGCTGGCAGATAATAGCAAAGCAGCCTACCAAGATGCTTTGCAAGCGTTTGATCAGAAAACGCAAGCGGAACCGGATGCGATCCTGTACTTTTCGCTTTCAGAAGAAGACTTCGTGGAAGAGGATCAGGAGCAAGCAGAGCGCATGCTGGAAGCAACCTACGACAGTCTCCTGCATCTCGTACAAGCGCTGGATGAACGGGATGGCTCGACGGCGATTCAACTTGCTGTCGTGGCGAATCGTCTCTTTGATGTGCTCGGCAGCGAAGAGATTAACCCTTGGAAAGCGACGCTGCTTGGCCTCGTTCGCGGCATTCCGTTGGAGTTTCCCGATCGAAGCTGCCAGTTGATCGATATTTCCGGCCAGGAGCAGCTTGTCGCTTCTGGTCTGGTCGATCAGCTTTTGCAAGAGATCGAGGGAAGGCAAGATGAGCTGTTCGCTCTGCGCGGAAAGGCGAAATGGCTTCCCCACTATGATCGGACATCGCCCGTATCCCGTTCCGGGGCAAAGCTCAAAGACGATGGCGTTTATTTGCTTACCGGGGGAATCGGCGGCATCGGACTGGAGCTGGCCGATTACATCGCCAGCCAATGCAAGTCCAGCATCATTCTTGTAGGGCGGTCGTTCTTCCCTGCAAAAGAAGAGTGGGGCAACTGGCTGCGGGATCACGGCAAGCAAGACCCAATCTCGGTTAAAATCGCCCGCATGCAAAAGCTGGAGCAAAAAGGAGCGCGAGTTTTCGTCTATCAGGCGGATGTGTCCGACTTCTCCGCGCTTGCTGCGACACTGCGGCGCGCCCAGCAGGAAGCAGGAGCGATTCAAGGTGTGATCCATGCCGCCGGGCTTCCGGGCAGCAGCTTGATCCAGCAGGCAACCAAGGAGGCGACGCACCGGGTCATTCACTCCAAAGCCACGGGTTGCCTGAATTTGAGCCGGATTCTGCGGGAAAACGACCTGGACTTTTTTGTGCTCTGCTCATCCATCAGCACGATTTCCCCGATGATCGGGCAGTCCGATTACAATGCGGCCAATGCCTTTTTGGACGCGTATGCCGACTATCGCAACCGGGAAGACAAAGTGGCTATCACCAATCTGAAATGGGATATATGGAAAAACGTAGGGATGGCCGTCAAGTCCGGGATCGCGCCAGCTTCGAAGCAAGTGCTGGAGCATCCGCTGTTTGACTACAGCTTTCAGGCGGGGGGCAAAGAGCTGTTTTTTGCCAGGCTGAGCTTGCAGCAGCACTGGGTTTTGCAGGATCATCGCACAGAGGAACATGGGGTGCTGTCGGGAACGGCGTTGATCGAAATGGTGCGGGAAGCTGCCGGCAAAAGCATGCTGAAAAAGCCTTACGTCCTGCAAAACGTGCATTTCCACACGCCGATAACGGTACGCGAGCAAGAGGAAAAAGAAGTGTTGCTCCTGTTCACTCCGAATAGTCGTGAAGGCTATTCCTTTACAGTGTACAGCCGTATGCGTCCAGAAGCAGATACATGGCTGCCTCATGTTACCGGGACAGTCGAGACGGTCGAGCAGCCGTTTGAGACAATCCATCTGGAAGCGCTGAAAGAGCGTTGTGCCGATAAGGATGTGCTGTTTACCGACGCGGATCACAAGAGGCACGGAGGTTATCTGATCTTCGGGGAAAGATGGCGCAACATTCGCCAGGTCATGGCCGGGAAAGCAGAAGGACTAGCGGTGATTGAGCTGCCCGAAAAATATGCAGCCGATCTGGACGACTATCACTTGCACCCGGGGATGCTCGACTCGGCAACGAGCTTTTTGCTCGGCTTTATCGACAAAACAGAAATGTTCATTCCGCTGTCCTACGAATCGCTTGCCGTTTATGGCAAAATGCCGCGGCGCATTTACAGCTACTGCAAGTATTTGGACGTAGAGTTCCCGCAAGACGGCCTGGCGAGCTTCGATATCCAGATCATGGACGAGGCGGGACGTGTGCTCGTTGAGATTCGCAACTACACGATGATCGCCGTATCCGGTTCGGTCGCCGAACGGATCAGTGACGGAAACAGGCAAAGCATCACGCTCGATCTCGCCAAATGGATGACGGCAGGTACATCTGGACATGATCTCGGCCAGGTCGGCATCTTGCCGGAAGAGGGACGTGAAATATTCGGCAAAATGCTCGCGTCTGGCGCTTCTACTGTCATCATTTCCACGACAGACCTCGAAAGCCGTGTGCAGAAAAGGCGCGACAGCAATCAGGACGGATGGGGCAGGAGCGACGAGCAGCAATCGACGAGCGTACGGATTCAGGGAAAAAGGCCGCCGCTATCCGTTGAGTATGTCCCGCCGCAAACTGACTTGCAAAAAGCACTGTGCGCCATTTACGAAAATGATTTAGGCATAGCCCCAATCGGGATAGCGGATGATTTTTTTGAACTGGGCGGCGATTCGCTCAAGGCGATTCACGTCAGCACGAGCATCCGCAAGCAATTCCATGCCAATATGACGTTGACAGACTTTTTTCAGGAAAAAACGATTGAGCACATCGCGGCATTCATTCAAAACAACCAGCAGGCGAGACAGCAGGCCATAGCGCCAGTCGCGGCCAAGCCTCATTACATGACCTCGCTTGCGCAACAGCGGGTCTTTTTCTTGCAGGGGCTTGTGCCGAATACAGTGGGATACAACGAGTCGACCGCTGTTTTGCTGGAAGGATCGATTGAACCCGAAAAAATCGAACGCATATTTGCGAAAATCATCGAGCGACATGAAAGCTTGCGTACCTCGTTTCAAGCAGTGGACGGCGAGATTGTCCAGATTGTGCACCCGCATGTTGACTTCCGGGTAATCTCGCTGACATCGGATGAGCATTCCGTGGAGCGCGATGTGGAACAGTTTATTCAGCCGTTCGATCTGACTCAGGCACCGCTGTTCCGCGTAGGGCTGATCAAGCTCGGGGAACAAAAAAGCGTTCTGGCACTCGACATCCATCACATCATTTCCGACGGAACGTCCATTAATTTGTTGATAAAAGACTTTGCGGAACTGTACAGCGGCAAGTCGCTTCCGCCATTGGCCGTCCAGTACAAAGATTACGCCGAGTGGCAGCACGCGTTTGCCCAGTCAGCCGCTTACCGGGCACAGAAAGCGTACTGGTTGCAGCAACTGGAAGGGAAATTGCCTGTCCTGCATCTGCCGACAGATTTTCCCCGCCCGGCTTCGCTTAGCTTTGACGGCAACCGGATTATTGTAGAGCTGGATCAACAATTGAGCGAGAACATCAAGAAATTTTCCCAGGAACAACAGGTTACCTGGTTTATGACGATGCTTGCGGCTTATTACGCCTGGCTGGCGAGACTCAGCGGAGAATCGGACATACTGGTAGGCATTCCGCAAGCAGGCCGAAACCACGAGGACGTGAAAGAGATCGTCGGCATGTTCGTCAATTCGCTCGTCCTGCGCAATCGACCGGAGAGGGAAAAAAGCTTCCGCGGCTTCCTCCACGAAGTAAAGGCGAGCCTGCTGGCAGCTTTGGAAAATCAGGACTTCCACATTGAACTGATTTTGGATCAGCTCGACGTGAAGCGCGACCCGAGCCGCACCTTTTTGTACGATACGATCTTCAACTACCAGAGCATGAAAAACCGGGCAGAGGATGCAGGAACGCATGACGGAGACTTGCAGCTCTCTGCGTATCCGGTCACGGCAAAAACAACGAAAGCCGATCTGAATATCCATTTATACGAGACAGGCGCAGGCATTTGTCTGGAATGCTTTTACCGCACAGACTTGTTCAGGCAGGAGACGGTCGAGTACCTGTTTGCCGAGTACCGCAAATTGCTTGCGAGCATCACGCAAAATCCGGACTTGCTGATCGGCGAATTGCCGATTTTGCAGCAAAGCGAAGTGCGGGGCAGGGAAAAGGCGGTTGTGCCGTCTTGCGAGTACCAGCCCTTTTCCTTCGACGAGCCTGCTGCAACGGTCGTGTCGCGGTTTGAACAGCAAGTCGCGCAGTACCCCGACCAGATCGCCGTCAAACACGGCTCCGCTGTTCTGGATTACAGACAGCTCAATGCCAGGGCGAATCGCGTTGCCCGGAAAATCGCAGAGCGTACGGCTCAAACAAGCGGACATGCACCTGTTGCCCTGCTCTTTGGCAACACGCTGGATATGGCCGTTGCCTTGATCGGCGCGCTGAAAGCAGGGGTGCCCTTCGTGCCGCTGGATCGAAGCGCTCCAGCAGAGCGGTTGGCTTACATGCTCGGCGATACGCAATCGGCCATCCTGCTGACCGATTCGCAAAACTTCGCTTTGGCAGCAGAAGTAGCGGGCAAGGCGATGCTCGACATCACCACGATCAATCTGTCGGAAGAAACTGGCGGTGCTTCGGAAGAGAACCTGGAGCTGAGCATCAAGGGCGAGGACATCGCCTTTATCCTCTATACGTCAGGCTCCACGGGAAGGCCAAAGGGAGTGATGCAGAGCCATGCAAACGTCTACTACTATCTGGCGCAGCTAAGCAAGGAACTGCGGCTTCATTCGCAAGATCGCATCGCCTTGCTGACTTCGTACAGTCACGCCATTGGCATTCTCGATATTTTGGGCAGCCTGCTGAACGGGGCTGCGCTGCATCTTTACGATTTCAAGCTGGACGGAAGCATGCCGCGATTCGCGCACTGGCTGAATCAGGAGCAGATTACGCTGTTCCATTCCGTCCCTTCCGTCTTCCGCTTTTTCATGAAGAATCTGGACGACGCTGTACAGCTTCCCCACATCCGCATGGTTTTGCTGGGGGGCGAGGTCGTTTCCGGCACCGATTTTGATTTGTACAAGCAAAAATGCGCGGACGACTGCCTGTTTGTCAATTTCCTGGGCTGCTCCGAATTGATGGTCATTTCCTTTTACATCATGAACAAAAACATGGCCGTCCCGCAGGCCAAAACGCCAGCCGGATATGTCGTGGATGGCATAGAGCTGCGGATTCTCGACGAAAGCGGCCGGGAAGTGAGCATTTTCGAATCGGGCCAGCTTTTTTATCAAAGCGACTACTTGTCTCCGGGCTACTGGAATCGGCCGCAAGAGACGGCCAACGCTTTTGTCGGCGATCCGCGAACAGGGACGGGCAGGCTGTACAGAAGCGGTGACTACGGTCGACTGTTGCCGGACGGCTGCTTGGAATACAACGGCCGAAACGATTCGCAACTGAAAATCCGCGGCTACCGCGTAGACCTGAACGAGATCGAGAGCGTGATCGACGGGCTGGATTGCATGTTGAAAAGCGTTGTCAAAGCGATCGATGACGAGAACGGCGAGCCGGTGATTGTCGCCTACTATGTGCTGAAACAAAGCGAAGCGGAAAAAGCGATCATCGGCCAAGTGAAGCAACTGCTGCCGAGCTATCTCGTTCCGTCCTTTTGGCTGGAACTGCAATCGTTTCCGATGGTCGGCCCGAACAAAATCGACCGCAATGCTTTGCCAGCCGTTGAGACCAACAGACCGAGAAGCTCGCACATCGTTCCTCCGCAAAATCGCATGGAAGAGCTGCTCGTGAGCATCTGGCAAGACATATTGGGAAAAGAGCCTGTCGGCGTAGACGACGGATTTTTTGAGCTGGGCGGACACTCGCTGTTGCTGATGCAAGTGCAAAACCGTTTGGAAAAGGAATGGCAAACGACGATTGAGATGGCCGACTTGTTCAAATATCCGACGATCCGCTCATTGGCTTCGTTTTTACAGGACAAACAGATCAGCAAAACCGATTACTTGCAGCAAAGCACGCAGCGGGGCGAGCTGCGGAAAAGCCTGCGCCAGCAACGGGGAAAACGGTAAAAATCCATCGGGGAGACAGCTGTCCGGAGTGCCTCGCGCTTCCGATGGCTGCTCCCGCTTTGGACAATGACAGGATTAAAGGAGAAGCGTATGCAAAAAAGTGTCGTGTTTGACTTCGATGGAGTGATTATTGATTCGCTTGAGGTGCAGCGCAAGGCGTTCTATGACAGCTTTCAGCTCGTTTCCGACGGTCCGCTCCCTTCCTTTGAGGAGTTTCTTGGACACAGCGGCGATTCGATTCCGAATATTTTCGCCAAAATGAACCTGCCCCAGAGCATGGTCGAGCATTATCGCAAAATCGCCAGCTCCAACATCCACCTGATCGAGATTGTGGCGGGGATGGAAGACGTGCTGCGATTCATTCAACAGGAAGGCTGGAAATGCGGATTGTGTACGGGAAAAGATCGCAAGCGCACCATCCACATCCTGGAAGAATTTCGCTTGATCGATTATTTTGATGGGGTGGTCTGTTCCGATGATGTCACCCATCCAAAGCCGCACCCGGAAAGTCTGCTTGTTGCCATTGAGCAATTGCAATCCGGTATTGATCACTCCGTCTTTGTTGGCGACGGGAAAAACGACCTGATCTGTGCCAGGGAGGCGCAAGTGAAAAGCATCGCAGTCGCCTGGGGCCATAATTCGGTAGAGGTGCTCCAGCAGGAAGCTCCTACTTTTTTTGCGTACAGTGTCGACGAACTGAGACAGGCATTGCAAACCCTTTTTCAACACCCGAGAGTGTCATTATAAATAAACGGGAGTGAGTGGAGTGGTGGATGAAGAGTTGATCCATTCAAAAATCGCGATCGTCGGCATGTCCTGCCGTGTTCCCGATGGCGATACCCCTTTGGCTTTTTGGCAAAACATCGTCCGCGGTGTGGAATCGATCAAGACGTTTACGGATGAGGAATTGAGAGAGGCAGGTGTTCCTGCTGATCTCCTTCACGACCCGCACTATGTAAAAAGAGGGGCCGTCCTGAACGATACAGCGTATTTCGACGCGGGCTTTTTTCGCTATACGGCCAAGGATGCCGAGATTACCGATCCGCAGCATCGCGTCTTTCTCGAATGCGCCTGGGAAGCGCTTGAGGATGCGGGCTGCGTCCAGGATATCGAGCGTCTTGTCGTGGGCGTGTACGCCAGCTCGTGCATCAGCAGCTACTTTTTGCGTCTGTACGAAGATCAGGAGCTGGTAAAACGGCTTGGGCACGTGCAAATCGGCATCGGCAACGAAAAAGATTTTCTCGCTTCCAAGGTGTCGTTCAAGCTCGGCTTGCGCGGCCCTTCCGTCAATGTGCAGACAGCGTGCTCTTCCTCCTTGGTCGCGGTTCATTTGGCCAGCCAAAGTCTGCTGAATGGCGAGTGTGACATGGCGCTGGCAGGGGGCGTGACGATCCGCAGCGAACAGACAGCAGGCTATGTCTACCAAAAAGAAGGCATGGTTTCTCCGGATGGACATTGCCGTGTCTTTGATGCCGACTCTGCGGGAACGGTTTTTGGCAATGGCATCGGCATCGTGGTCTTGAAGCGGTTGGCAGATGCGATTCGCGATCGCGACAACATTCAGGCGGTCATCTGCGGCACGGCGGTCAACAATGACGGAGAAGAAAAAATCGGGTACACCGCGCCGAGTCCAATCGGTCAGGCGCAGGTCATTCACGAGGCGCTCACCGTCGCCAACGTTTCGCCGCGGGAAATCAGCTATATCGAAACACACGGAACCGGAACCGAGCTGGGCGACGCGATTGAAATAAAAGCACTCAAAGAGGTTTTCCAGGCCGAGGCGACCTCGCGCCAATTTTGCGCCATCGGGTCTGTCAAACCGAATATCGGCCACCTGGATACGGCAGCGGGCATCATCGGTCTAATCAAGACGGCCTTGGCTCTGAAACATCAAGTGATCCCGCCTTGCATTCACCACGAGCAGCCGAACCCGAAGCTGGCATTGGAGCATAGTCCCTTTTACGTCAACACACGTCCGCGTTCGTGGAAAGACGTCAGCGATTCGCCGAAGGCAGGCGTCAGTTCGTTTGGCATTGGCGGGACAAACGCCCATGTCGTTCTGGAAGCAGCTCCTGTCTATGCTTCCGATGCTTCTGCGAGACAGCAGCATCTGTTTTTGTTCTCAGCCAAAACAGAAAAGGCATTGGCGAATACGTGCCGGAAAATGGCGCAATTTTTCCGTGCCCAGCCTGCGCTTTCCCCTGCGGATGTGTCGTATACGTTGCAGACGGGGCGCGCTCATTTTTCGCATCGGAAAATGGTGGTTTGCTCTTCCGTAGGAGAAGCTGCTCGCTTGCTGGAAGCAGCCGCAATCGGCACGGCAAGCGAAAGCAGGCAGGAGGAGCTTCGCACGGCTTTTTGGTTTTCAGCGCAAAACCAAGCGCTTTGCACGATGGCGCGCGAGTTGTACCAGACTGAACAGTGCTTTTCCCGCATCTTGGACGGTTATGTCCACGACTTGTCCAAAGCTGCGTTGGCTGCGCCCAGCCTGGATCGCCTTTTGACGGGTGCCGACCTGTTGCATAATGACGACGCTTTTGACCCGATGTACGGGGAACTGAGCCAGTTTCTTTGCCAAAGTGCCTTGGCCGACTTTTTGGTTTCTCTCGGAATCAAGCCGCAGGTGGCGATTGCGGACGGGGCAGGCTTGTTTGCGGCTGTCTATCAGGCGAAGCTGGCAACCGTGTCCGACCTCGCGAAAATCATCGTCCTGAAACACAAGTGGCTTCGGGCAGCAGAAGAACAACAAAGCCGGATCGAAGCAGAACTGGCTTCGCTGTTGCGGGCAATGCCAGCGGGCAGCGCGGATCACGCTATCTTGTCCGGCGGGACTGCCGTCACGAGCGAGCTGGTTGGTCAGACAAACTTTTGGCTGCACACCACGCAAGCATCCGCTTTGCCAGCGACAGCAAAGGCTCCGCTCACGGAGAGCGATGTTCACCTTGTCATTGGGATCGGGATGAAGCAGCCATCCTGGGCGGAATGCAGCCTTCCTGCCATCCATCTGTTGCCTGCGCATGGAGAGATGGAGTCGGCGGAGTGGCGTTTTGCCAACAGCTTGGGCGAGCTTTGGCAGCAGGGGGCTGCGATTGATTGGCAGGAACGGTACTCCGGCGAGAACAGAAGCCGCCTGTCCCTTCCGACGTACGGGTTCGATCGCGACAAGTATTGGTTTGAGAAAAAAGCGCGTACCGCCGCCCCTCAGCCACAGCCTAATCTTTCTCGCAAAAACGAACCGGAGAAGTGGCTGTATCGGCCCGTTTGGAAACAATACAACGGATCTGGCCGTACCCGTACAGACGACGAGCAGTCTGACACCTACCTGCTGTTTATCGATACGGACGGAATCGGCGAAGCGGTCAAGCAAGCGCTGCAAGCAAAAGGAAAACGCGTGTGCACGGTAAAGGCAGGGCAGCACTTTTCCAAGCTGGACCCGAATGCGTACGAGATTCATCCCGAAGAAACGGAGCAGTATCTCGCGCTGTTGCGGGAAGTGTTTACACCGGGCCAGCCCTGGAAAATCGTGCACTTGTGGAGCCTTGCAAACGAGTGCGCAGATGCTGCCCCGGCTGCCGAGCCGTCTGTGTTTTACCGTCTGCTGCACTTGGGCCAATCGTTTGGCATGCTCGATCCGCAGCAGCAAATCCAGCTTTTCGTGATTGCGTCCGCGTCTCAATCGATCACCGGGAACGAAGCTTTGCTGCCACAGCAGGCTATGGCGCTCGGGGCGGCTCAGGTGCTCACGCAAGAATTTGGCAATGTCCGCTCGGCTTTCCTGGAAATCGAGCCGGAACAATTCGTGAAACAAGGGCAGCCTGGCATGACGCTGCTTGTGGAGGAGTTGCTGAAGCAAGAGCCGGAAAACTTGCTCGCGATCCGCAATCGTCATAAATGGGTGCGCACGTTTGAACCGCTTCGCTTGGACCCGCCGACAACTGCACAGCCCGAAGCAGGCGGCGTGCATCTGATTCTCGGGGGCTTGGGCGGAATTGGCTTGACTGCAGCGGGGGCGTTAGCCCAGCACGGTCCAGCTACGATCATTTTGACAGGGCGTTCGCCATTTTTGCCGGAAACGCAGTGGGAGGAATACATATCCACCACTCTCCCAAGCGACCCGCTGCACCAGAAAATTCGCGAACTGATGCAGTTGCAAGCATGGGGCGCCCAAATTCATCTGTATCAGGTCGATGTAAGCGATGAAGCACAAATGAAGGCTCTTTTGGAAGAGATAGAGGCGACGATCGGACGGATTGACGGAATCATCTTTTCTGCTGGCAGAGTCGTGAGCGATTTCTTTCAGCACGCGATCCCCCATATCCGTCGCGACATGTGTGAAGCGGAGTTTGCGGTCAAACAAACAGGGCTGCTCGTTCTGGAAAAGCTGATCCGGGAAAAAGAGATCGGGTACTGCCTGGTCAATTCCTCGCTGTCCTCGATACTCGGCGGAATCGGACTCGTTGCCTATACAGCGGCTAACCAATTCATGGACAGCTTTGTGCAAAAGATGAACCAAGGGCAGCAGCGAACGCGATGGATGTCTGTCGGTTGGGACGCCTGGAACTTTTCGCTTGCCGATCCAGGCAGCCGCACAGCGACAAGCGAACGGCTGGAGCAATTGATTTCGCCCGCAGAAGGCCGACAGCTGTTTGCGCATTTGTTTTCCCTTCTGCACCAGGAAGAGCATGTCATCGTGTCCACGACAGACCTGGAGCCGCGGCTTGAGCAGTGGGTAAACCGCCCTCGCTACATAAAAGCAGGCAAGCAAGAGAGCCAGAAAGAGATTCCCCTGGAGCAACTGCTGCAGGAGACGATTCAGGACGCGATTGGGAATGCGAACATGGGACTGGACGACAATTTCTTTGATGCAGGCGTCACGTCGCTTGATATTGTCGGGATCAACGATATTCTCCAGAAAACGATTCAGAAGCCTGTTCTGATCTCTTCCTGGTTCGAATACCCGACCATCCGCAAGCTGGCCGGGTACCTGAAAGCGGAAGACAACGATACGGCGGCAAACGATCATGGCTTCGATCGCTCTGAAATTGTCCATAAAGGGATGGATAAATTAAAGCTGCTGCGCCAAAAAGGAAAGGAGGTGCGAAATGGCTGACACGCGAAACTTCAACGGCCTGGAAATCGCCGTGATCGGCTTATCCTGCCGCTTTCCGGGAGCGAACAATCGCCAGCAATTTTGGAACAACCTCAAGGACGGGCTGGAGTCGATCACGTTTTTTAGCGACGAAGAGCTTAGAGCAGAAGGAGTACCACAAGAGCTGATCGAGCATGAAAACTACGTCAAGGCTGGTGCGATCATCGATCAGTTTGAATATTTTGACGAACGCTTTTTCGGGTACAGCCCCAAAGACGCTCTGGTCATGGACCCGCAAGTTCGCCTGTTTCACGAGGTAGCCTGGGAAGCTATGGAAGACGCCGGATACGTCCCTGACCATTATCCCGGATTAGTGGGTGTCTTTGCCGGAGCATCGAGCAATTACAGCTGGAATGCCAGAGTGTATTCATATGAAGGGGAGCACCGGGATCTCTTTTCCGAAATCCAGTTGAGCAACAAAGACTTCCTCGCCTCGCGCATTTCCTACAAGTTCAATTTAAAAGGGCCGAGCTTGACGCTCACCACCGCATGCTCGACTTCGTTGACCGCCATTCACGCCGCTTGCCGCAGCTTGCTCAGCGGCGAATGCGACATGGCGATTGCAGGTGGCTGCTCGATTTTGATTCCGCACAAGAGCGGATATATGTACGAAGAAGGGCACTTTCTGTCAAAAAACGGCCAAATTCGCGCTTTTGACGAAGCGGCATCCGGCATTCTGTTCGGGAACGGCGTCGGGGTGGTCGTGTTAAAGCCGCTGGAAAATGCGCTGGCGGACAAAGACCATATATGGGCGATTATCAAAGGCAGCGCCGTCAACAACGACGGCAACCGCAAAGCGGGATACATGGCGCCGAGCGTCGAGGGGCAAAAAGAGGTCATTCAAAGCGCCTTGCAACTCTCCGATGTAGAGGCGGAAAGCATCTCGTACATTGAAACGCACGGGACTGGAACACAGCTTGGAGATTCCATCGAGTTTACGGCGCTCAAGCAAGTGTTTCGCGAGCGGCAAAGCGAGTGCGTCCTAGGCTCGGTCAAAAACAACATCGGCCATCTCGATGCAGCGTCAGGAGTAGCGGGTTTCGTGAAGACCGTCCTCGCCCTGAAGCACCGCCAGATCCCGCCGATGATCAATTTTGCCAGGAGCAATCCGGCTTTGGACATGGAAAACAGCCGCTTTGCGATCAACACCACACTGCGCGAATGGCAGCGTGGAGCGTATCCGTTGCGGGCGGGAATCAGCTCGTTTGGTGTCGGGGGGCAAAATGCGCATCTGATCGTCGAGGAAGCGCCAGAGGTCAGCGAATCGGTGGATACAGAGCAGCAGCCACAGCTCGTTTTGCTGTCCGCGCAAAACAGCGAATCGCTGGAAAAAATGGCAGACAATCTGGCAAAGCATCTCGAAGAGCACCCCGAGATCAAGCTGCAAGATGTCGCCTACACCCTGCAAAAGGGCCGGAAGTCATTTGAATACCGCAAGCAAATCGTTTGCAAGAGCCGTACCGAGCTGATCCGCGCCTTGACGGATAAAGGCTCCCGGCAGGCACAAGCTTACCGAGCGGATGGAGAGCCTGGACAGATCGTATTCATGTTCTCCGGCCAAGGCTCGCAATACGTCAATATGGGGCGCGAACTGTATGAACAGGAGCAAATTTTTCGAGAGAGTCTCGATCATTGTTTCTCTCTGCTTCAACGATATTCCCCGGTCGATTACCGTTCCATTTTGTTCCCGCGTGACGAGCAGCAGGAACAGGCCAAGCAGGCAATCGCCAGCCTCGATCACGGGCAAGTGATTTTGTTTGTGTTCGAGTACGCACTGGCCCGGCTTGTGATGGAGTGGGGAGTTCAACCGGATGCCGTGATCGGCTACAGTCTGGGTGAATATATCGCGGCTACCATCGCTGGGCTGTTCACGCTCGAACAGGCACTGCAGCTCGTACTCAAGCGCGGGGAGCTGTTTCGCAGGCTGCCTGATGGCAAAATGCTGAGCATTCCGCTCTCTGTGGCGGAAGTGACTCCGTTTTTGTCTGACTCGCTGGAAATTGCCATCGACAATCAAGCTTCCTGCGTAGTCGGCGGCCCGACACCGCTCATTGTGGAGCTGGAAGAGAAGCTGAAACAGGACAAACGGATGTGCACGCCGCTGCCATTCCCCAAAGTGATTCATACGTCACGGGTCGAATCGATACTGGACGATTATCAGGCCGCTTTTCAGCCGGTAGCCTTTCAGGATATGCAAATTCCTTTTCTCTCCAGCGTGACAGGAGAATGGGCAGAGCAGGCAGACTTGGCAGCTCCTGACTATTGGCTGCGCCAGTTAAAAGACACCGTGCAGTTTACGAAGGCGCTCCAGTTGTTTGCAAACCAGCGCGCCGTATTTATCGAAATCGGGCCAGGACACGATTTGAGTGCGCTGGCAAAACGGACGTTCGACGCTGGAACCGTATCTTCTTCCGGGCAGAACATACTAAACCTGATCCCGTATGCCAACAGCACTGTCTCGGAGCAGCTTCATCTGTACAAGCGGCTCGGCAAGCTGTGGCAGTACGGTGTGAACCTGGACTGGGACAAAGTCAACCCGGATGGAACGCGGGTTCCGTTGCCGACTTATCCTTTTATGCGCAAAAAGTTTTGGCTGGAAGCGGCCTCGTTTCAGCCGCAGGCAGCGAGTTCGCAGCAGTTGGCGAGGAAGCCGATCGAGGACTGGTACTACGTTCCATCATGGAAGCGGCATACCCCCGTCTTTTCAGCCAAAGACAGTACGTACAAACAGAAGCGGCGGCTGATTTTTGCCGAGCAGTCGAAAGTCAGTGAGCTTTTGACGCAAAAAGTACAGCAGTTGAGCGAGCAGTGTATTGTCGTTTGCAAAAGTGCGCAGCGGCAGCAGATTCGCGGCAACGAATTTGCGATCAATCCGGGCCAGGACGAAGATTACGACTGGCTGTTTCAACAATTAAAAGACAGCTCATTCACACCGGATGAGGTCATCCACATGTGGAGCTTAGAAGAGGCCGGGGCGTTGCCGAGCCTGGAGACGACGCTGGACAACGGCTACTACAGCTTGCTCGCGATTGCCAAGGAATTTGGCAAGCATTTTGACGGACATTCGCTGGAGCTAAAAGTTTTGGCAAACGGAGTCTGCTCGGTGGCCGATGTTGGCAAGCTGAACCCGCAAAAGTCGATCATGCTAGGGCCGATCAAAGTTATCCCGCTGGAATACCCGACGATTCGCTGCCATTTGTTTGACAGTGACTTCACATCGGAAGCGAACGCTCTGGACAAGGCGCTCGATTCGTTCGTCCGCCCGCTTTTGTCACAAACCTGGAACGGTATCGTCGCCTATCAAAACAAGCATTTTTGGCTGCCGACGCACGAGGCCGTCTCCTTCGATCCCAGTGACAGCATGGAGCTGAAACCGGGAGGAACGTATTTGATCACGGGCGGTTTGGGCGGAATTGGGCTGGCCATCGCCGACTTTTTGGCGCAAAAGGCGCAAGCCACCCTGATTTTGGTGGGCAGGACGTTGTTCCCGGCTAAGGAAAAATGGCAGGAGCTGCTTGCAGACAACAACGCAGACGACAAGCTCAAGCAGACGATTCGCCGACTGTGCGCAATCGAGCAGGCAGGCGGGAGCGTTCACCTCATCCATGCGGACATCAGCGACAAGCGCCAAGTGGAAGAGCTGCTGCAAAAAGCAGACCGCCTAGGCGGGGAACTGAATGGAGTGCTCCATGCTGCTGGCGTCGCCGATGGGGAAATGATCCAGCGCTCCACCAGAGAAAGCGGCAAAAAGATGCTGGCAGCCAAGGTCGAGGGCACATCGCTGCTTTATGAAGCTGTGCGCGACAGGCCGCTCGACTTTTTTATCCTGTTTTCTTCCTTGAGTGCGTACATCCCCTCCATCGGGCAAGCAGGCTATTGCGCTGCAAACGCGTTCCTCGACTCGTTCGCAAACTATTGCCATGGAAATAATAGTCAGTTTCCCGTTTTGTCGATCAACTGGGAGAGATGGAAAGCGACGGGAATGGCAAAGGAAATCGAGGAGAAGCATCGGCAGTTGACGGGTGAGGAGCTGGCGCATGCGATCACGGAAGCGGAAGGCGTTCACATCTTTTCCCGGGTCGGGGCGATCTCGCTTCCGCAGGTTGCCATCTCTGCCTATGACTTAAACGAGCTGATTACCCGGTACCAGGACACGCAATTCCCGCTTGTGTCAGAGGGAATCGCCTTTGATTATCCGCAGCCTGACAGCGCTGTTAAATACGAGCGGCCCGATTTGACAACGGAATATGTCGCGCCGCGAGATGAACGGGAACAGCAAATTACAGCGGTATGGGAAGCGCAGTTTGGCATGCAGCCAATCGGTGTTGACGACAGCTTGTTTGAGTTGGGCGGAGACTCGATTATGGCCCTGTCGATTGTGGGAAAAATCCAGAAGCTGTACAACGAACGCATCCCTATGGCTTATTTTCTTCACCATCCTACTGTCGCCGGACTTTCTGCCTATTTGCAGCAGACGAGTCCGAGCCAGGTGGGAGGGGTTCGCGTCGCACCGCGCAAAGACCACTATCCGCTGACGTCCGTTCAGAAGCGAGTGTACTTCCTGCAAAAAATGCACCCGTTGACAACGGTCTACAACAATCCGGGCGTGTACCAATTGGACGGGGAAGTCGAGCCGGGCAAAATCCAGCACATTTTCGAACAGCTCATCGGGCGTCATGAGATTTTCCGCACCTCCTTTGGCTTTGTCGGGCAAGAGGTCGTGCAGACTGTTCATGAGACGGTTGCATTTGCCATCGAGGAGCTGGTGCTGCCGGAAGAAGGAATGGCGGCGGCGATCTCTGCTTTTATCCGGCCGTTTGACCTGGAAAAAGCACCGCTCATTCGCGTTGGTTATGAGCCAAGCAAAAAGCTGCTGCTCATTGACATGCATCACCTCATATCAGACGAGACGTCGTATCAGCTGCTGATCAAAGATTTTCTGGCCTTTTACAAGGGCGAGGAATTGCCCGCATTGCCTGTGCAGTACAAAGATTACGCGGAATGGCATGCAGCCATGCGAGGCACTCCCGCCTTTGAAAAACAGAAACAATACTGGCTGGCGCAATTCGCGAATGGCGAGCACGAAACGAAGCTGCAGTTGCCGACCGATTTCAAGCCTCCGCTTGTCCAGAGCTTTGAGGGAGATTTCGTTTCCTTTCATATTGATCGCGAGACAACCGAGCGGTTCAAAAGCATGCTGAAACAGGAAGCGGCTACAGTCAACATGGGACTATTGGCTGTATACGCTGTCCTCTTGTCGAAAATATGCCAGCAAGAGACGGTCATCGTCGGAACCCCCGTATCCGGGCGGAAGCAGACGGAGCTGGAAAATCTCATCGGGGCCTTCGTCGATACGGTTGCCTTGAAACTGAGCGTCGATGCTGCCGACTCCTTCACCCAGTTGCTGCAAACCGTCAAGCAAACGATTTCTGCTGCGCTCGACCATCAGGACTATCCGTTCGAAGAGTTAATCAACAATTTGGATATTCAGCGCGATTTGAGCAGAAATCCATTGTTTGAAACGATGTTCAGTTTCCGCGATGTGTACGACAAGACCGACCAAATCGGCGGGGTCCAGGAGATTACTTCGTTTTACAAGCATAAAACAGCCATGTTCAGCATCCGCTTTACCGCTTGGGAGGAAGGGCCGCAAATCGGGTGCGAGATTGAATACTCCACGAAGCTGTTTGCCAAAGAAACGATGGAGCGCATGGCGCGCTACTTCGCGCAGATCATGCAGCAGGCGGTAGCCGAGCCGGAAGCTGCCTTGGCAAAAGTCGAGATCATGTCCGGGCAGGAACAACAGCAGGTGCTGGTCGGCTTTAACCAAACGCGGCAGCAGGTGGACCCAGGCGCTAACGTCTTGTCCCTGTTTGAGCGCCAGGTGGAACAACATCCGGACAAAGCAGCCGTATCGCTGGGAGCAGCGTCCCTGAGCTACCGGGAGTTGGAGCAGGCGGCAAACAAGCTGGCCCGGTACTTGCAAAAACGAGGGGTGACGCGGGAACAGCCCGTAGGCATATACATCGAGCGTTCGCTTGACATGGTGATCGCCATGCTGGCTGTCCTGAAAGCAGAGGGCGCTTATGTTCCGCTCGATGCCAGCATTCCGTTGCAGCGCTTGCAGCAGATTCAAGAAGATGCTGGTGTCAACGTGATGATTTCCACCAGCGATTTGCTCGCAGACGGCAAGCTCCGCTGCCAAAGCCTCGTGCTTTTGGATCAGGAGTGGAGCGAGATTAAGCAAGAGTCTTCCTCGCCGCTGTCCGCTGCAATCGAACCGTCACAGACGGCTTACATCATCTTTACATCCGGTTCTACAGGAAAGCCGAAAGGGGTCATGGTTCCGCATCGCGCTTTGGGCAACTTTTTGCTGTCCATGTCGAGCCAACCGGGCATGACAGCCGCAGATAAGCTGCTGTCCGTGACGACCTTCTCCTTTGACATTTTCGGGCTGGAGCTGTATTTGCCGCTCATCACTGGAGCGACAGTCGTTCTTGCCAGCAAAACGGAGATGGCGGATGGCAGGCAGTTGAGCCGCTTGCTCGAAACGCACGGGATCACCGTGATGCAGGCGACGCCAGCCACGTGGAAAATGTTGCTCATGTCCGGCTGGACAGGCAATCCGCAACTGAAAGCGCTATGCGGTGGAGAAAGCCTGCCGCAAGACTTGGCGCGAGAAATGCTCGGCAAGGTCGGCTCCTTCTGGAACATGTACGGGCCGACTGAAACGACGATCTGGTCCACGATTGCCGAGATTACCGATGCAGAGCAACTGACAATCGGCAAGCCCATCGCCAATACGCAAATTTATATTTTGGACCGGGACAAAAAGCCCGTTCCCGTGGGCGTCTACGGAGAAATGTACATCGGCGGCATGGGTGTGGCATTCGGGTATATCAACAATCCGGCGCTAACGGCCGAGCGGTTTGTTGCCAATCCGTTCGACGGCGAGATGCAGCCTACGATGTACAGGACAGGCGACATCGCGCGTTTTATGGCGGATGGCACGATTCAGTGCGCGGGCAGGATTGACGATCAAGTAAAAATTCGCGGCTTCCGCATCGAACTGGCTGAGATCAAGGCGGTCATTTCCGCGTATCCCGGGATTCGCGACAATGTCGTCGTGCTGGAGTCGCTGGCGGAACGTTCCGGGAAATCCGCTGCAGATGACGAGAAAGGCTTGACGAGCTACCTGGTACTCGCGGCAGAGGCGACGATCGAGATCGATGAGCTGAAAGGGTTCCTGCTGGAGCAGCTGCCCGCTTATATGATCCCGCAGCAATTTTTCGTGATCGAGCAAATTCCGTTGAACCATAACCAAAAAGTCGACCGCAAGAAGCTGAAGTCGTTGCAGCAAACACAGCTGGTCAGCTCCAAACCGTTCAGGCAGCCGACTACCGAGGTGGAAGAAAAGCTGGCTTCCATCTGGAAAAAGCTGTTGCATCTGGAGCAAATCAGCGCCGCGGATTCGTACTTCGATCTGGGCGGAACATCGCTTACGGTGGTGCTGATGCAGGAGCAGATCAAAGAACAATTTGGACTGCAAATCCACGTAGCGGATATTTTTACCCATCCGACCATAGAGCGGCTGGCTGCGTCCATCGAAGCGGCGGTCTTTGCCTCGCAAGGAGCGGGCAAGCGCGGGGTTTCCCTGCCGACTCACTACTTCCTGTCGGCAAGCGATTCCGGCGAAAGCTTGCCTTTGGCGTTGGAACTGCCCCCTGCCACGGCAAAGGGCTTATTCCAAATCGCCCAGCTTCATGAAATGCGCATCGAGGAAGTCATGCTTGCGCTGCTGTTTTACTTGCTCAAACAGGTGTCGAACGAAGCGAGCATCTCGATCCACCTGTTGAACAAACGCGAGCAGCTCCAGCTGGTTACGCTTGACTTTTCCGGCATGTCTGACTTTGACTCGCTGTTCATGACAGTCAAGGAAAAGATCGCCCAAGCGGAGCAGCACCAATCGTTCCCATCTGTTCCGCCGTATCGGATCGGACGGGAGCAGGACAAAACGATGATTTTGCTGTACCCGTTGGTTCCTGCTGTTTCACAAGCCGTATCGTCTTCTTTCAATGCCGTCTGGGGCTGGGAAGTCGACAGCGAGGAGCGGATCAGGATTCATCTGGAGTACGACAGCCTGCTGTTCAAAGCGGCCGAATTGAAAAAACTGGTGCAGGGCTTTGCCCATTTGGCGAAGCAGCTAGTTTCGCGCGTCGTTCATACGTAAACAGTGCCAGTCGTCGCGCATCCGGGCGACTGGTTTGTCAATTCAATAAACTGGGCGTGCTCCCGCGAAAAGCGCGTCCAGTCCCAAGCTAACCAAAAAAGGGAGGATACAGTTTATGATTAAGATCGCCTTGCTATTTCCAGGTCAAGGAAGCCAGTACAATATGATGGGAAAAGCTCTTATTGAAAGCTCTCCCGAGGTTAGGGACATTTTTCAGCGCACCAACGAGATTCTCGGCTACGATTTGCTCGCGATCATCAACGAGGGCAACCTGGAGCAACTGACGCGCACCGAACATGCGCAGCCTGCGATTTTTGCCTACAGCTATGCCATTTTCCAATCGATCTGGAAGGAGAAGAAATTTTTCCCTTCCTTCATGGCTGGACATAGCCTGGGCGAATTTACGGCTTTGACATGCGC
Source organism: Brevibacillus sp. (assembly GCF_003521185.1). Classification (NCBI taxonomy): domain Bacteria; kingdom Bacillati; phylum Bacillota; class Bacilli; order Caryophanales; family Paenibacillaceae; genus Brevibacillus; species Brevibacillus sp. The sequence goes on from NZ_DOTK01000042.1 coordinate 75,718, forward strand.
CGAAGTGTTCCGCTATGAGGATGCGCTGCGGCTCGTAATGGAGAGGGCGACAATCATGCAGCAAGCTACCGCAGACGGATTTGGCGGCATGGCTGCCATCAACGGCTTGCACCCGCTGCTCGTCGAAGAGGAATGTGAGCGCGTATCGAACGGCGAGGACAAAATTGTCGTAGCCAATTACAATTCCTCCAACCAGGTAGTGATTTCCGGTGCCAAGTCGCTGGTGAAGGTCGCCATGGAAAACTTGGCGAAAATCGGCGCGATTACGATTCCCCTGCAAGTCTCGGCGCCTTTCCACACCCCGTATCTGGAACTGAGCAATCAAATGTTCCAGCGGGCCATCGCGCAGACACCAATGTCCATGCTCAAATGGCCGGTGATCTCCAATGTGGACGCGAAGCCGTACTACCAGCCGACAGAAATTCAGGAGCGGCTCAACGTGCAAATGATCAGCGCAGTCAGATGGAAAGAAACGATCGAATACATGCTGCGCCAAGGCGTAAACACTTTTATCGAGCTTGGGCCAAAATCTGCTTTGACCAACTTGCTCAAACGCGACTATTCGCACGTGCGCGCCTATTCTTATGAAGACAACTATCAGGAAATCATGGCGGTCATTGACGAGCAGACAGCGGAAAAGCGTCCATCTGTCGTTTCCCGTTCCTTGGCCATCGCCGTGTGCACAAGAAACCAGAACTGGAATGAAGAGGAGTACCAAAAAGGGGTCATTGAGCCGTACAGAAAGATACAAGCTTTGGGCAACAAGCTGGAGGAAGAGGGACGCGAAGAGTCGATCGAAGAAATCAAGCAGGCGATCGAGATGCTCCGTTCCGTGTTTGTGACGAAAAAAGTGTCGCTGGAAGAGCAGCGCGAGCGGTTCACGCAAATTTTTGACGAGACGAAGAAACGACATCTGTTCGCTGACCTTGCCCCGGTCATGTTTGCCGAAAAGGAAGCTGTCAATGAAAAGTAAGCCGCTGTTCGAGGATATCCAGATCGACCTGGAGGAGGAGAGCGCAGGTACCTGGGAGGACTTGGGGAGGGCGGCAGAGGCTCCGAAGAAAGACGTAGCGATCATCGGAATCGCGGGGAAGCTGGCGGATGCGCACAATGTCGGAGAGTTTTGGCGCAATCTCGCGCTCGGCAAAGATTCGATCCGGCGCATTCCTTTGTCGCGCAAGCACGACTATGAGGAGCTGCTGTCTGCTTTTTTGCAGAAAGAGGTGCGCAAAGAGCAGAGCGAATACGCGGAAAGCGGGTATTTGGAGCAGGTTGATCGGTTTGATTGCGAATACTTTTCTATTTCGCGCAAAGAAGCCAAGCTGATGGACCCGAATCAGCGGCTTGTTTTGCAAAGCTGTGTGGCTGCGATGGAAGATGCGGGGTACGGAAAAGCGCGGTTGCGCGGAACGCAGACAGGCGTTTTTTTAGGGTACAGCAGTGACTTTGGCGGGGAGTACAAACATTTTCTCGCCGGGGAAAACGCTGAGCTGGCGGACTTGGCGATGACGGGGAACATCAAGTCGATCATGGCGGCAAGGCTGGCCTATTTGCTCGATTTGCACGGACCGAGCATGCTGGTCGATACCGCCTGCTCATCCTCGCTGGTTGCCGTGCATCTCGCTTGCCAGTCGATTCGCCGCGGTGAATGCGAGCAGGCTTTTGCCGGAGGGGTGAAAATCCAGTTTCAACCGTTTGAAAAGACCCAGACCGGAATCGGCATCGTATCCCCAACCTTTCGGGCGCGGACTTTTGACAGCGAGGCGGACGGCACCAGTCTGGGCGAAGGCGTCGGAATCATCCTGCTGAAAGATGCGGCAAAGGCGATTCGGGACGGCGACCACATTTACGCCTTGATCAAGGGCAGCGCCATCAATCAGGACGGGCAATCACTCGGGATCACCGCGCCGAACTCCAGGGCGCAGGAAGACCTGATCGTCCGGGCGTGGCAAGATGCAGGCATTCATCCGGAAACGATCTCGCTGATCGAAGCTCACGGCACGGCAACCCGCCTGGGTGATCCGGTAGAGATCGAAGGAATCAAGCGAGCTTTTGACCGATACACCACGAAAAAACAGTTTTGCGCAATCGGCTCGGTCAAAACCAACATCGGACATCTGGATCATGCTGCGGGAATATCCGGCCTGCTCAAATGCATTCTCGCGCTGAAGCACGAAATCATGCCGCCGACGCTGCATTTTCATAGCCCCAACAAGGAAATCGATTTTGTCGACGCGCCAGTCTTTGTGAACGACACAGCCCGTCCGTGGGAACAAGCAGAGCACCCGAAAAGATGCGGCATTAACTCTTTCGGGTTGAGCGGAACGAACTGCCACCTCATCCTGGAGCAATATCAGCAGGCTGAGATGACTTCGCTCGAAAATCGTGGCGAAGGAGAGTGGCACCTGCTTGCGCTGTCAGCCAAAACTCCCGCTGTGCTCGACCAGCTGGTCAGCGCCTACTATCAGGCAGTCAACCAGAGCGGACAGCTCGATCTGGCGAGCTTGTGCTACACAGCGAATGTCGGACGCGATCATTTGGCGCACAGACTGGCAATCGTGTTTAACGACAGGACGGATTTGCTGCAAAAGCTCCAGGCTGTTCGCAAAGCGGGAGTCGAGAAGCTTGCCGTGAAGCATGTGTTTTATAGCGGAACTCCCCGCAAGGACGCAAGCCATGCCAGCCAGGGCGGGAAGGATAACGCACGCTTGCATGAGCTGATTCGTTTGGCGTTGCAGTATGCGGCTGGCGAGACAGTTGCCTGGAAGGAGCTGTACGCGGATCAACGCCATTTAGCGATTAGCTTGCCGACGTACCCTTTTCAGGACATTCGCTGCTGGATCGAGCCGAAAGACTTGGAGAAAAAGTTCGCCCCGCTCGTCGATAAACGGCTTGTTGGCAGCAACGGCATCGATATTTATGAGACGAGGTTTGCGGTCGAGACGCATTGGGTGCTGGCGGAGCACAAAATCGCGGGGCATTGCGTGCTCCCAGGCACGGCCTATCTGGAAATGATGAGCGAGATTGTGCGCAAAAACATGCCTCAGCAAGCCGCGCTCGTGCTGGAAAACGTCATGTTTTTGCAGCCGCTTGAGGTCAAGGAACAAGAACCGAAGAGCGTCCACATAATCTTGCAAAAGCAAAAGTCGTCGCTTGATGTCATGGTGACATCGCCTTCTGGACATTCGGACGATTGGATCGTTCACTGCCGCGCAAAAGTGCTGCTTCAACCTGAGCTGCCCAAGCAAAAGCAACTGTCTCTTTCGGAGCTGCTCAGTGAAGCAAACAGGCAATCGGTAAGCGGCTACAAGCCAGACGCTGATGCCCCTGTGCAAACAGGCCCGCATTGGGAGTGCATGAAGGAAATTTATTTGGAGCAGGACAAAATCGTCGCCTTTTTTGAACTGCCTGCGCCTTTTACATCTGAACTGCACGCGCATGTTCTGCATCCTTCTTTGCTGGATTGCGCAGTGAACATTCCGATCAGCCAAATTCGCGACGGGCTGTTTTTGCCTTTTGCCTATAAAAAAATCGTTTTTGCCGGAGCTATGCCTGGCCGATTTTACAGCGTGCTGCAAAGGACAGACAAAGAGACGGCAGACAGGCAGGAAGCGATCTCCTTTGATATCTTGCTCGTTACGGAAAAAGGGGAAGTTTTTGCCGAGATTCACGACTACACGCTAAAAAGGGTGCCGATGGAAGCCGCACCGTCCGCCGTCTTTTCTCCCAAAGGGCTGTTCCATCAAATCGTCTGGGAAGCCATGCCTTTGCTGGCAGAAAACAGACAGCCGGACACGGCGCAGCCGCTTACGCTTGTTTTCGGCGGCCATGAGCCTGTCACGCAGCAACTGATTGCGGAGCTGAAAAAGAACGGGACTCCTGCGATTGTCGCCACGCTAGGCAAGCAGTTTGCCAAGCTCGCCCATGATCAATACGAGCTAAGTGTCGATCAGCAAGCTTTTGATGCGCTATGGGAGGACATCGGGAACAAGGGCGTGCAGCGCATCGTGCACGGTTTTTCCCTGTCTGATGCTGCCGAAGAAAGGGCAAGCGACGAAGGCTTGTTCAGTCTGTTCCACCTGGCAAAAAGCTTGGTTGCGCAAAACGTGCGACAGCCGATTGATCTGGTCCTGCTAGGCGAACTGGCGCTTCCGGTTACACAGACGGAGCCTGCCGTCCAGCTCCAGCCGATGCACAACGCTTTGTATCACCTTGGCAAAGTGGTCAGCAGCGAATGGTCGCATCTGCGCTGCCGTTGCATCGATCTGGATGCCGCTACCGCGATCCCGGACATCCTCGCTGAACTGGAACATCAGCCAGACAGCTACATCGCAGCCTACCGGAACGGACAAAGATACGGGCAAAAAATGGTGGAACTTGATCGCCAGCTGCCCACAGGCCAAACACTTAACTTGACTGAATCGGGTTGCTATGTGATTACTGGCGGAACAGGCGGCCTGGGCTTGACCATGGCTAGACATTTGGCAGAAAAGCAGCCGGTTCATCTGGTGCTGATCAGCAGGTCAGGCTTTCCCGCAGAGGACGAATGGACAGACATTTTGCAAAAAGGCGAGCAGCAAGAGATCATACGCAGGATCGAGATGCTGCAACAGATCACAGCGTCAGGCAGTACATACACCATCTACAAGGCAGATGTCGCCAGCAAGGAGCAGCTTGCGCGCGCGCTTGAGGAAGTGCGGGCAGCACATGGCAGCATCAATGGCGTCATTCACGCGGCTGGAGTCGCCGGGGATCAATTTTTGTTCAACAGGGAAGAGGAACGTTTTCGCGAGGTGCTGCAAGCCAAGACGGCGGGGAGCCTGAATGTGGCGCAGCTGATTACCGAGCCGCTGGAATTTTTCGTCTGCTTTTCATCTGTCGCCACATTGGAAGGGACGCCGGGACAAGGTGATTATGTGGCGGCGAACGCGTTTTTGGACAGCTTCGTCTACAGCCTGCCCGCCCAGCAAAACGGCATGACGCTCAACTGGGCACCGTGGGCTGAGATCGGCATGGCCTACGATTATGGAACGTTTCAAAAAGAACTGATCTTTCACTTGCTGACGCCACAGGTCGCTGTCGCTGCTTTTGATGCTGCGCTTGCCCTTGGCGAAAAACAGGTCGTCATCGGCAAAATCAACAAGGAAGTCGCGAGAAAGCACTTCCGCAGCAACTTCTTTTACGCAGGAAACAGGCTGTTGATCGATTATGTGGACGGGGCGGCGGCAGCACCTGGAGAAAGCCAGCCAGTCCAGCCAGCTTCTGGCGTGTTTCACGGCGATCCGCAGCACGCATCCTTGCAAGAAATCAAAGCGTTGATCCGCCAGCTATGGAGCACACTGCTCGAATCCGATTCGATTCAGCTGGACGACAATTTTACGTCTCTTGGCGGCAATTCGATCTTTGCGGTTTATTTGCTCCAAGAACTGGAAAAGTATTTTCCGGACCAACTGGGCATCTCGGATATTTTTACGTATCCCACGATTAACAAGATGGCCGAATATGTGCATTCCCGGATGAAAAAAGAGCAACCGTCTTCCTCTGGCAGCGTGAGTCAGGAGGAGGAAGACCAAAATCTCGATCAAATCTTGCAGCGCTTGGCCAATGGTGAACTCGATGTGGAAGAGATTGATCGATTGCTGGGAGAAGAAGAATGAAAGAAACGCGAAAGTACATTTATCAGCAGATCAAGGATCAACAGTTAAGCATTGAAAAGTCCAAGGTCATTTTAAAAGAGATCAAGCAGGCGGGGGCGAAGAAACATAAGGACATCGCGATCATCGGGATGTCCGGCCGCTTTCCTGGCGCTCGCAACCTCGATGAATACTGGAAAAATTTGCTGGCAGAGGTCGATTGCATCACGGATTTTCCGGAGAGCCGACAGGCAGGCGTTGCAGGGTTTGTGAGCAGGCTGCAACAGGAAGCTCCTATGGAGGTCGCCTATGAAAAAGGCGGCTACCTGGATCAAATTGATGATTTTGACGCGGAGTATTTCAAAATATCGAACAAGGAAGCCGTCATGATGGACCCGATGCAGCGCCTGCTTTTGACCACTGTGATGGAAACGGTGGAGGATGCCGGGTATGGCGGAAACCGGATCGTCTCGTCCAAAACGGGCGTTTTTATCGGCAGGGACCACACCGTCGGGAACATGTACACACACCTGCTGGATCAAACAGACGAGCTGGCATTGACTGGCTCGTATACGGGCATTTTGGCGAGCAGAGTTTCCTATTTTCTCGACTTGAAAGGACCTAGCGTCGTCGTGGATTCTGCCTGCTCGTCGGGATTGCTCGCGATTCACAACGCTTGCCAGGCGATCAGGAACAACGAGTGCGACATGGCGATCGCTGGCGGGGTGTGCCTGATTTTTTTCCCGGTGAAAAATCCGGCGTTTGGATTGGTGGAATCGAAGCTGCATCTGGTCAAACCTTTTGACAAGCACGCGGATGGAACGCTGTGGGGCGAAGGGATCGGAGCGTTGCTGCTGAAGCCTTTGGATAAAGCGATTCAGGATCGGGATCACATTCATGCCGTCATCAAAGGGAGCGCGGCCAATAACGACGGGAAATCGAACGGGATCACGGCACCGAATGCAATCGCCCAGGAAGAGGTGTTCACCAGAGCCTGGATGAACGCCGAAATTCCACCCGAGACGATCGGTTTTATTGAAGCGCACGGGACAGGAACGGTACTCGGCGACCCGATTGAAGTCCAGTCGCTCGGCAATGCCTTTAAAAAATATACGTCGCGAAAACAGTTTTGCGGGATCGGCTCCGTCAAGTCCAATATCGGCCATTTAGCCGCAGCGTCTGGAACCGCCTCCGTCTTCAAGGTCATTTTGTCGCTCAAGCATAAAAAGCTGGTCAGCACGCTCCATTTTGACGATCCGAACCCGTTCATCGACTTTACGGGTTCGCCGCTCTACATGGTGGACCGGGTGGAAGAATGGCCACGGGATCAGGACGATACCCCGCGGCGGGCAGGCGTCAGTTCGTTTGGCTTTAGCGGCACCAATTGCCACCTCGTACTGGAGGAAGCGCCAGAAGAACAACCGGGCGCAGCCAGCGCTCGTCCTTGCCATGTTTTCACGGCTTCGGCCAGGGACAAAGAGACGCTGCTCGAACTGCTCTCGCGTTACCGCCATTTTTTGAGCGAGCAGAAAAGTTTGTCTTTGGAAGACCTTTGCTTGACTGCGACAACGGGACGCGGGCATTATTCGTGCCGCCTTGCCCTCCTCGTGCGCAGCTTGCCCGAGCTGCAAGAAAAGCTGAACCAAGTGATGACAGAGCAGCTGCCATCCGGCCAGGAGCATGCCGGAATCTTTTGCAACGAATTTAAGGTCGTACCCGAGAGCAAGCTGGATAAAGCGGTCGGAGAGATTACCGAATCCGCCTTGCAGCTGCTGCTGGAAAAAGCGCAACAACAGCTCGCCCGCACCTCCACTGATGATGAGCACGGGATGGCGGAGGTTTGCAAGCTGTATGTTCAGGGAGCCGAAGTCGACTGGCGGCACTTCTACGGAACAGGGGAACATCGCCGTCTGGCCTTGCCTGTCTATCCTTTTAAAAAGACTTCGTTCTGGCCGCAACCGGATGGCGGGCTGACTCCGCAGCATCAGGAAGTCATCCCGGGACGGAAAGTGCTTGAATCGTATCGGCAGAGCGTCTATGAAATCCCTTTGCGAGTGGAGAAGCAGTGGATGTTGCAGGAGCATCTCATGATGGGCTTTCCGATCGTCCCGGCGACTGCTCTGATCGAATGGGCGAGAAAAGCCGGAGACAATCATTATGGAGACGCCTCATTCGAGTTGCGGGATTTTCGCTTTATCAGTCCGTTGGTCGTCCCTGAGGGGGAAGAACGGATCGTCCATACGATTATGGAAAGTCAGGAAGACTTGCTGCAACTGCGGATCGTCAATCGCAAGGCAGCGGATGACGGTGGAGCGGGGCAGGACTGGCAGTTGAATGTCGAAGGCAAAATCGTTCCTGGCGCGACTGCTGAGCCAGCATGGATGGATATTCAGCGCATCAAGCAGGACAGCGCCTGGGAGCAGGTGGATGCGGATTTTGCCACGGTGCGAGGGCGTACGAGATTCGGGCCGCGTTGGAACAACATTCGAGCTTTGGGCAAATGCGAAGAGCGTGTGCTGGTCCACGTGCAGTTGGCGGAAGCTTACGCGGACGACTTCGCCTTGTACGGCTTTCATCCGGCCTTGCTCGACACAGGGCTGAATGCCGTGACCATGTTTGTTTTGTCTGACCTCTATCTGCCCTTTTCCTTTAAACGGATGAGCATCTACAACCAGATGCCTGCTTCCTTTTACAGCTACCTGCAAAAAAGAGAGACGCGCGGCGACAGCCGGGAGACGGTGTCCTACGACATCAGCCTGATCGACGAGCAAGGAAACGTGTTTGCCGAAGTCGAGAACTACACACTGAAACGCATCTCTGCCGCTATGGTGGCGCACGATTTGTTTTACCAGATTCGCTGGGTGAAAGCGCCGCTGGAACAGCGCGGAGAGGTTGCTGCGGGCAGCGTGCTGTTGTTTGGCGACAGCGAAGGCGGGAGCGGACGTGGAAGTGGAACAACGCGGGAACTGATTCGCCAATGGGAAGCGCGCGGCGTCGAGCTGATTCAGGTCGCTTACGGGGATGGCTACCGCAAAGAGCGAGAAACGAAGTACGTGGTAGGAGATGCGGAAGCGGATTACCAGCAGCTTTTTGCCGACTTGCAGGAGCGGGGCATCAACCGGATCGTCCACGCTTATGCGCTGGATGAGCAAAAGGGCGTGGACAGCCTCTCCCGCCTGCAAACGACGCAAGCTCGCACAATCCATAGCCTGTTTTCTATCGTGAAATCGCTCGTGCAAGCCAAGTACAGGCAGGAGATAGAATTGGTTATACTGGGCCGGAATGGCTGGGAAGTGACAGGCACCGAAACAGAGCTGGAGCCGTGCCATACAGCGTTGTTCCAGTTGGGGAAAGTAGTCAATGCGGAGTATCCCCATCTGAAATGCCGCAGCATGGATCTCGACGACGAGAAGGACTGCGGCAGTCTTTTGGCGGAAATGTACGGGAAAACTGGCACGTATCAAGTTGCCTATCGCGGCAATCAGCGGTACGTACAGGAATTTGCTCGCTGCCCGGTCGAAGAGTCTGTGCAGCCGTTGGAGCTGCAAGAGGACGGACTGTATCTGATCACTGGCGGCACGGGCGGGATCGGGCTGGAAATCGCCAAGCATTTGGCTTCCCGCAAAAACATTCGCCTTGGTCTGCTCGGCCGCAGCGGTCTGCCACCGCGTGCAGACTGGGAGACAATCAAACAGAAGTCGAGCGAAGCGGACAGCAAAACGCTCCGCATCATTGCAGCCGTGGAAGAAATCGAGCGGTCGGGCAGCAGCGTCACGGTTTGCGCGTGCGATATCGCTGACGAACAGCAGGTAGCAGACACTTTGAAGCAGCTTTGCGAGGCATACGGAGCGGTCAAAGGAGTCATCCACGCGGCAGGCGTGGCGGGCAGCGGATTCCTGTTTACGAAAACATGGGCCGAGTTTGCGAGGGTGACCCAGCCGAAAATCGAAGGCAGCTACTTGCTGTACCGCTTGCTGGAAGAACGCCCCGACTTTTTCGTGCTGTTTTCCTCAACCGCGACGATAGAGGGCAGTCCGGGGCAGAGCGATTACGTAGCGGCGAACGGCTACCTCGACGGCTTTGCTTCCTACCTGCGCCAGCAAGGCATTCGCGCCACGACGATCAACTGGACCGCGTGGGCAGAAACCGGGATGGCGGCGGACTTTGGCGTGACCACCAGCAACGCCCTGTTCAAACCGCTGCAAACGAATGAAGCAACCGCTGCTTTGGACCAGGCGCTGGCTATGGATCGCAAGCAAGTGGTGATTGCCTCTCTCAATCAAGAATGGCTGCAAACCAGCGGGGAAGACCTGTTTTTGAAAGTAGAGAGCGGGCTGATCGACAAGAACACGAGCAAGGGCCGCTCCAAAGCCCCGTCTGCTCCTGCCAGCGCGCAGCGTGCTTTTACGCTCACGGGCCGCAAAGATGAAACTTATGACGACATCGAGCAGACGATTTCCCGCATCTGGGCGGAAACGATGCACTTGTCGACTGTCAACATCTACGACAGCTTTCTCGCACTGGGGGGCGATTCACTGATCGCGACCCAACTGCTGAAAAAGCTGGAAACCGAGTTCCCGGGCGCACTCGACTTGCCTGATCTGTTTACGTATTCGTCTGTGGCGGAACTGGCTGACTACATCAGGCAGGGCCAAAGCAGCGAGCCAAAAAGGCAAGAAGAAGCGAAACAGCAGGACTCCTTCGATTCGTTTGACCAACAGCTACAATCCATTTTGGACAACCTTTCTTCCGGGGAGCAATCTGTAGAAGAGATGGTGGACCTTTTGTCGCAGCGGAGGAATCGAACAGATGAATAACATCGACCAAATCAATGCGCTGATCTTGGAAAGTGTAAAAGAAAATCGCCTGGACAAAGAGCTTGCCCGCAAGCTGCTGCACCAAGTCAATGCAGCTTCGCCCAAGCCCGAAAAGGACGCCGTTGCGGATATCGCCATCATCGGCATTTCTTGCCGGCTTCCTTTTGCAGACAACCTGGAGCAATATTGGACGAATCTGCTTAACGGGACGAATGGCATCACCGATTTTCCGCCCAAGCGGCGCATGGATACCGATCCTTTGCTGCGCAAGCTTTGGGGAGAACCGCACTATGCCAAAGGCAGCTACCTGGAAGAGATAGACCGCTTCGACGCCGAATATTTCCGCATCTCGCCCAGGGAAGCCGAGTTTATGGACCCGCACCAGCGCTTGCTTTTGGAAGTCACGGCAGAAGCGATTGAAGATGCGGGATACATGGGCGAAAAAATCGACGGCACCGATACGGGCGTCTTCATCGGAAGAGATCACCATTCTTCCGGCCTGTACCAGCAATTTATCGATTCGTCGAACGAATTGGCGATGACTGGCAATCTGCCCAGCTTCCTCTCGGGCAGGATTGCCTTTTTCTTTAACCTTTTCGGGCCGAATATGGTGATCGACACGGCGTGCTCCTCCGGGTTGGTAGCGGTGCATCACGCTTGCGAGTCGCTCAGGAAACGAGAATGCCGATTGGCTATCGCCGGAGGCATCAGCTTGAATCTCGTGCCGATGGCTAATTCGTCGTTTAAAATCGTGGAAAACAGCGACGGCATCGTCAGGCCATTCGACAGCCACGCCAAAGGCACCACCTGGGGCGAAGGGCTGTCGGTCATCCTGCTGAAGCCGTTGCAAGATGCCTTGCAAGACAAGGACCGGATTTACGCCGTGATCAAAGCCAGTGGCGTAAACAGCGACGGAGCTTCCAATTACATCACCGCTCCCAATCCGCAAGCCCAGGAGCAGCTCTTGACGGACGTGTGGACAAAAGCGGGCATTCACCCGGAAACGATTTCCTACATCGAAACGCACGGCACCGGAACCGTCATCGGCGATCCAATCGAAGTAAAGGCCATGAAGCAAGCTTTTCAACCCTACACGCGCAAAAAACAGTTTTGCGGGATCGGTTCCGTCAAATCGAACATCGGTCATCTCGTAGGAGCTTCGGGGATGGCTTCGCTGTTAAAAGTCGTGTTGTCCTTGAAGCATAAACAACTCGTTCCGACGATCAATTTTGCGGAGCCAAATCCGTATATTCCTTTCTCCGATTCGCCCTTTTACTTGGTTGATCGGCCTCTAGCCTGGGAAACTGGCGGTGTGCCGCGCCGGGCTGGCATCAGTTCTTTCGGCTTTAGCGGCATGAACTGCCATGTGCTGCTGGAGGAATGGAATCAACAGCAGACGGAGAAGAACGAGCAGGAAACGCCTCGGCTATTTACGCTATCGGCCAAAAACCGTGCGAATTTGTCGGACTTGCTGCGACGCTACTGCCATTTTTTGCAGGCCAATCAGCAGGTGGATTTCTCTGCTCTCGTCTATACGGCGCAGGTTGGAAGGGAGCATTTTTCCCACCGCTTGGCGATTATCGCCCGGAACACAAGCGAGCTGTTGCAAAAAATCGCGGCGATCTTGCCGCTGGATTTGGACAATTTGCCTGAGACGCTTGGGTATTACGGGCAATCCGCCAGCGCCTGGAAAGCGAAAAACCATCTGCTGCATCCAGATACAGTGGACAAAGCAAATCGGCCGCTTCATGAAAAGGCCAATCAACTGCTTTACGCCTGGGCAGAACAAGGAGGCTCGCTGGCCAGCGTCGACTCTCTTCGCGAATTGGCGACATCGTATGTGCAGGGAGCACGCATCCACTGGACAAAGTTGTACGAGGGACAGGCTGTGCAAACGATGGAGCTGCCTGTCTATCCATTCAGCAGAGTGAGGCATTGGCCGACGCCGACGGATGAGAGAACGGCAGACGCGGCAGCAAAAGGGCAACTGCCGGGAGAGTGTGTCCTGTCTACATCCGGGTTGCGCGTATACGCAGCAAAGGCAGCGATGAGCGAGCTGTGGATGCTGCAGGAACACCGCATCCTCGGCAACGGGGTTTTGCCGGGAGCGGCCTATCTGGAGATGGCCGGGGCAGCCAGCAAAGCCTTTTTCGCGCAACAAGGCGTGGTCATCAAAAATGTATCTTTGTCCCACATGCTTTCTTGCTCGCCGGATGAAACGAGAATCGTCCATACGATCGTCCAGGCGGAGCGCGGACACGTCCGCTTTACGATTGCCAGCCGAGACGAAAGCGATCCGGAAGCAAGCTGGATCACCCATGCAACAGGAGAAGTACATCCGCTTGCGCCGCGCACAGGCAAGACGCTGCCGATTGCGTCCATCATCCGCGAAATGGAGCAACAGGACGCTGGCAAGTTTGCGCCGCTCTATTCGGGATTGATTCAATACGGTCCGAGATGGAGAGGCATCGAGCAGTTTTATGAAAACGACCGCGCTGCCTTGCTGCATATCCGACTGGCCGATGAGCGGGAACAGGGCACGTACTCGCTGCATCCGGCGTCGCTCGATACGGCATTGAGCTTTTGGCATCTGTTGAGACAGAACGAGGCGGAGCATGAATCGTACTACTTCCCGTTTTATTACCAAGCGCTCCATCTGTACAACGACATGCCTGCCTCCTTTTACAGCTACCTGCGGAAAAGAGAAGCACGCAGTGACAGCCGGGAGACGGTGTCCTACGACATTAGCCTGATCGACGAGCAAGGAAACGTGTTTGCCGAAGTCGAGAACTACACATTGAAACGCGTTTCTGCGGCTATGGCTGCCCGCGATTTGTTTTACCAGATTCGCTGGGTGAAAGCTCCGCTGGAACAGCCAGGAGCGGTCGCTGCGGGTAGCGTGCTGTTGTTTGGCAACAGCGACAGCGGAAGCGAGAGTGGAAGTGGAAGCGGAACAACGCGGGAACTGATTCACCAATGGGAAGCGCGCGGCGTCGAGCTGATTCAGGTCGCTTACGGTGACGGCTACCGCAAAGAACAGGAAACGAAGTACGTGGTCGGAGATACAGAAGCAGATTACCAGCAGCTTTTTGCGGACTTGCAGGAGCGGGGCATCAACCGGATCGTCCACGCTTATGCGCTGGATGAGCACGAGGACGCGCCCAGCCTCTCCCGCCTGCAAACGACGCAGGCCCGCACGATCCAAAGCCTGTTTTTTACGGTGAAATCGCTGGTGCAGGCCAAGTACAAGCAGGACTTGGAGCTGGTCGTACTGGGCCGGAACGGCTGGGAGGTCACTGGTGCCGAAAAAGAGCTGGAGCCGTGCCATACAGCGTTGTTCCAGCTGGGAAAAGTAGTGAATGCGGAGTACCCGCATGTGAAGTGCCGCAGCATTGACCTCGACGACGAGACGGAGTGCGGCAGCCTTTTGGCGGAAATCTATGGCGAAAGCGCTGCGTACCAAGTTGCCTATCGCGGCAATCAGCGGTATGTCGAGGAATTTGCTCGCTGTCCGGTCGAAGAGTCTGTCCAGCCGTTGGAGTTGCAAGAGGACGGACTGTATCTGATTACTGGCGGCACGGGCGGGATCGGTCTGGAAATCGCCAAGCATCTCGCTTCCCGCAAAAAAATCCGCCTTGGTCTGCTCAGCCGCAGCGGACTTCCACCGCGTGCAGACTGGGAGGCAATCAAACAAGACGACGGTGACAGCAAAACGCGCCGCATCATCGAAGCCGTGGAAGCAATCGAGCGGTCGGGCAGCAGTGTCACGGTTTGCCCGTGCGATATTACGGACGAGCAACAGGTAGCGAACACTTTACAGCAACTTCGCGAGACATGCGGAGCGGTCAAAGGAGTCATTCACGCGGCAGGCGTGGCGGGCAGCGGATTCCTGTTTACGAAAACATGGGCCGAGTTTGCCAAAGTGACCCAGCCGAAGATCGAAGGCAGCTACTTGCTGTACCGCTTGCTGGAAGAACGCCCTGACTTTTTCGTGCTGTTTTCCTCGATCGCAACGGTGGAGGGCAGTCCGGGGCAGAGCGATTACGCAGCGGCGAACGGCTACCTCGACGGCTTTGCTTCCTGCCTGCGCCAGCAAGGCATTCGCGCCACGACGATCAACTGGACCGCGTGGGCAGAAACCGGGATGGCGGCGGACTACGGCGTGACAAACGGCAACGCTTTGTTCAAGCCGCTGAAAACAGCTCAGGCAGTCCAGGCATTTGCCAGCCTGCCAGACGTTCCGCGCGTAGTCGTGGCGGATATCCGCTTCGAGCAGATCGCTGCGTCGCTGGGCAATCGCTTTCCGTTGCAGCTCGCTTCTGAATTGCGCGGAAAAGTCGCGGAGCGAGCAGCAACGACCGCACCAGAAGAAGCTTTTTCCAGCGATGTGCCGATTGTCGGCAAACAGCAGGACGAGCTTACCGAGACCGAAAAACAATTAGCGCAAGTATGGGCAAAAACGTTTGGGCTGGCAGAGATCGACCTGCAAAAAAGCTTCTACGAAGTCGGCGGAGACTCGATTATGGCGACGCAAATGGCCAATCTGCTGAACACGCACCTGAACAAGCCGATCACGATTGCGGAAGTTTTTGAATTTCCCACGATTCCGGAGCTGGCGGCTTACTTGGACGAAAACCTGCTGCCCGCACAAGAGACGCCCGCAAGCCAGGAAGCGACGGCTGAACAACAAGCCGGGCACGATCTTTCCAAGGCGCAATACCGGATTTGGTTTTTGCAAAACTACGATCCGCACACGACAGCCTATCACTTGCCTGTCATCAAACAGTTGAAGCTGGACATTGATCTGGATGTGCTGCAACAAAGCCTGGACATGCTGACCCGGCGCCACGCCTCGCTGCGCACCGTCATCAAAATGGTCGATGGCGTCCCGAAGCAATTCGTTTTGCCGGAGTGGCAAAACGTCATTCAGTTCAGCGATTATCAGCAGGAATCGTCAGGCGCAGCCATGTCGGCCCGGCGATTGGAGGAGCACAATGCGACTCCGTTTGATTTTGAGCAGCCGCTGTTCAGGATGGAACTGCATCGTTTGGCTGATGATGAGCACCGTCTTTGCGTCAGCATGCACCACATTATTTCCGATGGCTGGAGCGTTGGGCTGTTTTTCCGGGAATTGATGGAACTGTATGAGAGCATTCGCTCGAACCATCCTGTTCAGCTGCCAGCTGTATCGTTGCAATATGGCGATTGGGTCGAGCAGGAGAAAAAGTGGTTGGCCTCTGCTGAGTTCCGGAACATGGAGCAGTACTGGATGAGCGAGCTGGCGAAACCGCTGCCAGTGCTGAATTTGCCGACCGATTTTGAACGGCCGCACTCTCTCGTCTACGACGGCAGCTACATCAAATTCACGGTTTCCAAAGAGAAAACGGAACAGTTGCGTTTGCTTGCGAGAAATCGCTCGACGACTCTCTACATGACGGTTCTCGCCGTCTATTTTTTGTTCCTGCACAAAATTAGCCAGGAAGAGGACATCATCGTCGGGTTCCCGGTGTCTGGCAGGGAGCGACAAGAATGGGAAAACGTCATTGGGCTGTTCATGAACATGGTGTGCATTCGCGTCGATTTTCGCGGACTTTCCCGCTTTGACGAGGTTTTGGAGACAATCAAGCACAAATGCGTCAAAGCGTATGCCAACGGCCGCTATCCGTTCAACACGCTCGTAGAAAAGCTGAACCCGGAGCGAGATCAGAGCCGCACGCCTGTTTTTTCCACGATTTTTCAGCTGTACGATAACGTCCCGCAAGACAACGACCGGATCAGTCTGTACGATCTGAGCTGCATTTGCAAAATGGAGCAGGAGCAAATGGAAGTCAGGATGGAGTACAAAACGACTCTGTTCGCCGAGGAGACGATCCGCAAATACGTTGACTATTTTTCGTTTTTAATCGACCAGGTGATCGACAATCCGACGGCAATGCTCGGCCGCTATGAGCTGTTGGATGCCAAACACAAGGCAGCCTTGCTCGAAAAAAATCCGCAGCCTGTTGCTCTGGATGCTCCCGGACAAGTACACCGCCTGTTTGCAGCGCAAGCGCAGAAAAATCCTGCGCAGACAGCAGTCGTTTTTGAGGGGCGGAGCTTGACCTACCAGCAGCTGGATGAGCGCTCCAACCAATTGGCTGCCTTGCTCACGAGCACAAGCGGTCAGGAATCACAGGAGCCAATCGGCGTTTACATGCCGCGCGGTATCGAGATGATTGTCGCGCTGCTGGGCATTCTCAAGGCTGGACGTCCATATGTCCCATTGGATGTTGATTTTCCGCATGAGCGCATCGCTTATATGATTCAGCACAGCGAGATCAAAACCGTTTTGGCGGAACAAAGCGTCATGGCGAACTTGGAAACAATCGCAGGGACGCATCTGGAGACAGTAGTGGATTTGTCAGAGGATGCTCTCCAGCCAGAAACGGTGGGGCAAATTCGCTACTACGGCAGCGAGCATATCCGCGCACAGTCCGCCGCTCCTGTGACAGCGCCGCCAGCTGAATTGATGTACATCATGTATACATCTGGCTCGACCGGAACGCCAAAAGGCGTCATGGTTACCCAGCAAAATGTGATCCATTATCTTTTGTGGAGTCAGCAGCAATTTCAACTGGGGCCTGCGCGTAACATGATGCTGGTCACTTCGATCAGCTTTGACATTTCTGTCTTTGAAATTTTTGGCTGCCTGACAAGCGGAGCCACCTTGCATGTGCTGTCGCCTGAGCGGCTGCGTGACCCGGCTTTGCTGTTTTCCTATCTGGAGGAGCAGCGGATCGATGTATGGCATTCTGTGCCGACTTTAATCAGCCAATTCATTCTCGGCCTGTCGCAGCAAGATGAACAACTCTTGGCGTGCTTGCGCCAGTTCGCAACCGTCCTCGTTGGCGGCGAAGCCTGGAGCCCGGCATTGGCAAAAGACATTAGCAGCCATTTCCCAAACGCGAAACTGTACAACCTGTACGGACCGACAGAAGCGACCATCTGGGCTACGTGTTGCGAAGTAAACCAGGAGCTGAAAGGCAAATCGGTCGTTCCGCTTGGCCGACCGCTCGGACAAAACCAGGTCTATATTTTGGACAAGGACGGAAACTTGTGCGGTCCCGGCGTGCCCGGCGAGATTTGCATTAGCGGACCAGGGGTCACTCCCGGGTACTTCCGCGACAGCGAGAAGACCGCGCAAGTATATCGCTTCCATCCGTTTACCGATCAGCTCGTCTACCATACCGGAGATTTGGGCAAATACGGGACAGATGGACAGCTTGAATATATTTCCCGCAATGACGGCCTGGTCAAGGTCAGAGGATACCGGATTGAAACCGGAGAAATCGAGCAGCGGATCGCAAGCGTACCGGGTGTCACGGCTGTTTGCGTCGTGGCAGTCAAAGAAAGCGAATCGAACAAATTGATTGGCTACTATACGTCGACCCGTGACATTGCCGTGCAGGAGTTTCAGGATGCGTTGCGCAAAGCGCTGCCTGCTTACATGATTCCAGCCCGATTTGTGCGTCTGGAAGCGATGCCTGTCACGTCCAACCAAAAACTGGATCGAAAAACGCTGCAAGCCATGTCTCTTCCTGCTGACTCGATGGCGCCAGACACAGAGCAAGGCGAGCTGCATGCTCCGAGCAGCGATGTGGAAAAGTTCCTGCTTCAGCTATGGCGCGATCTGCTCCGTCTCGAACAGATCGGGACTCGGCAAAACTTTTTCGATCTCGGTGGAAACTCGCACCTGATCGTCCAGATGCAAGCCAGAATCGAAGAGAAATACCCGCAAAAAATCAAAGTGATCGATCTGTTCGAATGCAAAACGATCAGTGCCATGGCGCAGCACATCGAAAGAAGCTCGTCAGCTCAAGCACAACCGGGTGTGAAAAAAGCAGGGCAGCCAAGCGACATCGACAATATTTTGCAGCTGTTGGACGATTTTAGCGAGGGAGAGGCATCGGTAGAAGATATCCTGAAAAAATTAGGAGAGTAACGCTTATGGCAAAAAAAGAAGAGATGTACTCCTATATATTGCAGCAGGTCGGCTCCGGGCAATTGGACAAAAACATTGCCGCACACCTGATTCATTATTTGCGACAGGATCAGCAAAAGGAGACGGATAACGACATTGCCATTGTGGGGATCGCCGCCCGGCTAGGCCAGGCCGACACGGATGCCCGGCTGGAGCAGCTTCTGCACCTGGGCATCGACTCCATCCAGGATATCCCGGCAAACAGGCAGGAAAATGCTGCCCTTTTCCTGCCCATGCTTCCCATCGACCAAGCCAAAGCGCAGTTTGACCGAGTTGGATATTTGCCCGAGATCGATCAGTTTGATCCGGGCTTTTTCCAAATATCCCCACGCGAAGCAAGTCTGATGGACCCGAATCAGCGGCTGTTTTTGCAATTGGCCTGGGAAGCGATCGAAGAGGCTGGCTATGGGGGCGCGAAGCTGGCAGGCAGCAAGACAGGGGTGTTTATTGGCTACAGCACGGATTTTGGCGAAGTGTACAAAAAAGGTATCCAGTTGCTGGCACCGGAAGCGATGGGGATCGCGATCCCCGGCAACATCCAATCGATTATCGCCAGCCGCATTTCGTACCTGCTCGATTTGAAGGGGCCAGCCGTCGCCATCGATACGGCTTGCTCCTCCACTTTGGTCGCGATTCATTTTGCCTGCCGCCAGCTCATCGAAGGTTCTTGCGATCTGGCATTGGCAGGCGGAATCAAGCTGCACCTTTTCCCGCTGAAAAGTCATGAGCACGTCAAAATCGGGATTGAGTCCTCAGACGAAAGAACGAAAACGTTCGATGCCAGCTCCGATGGCACCGGAAAAGGCGAGGGCATGGGAGCCGTTCTGTTGAAGCCGCTGAAAAAGGCGCTGGAGGATCGCGACCATATCCATGCGGTGATTAAAGGCAGCGCGATCAACCAGGACGGCAATTCGATCGGCATCACCGCGCCAAACTCGAAAGCGCAGGAAGAAGTCATTTGCGAGGCATGGGAGATAGCTGGCATCGATCCCGAGACGATCAGCTATATCGAAGCGCACGGAACGGGCACAAAGCTAGGCGATCCGATTGAAATAGAAGGAATCTCCCGCGCATTTTCGCGCTATACGAAGAAAAAGCAATTTTGCGCCATCGGTTCGCTCAAAACCAACATCGGCCATCTCGATCATGCCGCCGGAATTGCTGGCTTGGTAAAAGTAATCCACGCCATGAAAAGCAAAAAGCTGTTTCCTTCGCTGCATTTTCAAAAGCCGAATCCAAATATTGATTTCAGTTCGTCCGCAGTTTATGTGAACGACCAGCTGCGCGAATGGAGCACAGCCGGAGCGCTGCGCACGGCAGGGATCAGCTCGTTCGGGTTGAGCGGCACGAATTGCCATATGGTTTTGCAAGAGGCTCCGCCCGCTTTTGCCGAGCGACAGCAAGCAGCTTCGCTTCATTTGCTTCCGCTGTCCGCCAAGGAAGAACAGGTGCTGTTGACACTTGTCGCGGAATATGCCGCTTATGTATCCCGCAATCGGCAAGTTGATCTGGACGATTTGTGCTACACGGCGAGCACAGGGCGCGGTCACTACAGTCATCGGCTGGCGATCGTTTTTACCGACTGCGACGATCTGCTCTACAAACTGGAACAGCTCAAGAAACACGGTCTTGCCTCGGGAGAAAACGTGCGCTACCAGGTTCACGAAGGGGAAGCGGGCGCCGACACAACCATGGGGCGGGCTGGGGCTGGCGTCTGGCGAAGAGTGACAGAGGAAGAAAAGCAAGTACGGACGCTGCAGGCTGAGCAAAAACTGCAAGACATGAAAAGCGCTTTGCCAAACAGAGAGCTGCCTGCCTATGTGTCCTTGGGAGAACTGTACGTCGCAGGCGCCGAAATCGACTGGGAGCAACTGTACGCGGGGATCGCTTGCAATCGCATCAGCCTGCCTGTCTATCCTTTTCAAAAAGTTCGCTGCTGGCTCAACCAGGAGGACTTCGCGGCCTACAAACAGTCGCCCGCACGTCCACAAGAGCTGCGGCATCCGTTGCTCACGAGCTTGCCTGCAAGGGAAAGTGCTTCCGGCGAGGTGACGTATACCGTCGGCTTGTCGGTCAAAGACGATTGGGTTTTGAACGAGCATCGCGTGGGCAGCGAGTATGTTTTGCCTGGCACGGCCTACATCGAGCTGCTGCTGGAAGTGGGCAGGCAGCAAGGCGGGCTTGCCGTCATCAAGGACCTCGCCTTTTTGCAACCTTTTTCGCTTCAGGACGGGGAGAGCTGCGAACTGCACATCGCGGTGAAAAAAGCGGGCGAAGAAAAGCATTTTTCCATCGCCAGCAAAGATCAGTTGGACGGCTCGTGGCGCAAGCATGCAGAAGGAAAGCTGTGCCACTCGACGCAAGAGCAAAAACGTGTAGACCTGCCGGCTCTCATGCAGAAGCTCCCGGTGGCTGCCCGCGCAGCCGATCTGCAAGCAAGCGGAGCCTACATCGCGACAGGCGCTCGCTGGGACAACTTGCAGGAATTGCGATTGGCAGGTGCAGAATGTCTGGTTGCCATCCAGCTTGCCGAGCCGTATCGCGCAGAAACCGCTCGCTACCACTATCATCCGGCGATGCTGGACAACGCGGCAAATATCGCGATTCGCAGCATCGATGAGCAGCTGTATTTGCCGTTTTACTATCAGGAGATTCGCGTCCACGCCCCGATCCCTTCCGCCATTTACAGCTATGTGCGCCAGCGGGAGCAAGGGGAAGACAACCAGACGGCGACCTTTGACATTGATATCGTCAATCCTGCTGGCGAGGTGCTTGTGGAAATCGAAGGATACACGATCAAGCAGGTGCGGACACAGTTGACGGCGGCGAGCTATTACGAAAAAGACTGGATCGCGCAAGAAGCGCAAACGGTATCTCCTTTGCCAGCAAAAGCGGACGAAACGGTCGTCG